>NZ_JBIWJU010000006.1:0-423530 GCF_044765285.1 Streptomyces sp. NPDC102490
TTTGTACTCACCCTCTCGGGCTTTCCTCCGGGCGCTTCCCTTCGGTCTTGCGTTTCCGACTCTATCAGATCTTTCCGACCCGATTTCCTCGGTGCCTTCCAGGTTCCCGCTTTCGCGTTTCCCTTTCCGGCGGTTCCGACTTTATCAGAAGTTCCGTGCCGTTCTTGCCGGCCGTTCTTTCCGATTCATCGGGAGAGCGCTTCGTCGAATTCAGTGATTCGGAGAAGCTGATAGATGTTCACTGTCGCCCTCTGGGGTGAACCCATCTCCAGGCAACTGTTCGAATCTACCTCCCCGCTCGCTCCGTGTCAACGGCTCGGGCGGGAACGAAGAGGACAGTAGCAGCTCGCCGGGGGTGGATGCACATCAGGCGGCCGTTGGCACGGTGGCGCTGCGTTCGGCCGCCTCGACATCGCCCGTGTCGCCGGCGCGCACGGCCCGGCCGCCCAGGACGTAGACGTAGGCGAGGAAGGCCAGCTCGGCGACGACTCCGATGGTGATCCGGGCCCAGGTGGGCAGGCCGGACGGGGTGACGAAGCCTTCGATGGCGCCGGATACGAACAGGACGAGGGCCAGGCCCACCGCCATGCCGATGGCGGCCCTGCCCTCTTCCGCGAGGGCGATGCGGCGGGTACGAGGCCCCGGGTCGATGAGGGTCCAGCCCAGGCGCAGCCCTGTGCCCGCGGCGACGAACACCGCTGTCAGTTCGAGCAGACCGTGCGGCAGGACCAGGCCGAGGAAGGTGTCGAGGCGGCCGGCCGACGACATCAGGCCGACGCCCACGCCGAGGTTGAGCATGTTCTGGAAGAGGATCCAGATGACGGGCAGCCCCAGGAAGACGCCCAGGATGAGGCAGAGCGCGGCGGCCCAGGCGTTGTTCGTCCACACCTGGGCGGCGAACGAGGCCGCCGGGTTGCTCGAGTAGTACGTCTCGTACTGGCCGCCCGGACGGGTGAGCTCGCGCAGCTCGCTCGGGGCGGCGATGGTGGACTGCACCTCCGGGTGGGTGCCGATCCACCAGCCCAGGAGCGCCGCGACAGCGGTCGACAGGAGGGCGGTGGGGACCCACCAGTGGCGGGCCCGGTAGACGGCCGCCGGGAACTGCCGGGTCAGGAATCGCGTGACGTCGCGCCAGGAGGCGCGTCGGGTGCCGGTCACGGCACTGCGCGCGCGGGCCACCAGTTGGCTGAGCCGTCCTGTCAGCTGGGGATCGGGGGCGCTCGACTGGATCAGGGACAGGTGGGTGGCCGCGCGCTGGTAGAGGGTGACGAGTTCGTCGGTCTCGGGACCGGTCAGCCGGCGCCTACGGCGGAGGAGGGCGTCGAGGCGGTCCCACTCCGCGCGGTGGGCGGAGACGAAGACGTCGAGGTCCATCGGTGTGCCTGCTCCTCGGCTATCGTCGGCGGCTCGTCGTGGATCAGCTTGTCGTACTGCGGCGCGGTGCGTCCTCAGCTTGGCAGACTGGCGGGGACGGGGGCAGTCAGGGGAAGGGCGGCGGGCGTGAGCGAGCTGGTGACGGGCGAGGCGGTGGCGCTGGAGCTGCGCCCCGCGAGGCTGCCCAGCAGGGCACTGGCCGTGCTGCTCGATCTGGCGGTGGCCGTGGCCGTCTATGTGGCGGTGACCATCGCGCTGGTGGCGTCCACCTCGTCCCTGGACGTGGCGGCGCAGACCGCGCTGTCGATCGCGACGTTCGTCCTCGTGCTGGTGGGCGGACCGATCGCCGTGGAGACGCTCAGTCACGGGCGGTCGCTCGGCAAGATGGCGTGCGGGCTGCGGGTGGTACGGGACGACGGCGGGCCGATCCGGTTCCGGCACTCGCTGGTGCGGGGCCTGATCGGGGTGATCGAGATCCTCATGACGCTCGGGGTCGTCGCCTGTGTCGCCTCACTGGTGTCGGCGCGGGGGCGGCGGCTCGGCGACGTGTTCGCGGGCACGCTCGTCGTGCGGGAGCGGGTGCCGTCCGCGTCGGCGGGCTTCATGCCGCCGCCTCCGCCCTGGCTGGAGGGGCGGTTCTCGGGGCTCGACCTGTCCGCGGTGCCCGACGATCTGTGGCTTGCCGTCCGTCAGTACCTGGCGCGGATGGGGCAGCTCGATCCGCGCGTCGGCTGGGCCATGGCCGACCGGCTCGCCGCCGATGTGGCGGCCCGTACGGGCGCTCCGGCGCCGCGGGAGGTTCCGCCGCCCGCGTATCTGGCGGCGGTGTTGCAGGAGCGGCAGGCGCGGGAGGCCTGGCGGGCGTTCGGGAGCGCTCAGACGGCTGCCGGGACCGCCGCGTCCGTGCCGGGGGTGCCGGTGGCCCCCTCGCCCGCTGCCCCGCCGCCCGCCCCGGTTGCCCCGCCGACTCCCCCGCCTCCGGCTGTGTCACCGGGTGGCCGTCCCGAGGTGGCGCGGGGAGTGCCGTCGGACGGCCGCTCGGGCACCGGGTTCGTGCCTCCGGCGTAGGCACGGGCAGCCCGCGCCCCGCACCTGGCTCCGGCTCCGCTCACGGGAACACGGACGGGGGTGTCTCCAGATCCTCCAGCTCGACGCCGGGGGCCGCGAGCACGACGTCGCCGGCGAGGTGCACGGAGTGCTGCTCGCCCGTGTCCAGGGCCGTGACCTTGTATTCGTCCACGGTGAGGGGCCCGTTGTCAGTGGCGTGTGCTTCGCTGTTCAGCAAGGCCCAGGACTGGTCCACGGTGCGGGGGGCGAGGACCGGGTCCGTGAGGGCGACGAGGCGTACGCGGGTGGCTGATGCGGAGGGGGTGAGGCGCAGGAGGCGGGTGATGGCGACGAGGAAGGCCGGGGACGAGCCGGTGAAGGCGTGGGCGCGCGCATTGCCTTCGGTGGCGTGGGCTCCGGTGGGGTCGGTACGGACCCAGGTGACGCCGTCGATGGCGGCGCCGCGGACCTGCCAGTCGGCGGCGTGGAGTTCGAGGCGGATGGGGCGGCCGAGGTCGTCGAGGGCGAGGTCGACGGAGCCGTGGTGGTCCCCGGTGGGCGTGGTCAGCCGGGAGACGTAGCGCCAGCCGGAGGGGCCGGGGGCGCACTGGAAGTGTTCTTCCGCGAGGGGGGTGTGATCGTGCGGATCGTGGAGCGAATAACGGCCGCGGGGCATGGGTGTCCTGGAGGGTGACGGGCTGGTCCGGTCGCTGATGCGGACGTGGCGCCAACGGGGCAGGCCCCCGGCACGGGGGTGCGGGGGCCTGCCTCGGAGGAACCGGTGACTCAGTAGCGGTAGTGGTCCGCCTTGTAGGGGCCCTCGACCTTGACGCCGATGTACTCGGCCTGCTCCGGGCGGAGCGTGGTCAGCTTGACGCCGAGGGCGTCCAGGTGGAGCCGGGCGACCTTCTCGTCCAGGTGCTTGGGCAGCACGTAGACGTCGGTCGGGTACTCGTCGGGCTTGGTGAACAGCTCGATCTGGGCCAGGGTCTGGTCCGCGAAGGAGTTGGACATCACGAACGACGGGTGGCCGGTCGCGTTGCCCAGGTTCAGCAGGCGGCCCTCGGAGAGGACGATGAGCACCTTGCCGTCGGGGTAGGTCCAGGTGTGGACCTGCGGCTTGACCTCGTCCTTGACGATGCCGGGGGTCTTGGCGAGGCCGGCCATGTCGATCTCGTTGTCGAAGTGGCCGATGTTGCCGACGATGGCCTGGTGCTTCATCTTGGCCATGTCCGAGGCCATGATGATGTCCTTGTTGCCGGTCGTGGTGACGAAGATGTCGGCCTTGTCGACGACCTCGTCCAGCGTCGTGACCTGGTAGCCGTCCATCGCCGCCTGGAGGGCGCAGATCGGGTCGATCTCGGTGATGATCACGCGGGCGCCCTGGCCGCGGAGGGACTCCGCGCAGCCCTTGCCGACGTCGCCGTAGCCGCAGACGACGGCGGTCTTGCCGCCGATCAGCACGTCGGTGGCGCGGTTGATGCCGTCGATCAGGGAGTGGCGGCAGCCGTACTTGTTGTCGAACTTCGACTTGGTGACCGCGTCGTTGACGTTGATCGCCGGGAACAGCAGGGTGCCGTCGCGGTGCATCTCGTACAGGCGGTGGACGCCGGTCGTGGTCTCCTCGGTCACGCCGCGGATCTCGGACGCCAGCTGGGTCCACTTCTGCGGGTTCTCGCTGACCGTGCGGGTGAGGAGTTCGAGGACGACGCGGTGCTCGTCGGACTCGGCGGTGTCGACCGAGGGGACCTTGCCGTCCTTCTCGTACTCGACGCCCTTGTGGACGAGGAGGGTGGCGTCACCGCCGTCGTCCAGGATCATGTTCGGGCCGCCGGTGGGGGTGTTCGGCCAGGTCAGCGCCTGCTCCGTGCACCACCAGTACTCCTCCAGGGTCTCGCCCTTCCAGGCGAAGACCGGGACACCCTGCGGGTTGTCGGGGGTGCCGTTCGGGCCGACGGCGATGGCGGCGGCCGCGTGGTCCTGGGTGGAGAAGATGTTGCAGGAGGCCCAGCGGACCTCGGCGCCGAGGGCGACCAGGGTCTCGATGAGCACGGCGGTCTGCACGGTCATGTGCAGGGAGCCGGTGACGCGGGCGCCGGCGAGCGGCTGGGCCTCGGCGTACTCCTTGCGGATCGCCATCAGGCCCGGCATCTCGTGCTCGGCGAGAGTGATCTCCTTGCGGCCGAACGCGGCCAGGGAGAGATCGGCGACCTTGAAGTCCTGTCGGTTGTCGACAGTCGTCATTACGGGCTGCTCCTCGGGTTGGGTCGAGGTGGGTACGGCTGACCTGCGCGGCGGCGGACACAGGGGTGCCCAGAAGAGGACACAGGCATGCCCGCGTACACGCAGCGCAGTCCGTCGGAGGCCCTCTCTCCCTCGGCCGGTCCGTCCTGGACCGCCCGACCGCCATCAGCAGCGACGTCTGGCTCCGTCCCAAGCTACACCGCGGGCGCCCCCGTCCCCAGTCCGCCTCCGCACACTTCCGGACGTTCACGCAGGGTGAGGACGGTGGGGCCCCTCGGTCAGTGGGCGGCGGGCGGGGTGCTCGGGCCGCCGGGGGACGCCTCGGGGTCGGGGCCCTTGGCGGCCTCGGACTCGCTGTAGATGTCCGGTTCCAGGTAGATGACGCGGGCGATCGGGACCGCCTCGCGGATGCGCGACTCGGCGGCGTCGATCGCGGAGGCGATTTCCGTGGCCGTGCCGTCGTGGCGGACGGCGATCTTGGCGGCGACGAGCAGTTCCTCGGGGCCCAGGTGGAGGGTGCGCATGTGGATGACGCCGGTGACCGTGTCGCCGGCGACGAGCGCGGACTCGATCTGCTGGACCGCCTCGACGCCCGCGGCCTCGCCGAGGAGCAGGGACTTGGTCTCGACGGCGAGGACGAGCGCGATCAGGATGAGCAGGATGCCGATGCACAGGGTGCCGACGCCGTCCCAGACGCCGTCGCCGGTGAGCAGGGCGAGGCCGACGCCGCCGAGGGCGAGGATCAGGCCGACCAGGGCGCCGAGGTCCTCCAGGAGGACGACGGGCAGCTCGGGCGCCTTGGCGTGGCGGACGAACTCCTTCCAGGACTTCTTGCCGCGCAGCGGGTTGGACTCCTTGATGGCGGTCCGGAAGGAGAAGCCCTCGGCGATGATCGCGAAAACCAGGACGCCCACCGGCCAGTACCAGTGCTCCAGTTCGTGCGGGTGCTTGATCTTCTCGTAGCCCTCGTAGAGGGCGAACATGCCGCCGACCGAGAAGAGCACGATGGAGACGAGGAAGGCGTAGATGTAGCGCTCGCGGCCGTAGCCGAAGGGGTGTTGCGGGGTGGCTTGGCGCTGGGCGCGCTTGCCGCCCAGGAGCAGCAGGCCCTGGTTGCCGGAGTCGGCGAGGGAGTGCACGGACTCGGCGAGCATCGATGACGATCCGCTGAAGAGGAACGCCACGAATTTCGCTGCCGCGATCGAGAGGTTGGCGAGCAGTGCCGCCACGATCGCCCTGGTGCCGCCTGACGCGCTCATGTGTCGCGTTGTCCCTTCGCCTGCATCTGTTTTCGACTGCGTCCGCTTCGTCTGCGTCTGCTTCGTCTGCGTCGGTGCGCCGGTGGGGCGCGGCCGTTGAGTGACCGGCCTTTGCCCCTCCTTTGCGATGCGCCATTGTTGCAGCCCGTGCGGGCCCCGACGTGCCGGATGCCCCGTCGGGCGCGGGTCAGACGCGCACGGTGGCCCGGAAGAGCGTGCCGGATCCGGACACTTCGGCCTTTTCGTGCGCGGGGACGAAGACGGAGCGGCCGGGGGCGAGTTCGTGTTCGCCGGCCCGTACGGTGCCCGCCGTGCAGAGCAGGATCTGCGGGGTGGGCAGGGTGAGGTCGTGGGCGCCGGACCCTTCCGGCAGGACGTAGCGGGACAGGCGGAACTCGTCGATCGGGGTGTCGTAGACCTCTTCGCCGTCGGGGGACGCCTCCGGGCGCAGGACGCCGGGGTCGCCCGCCTCGAAGCGGACGATGCGCAGGAGTTCGGGGACGTCGACGTGCTTGGGGGTGAGACCGCAGCGCAGGACGTTGTCGGAGTTGGCCATGATCTCGACGCCCAGGCCGTTGAGGTAGGCGTGCGGGATGCCGGCGCCGAGGTAGAGGGCCTCGCCGGGCTGGAGCCGGACGTGGTTGAGGAGCATCGCGGCGAGGACGCCGGGGTCGCCCGGGTAGTGGTGGGCGATGTCGGCGTACGGCCGGTAGGCGCCGCCGAGGCGGTCGCAGGCGGCCGCGGCCTCGGTGACCGTGTGGGACATCTCCTCGGGGTCGGCGGTGAGGACCGCGGTGAGGACCTCGCGCAGGGCGGCGTCCTCGGGGTGGGCGCGCAGCAGGTCGACGTACGGCTTGAGGGAGGCGACGCCGAGGCCGTCGAGCAGGTCGGCCGTGTCGGCCGGGGCACGGAAGCCGCACAGGCCGTCGAACTCGGTGAGGGCGCAGATCAGTTCGGGCTTGTGGTTGGCGTCCTTGTAGTTGCGGTGCGGGGCGTCCAGGAGGACGCCCCGGCGCTCCTCGTCCTGGTAACCGGCCCTGGCCTGGGCGAGGTCGGGGTGGACCTGGAGGGAGAGCGGGGCGCCGGCGGCGAGGAGCTTGAGGAGGAAGGGCAGCCGGGGGCCGAACCTGGCCACGGAGGCGGCGCCCAGTTCCTTCTCGGGGTCGGCCTCGACGACCTCGGCGAGCGTGCCCCGGCCCGTGCGGGAGGGGGCGCCGGGGTGGGCGCCCATCCACATCTCCGCCTGCGGTTCGCCGGTCGGCTCGGTCCCGAGGAGGGTCGGGATCGCGGTGGTGGAACCCCAGGCGTAGGGGCGGACGGTGTTGTCGAGGCGGTCCATGAGCTCTCTCTGCCGTGCGTGCGGGTGCGGGGGCGATGGTGCGCCGGGGTCAGGCTCCCGAGGCGAGCGCCAGGTAAACGGCGGCGAAATCCGTGATGGCGATCAGTTCGGCGAGGGTCTCCAGCTCGGCGCCCGCTTCCGGTTCCAGTTCGCTGATCGGCGTGTCGTGGCCGAGGGCCAGGTCACGGGCGTTGGGGGCGGCGGTGAGTCCGCCGCTGGGACGGTCGCGCAGCAGCACCACACGCGCGCGCAGGGCGGTCGGCTCCTCGACGCGGTCGCGGAAGAAGTCGTCGGGGTCGGCTCCGGCGGCGAGTCGGCCGGCGAGCAGGGCGCTGTGCGCGGCGAGCGCCTCGGGCAGTTCGGCGACGACCGCGGGGGTGCCGGACAGTTCGGCGAGGGCGGCGGCGAAGCGGCGGCCGGCGGGTCCGGCCGAGGTGCCCTCGGTCCAGACGACGGGGAGGGACTCGGCCAGTTCGGACGCCAGCGTCTTGGCGGGGTTGCTGTAGGTCACGATGGCGGGCCCGCAGCGTTCGGCGACGGCGTCGAGGCGGTCGGCGACCTTGTCGACGGCCTCGGGCGGCGCCTCGAGCAGGCCGGTGCGGTCCAGCAGCGCGAGGAGCGGGGTGAGCAGCGCCCACAGGACGCCGGGGGCGGCGCCGGCGAGGGGCTCGTCGTGGTCGTACGGCGCGGTCGCCATCGGGATGAACAGGCCGCGCGAGGTGCTCACCGCGTCGTTGAGCGGGGAGCCGGCGGGGGCGACGGCCACGACCGTGCAGCCCCGGCGGTAGGCCTGTTCGGCGAGCAGGGACAGGCCCGGCTCGGCGCCGTCGGGGGTGGCGATCAGCAGGAGGTCCACGGAACCGGCCCAGCCCGGCAGTTCCCAGCGCAGGGCGCCCGCGGCGGGGGCGACGCCGGTGGGGGCGAGGCGGGTGACGGGGCTGCCCGCGCCGGCGAGGGTGCCGAGGAGGTCGGCGGCGTGGGTGGCGGCGGCGCCGGGTCCCGCGATCAGTACGGCGCGGGGGCGGCCGTCCGGCTTGAGGTTGCCGACGCCGGCCTCGGCGGCGTTCCGGGCGGCGGTGCGGACGCGGGCACCGGCCTCGGCGGCGCCGCGGAGCAGGCCGCGGCGGTCGGCCTCGGTGAGGCGCTCCGGGGCGTCGAGGAGCGATTCGTCGAGCATGGCGGCAGGTCTCCGATCACCGGGGCGTTCGTTCGATTGCGCGGGGGCGTCGCCGGGTTGCCGTGGCCTGGCCGGCGGCGGTTACTCGGGGCGGCGGGCCTCGTCGACGAGGAGGACGGGGATGCCGTCGCGCACCGGGTACGCCAGGCCGCAGTCCTGGCCGGTGCAGATCAGCTCCGCGTCCTGCTCCTTGAGGGGGGCGTGACAGGCGGGGCAGGCGAGGATCTCCAGGAGGCCGGCTTCGAGCGGCATGAGGGGTTCCCTTCGGGGGCGGTGGGGCTTGTGTGGATGTGCTGGTCAGGGTACCGCCGGGACGCGACTCGTGCGGGTGGCCTGTGGTGAACCCGCCGTTGGTGCTGGGAGGGTCGCGCGGCCCGGCGCTCACGGGGTGCCGCTGCGCCCACCCGTGCCGCCCCAGCGGCACGACTGCCCGCAGCGGCGGCGAGGGGGAGCGGCACGGCTGCCCGGCGACGGCTACGCCCGGATGATCACCAGGGCCTCGTCCCGGACCTTCGTCATCGTGGCCTCGTCGCGGGCCTCCGCGTTGAGGCGGAGCAGTGGCTCGGTGTTGGAGGGGCGGACGTTGAACCACCAGTCGGCCGTCGTGACGGTAAGGCCGTCCAGGTCGTCCAGGGTGACGTCGTCGCGGCCCTCGTACGCGGCCCGGATGGCGGCGAGGCGGGCCTGCTGGTCGTCGACGGTGGAGTTGATCTCGCCGGAGCCGGTGTAGCGGTCGTACGCGGCGACCAGGGCGGACAGCGGGCCGTCCTGCTCGCCGAGGGCGGCGAGGACGTGGAGGGCGGCCAGCATGCCGGTGTCGGCGTTCCAGAAGTCGCGGAAGTAGTAGTGCGCGGAGTGCTCGCCGCCGAAGATGGCGCCGGTCCTGGCCATCTCGGCCTTGATGAAGGAGTGGCCCACGCGCGTGCGTGCCGGTGTGCCGCCGTGCTCCCGCACGACCTCCGGGACGGACCAGGAGGTGATCAGGTTGTGGATGACCGTGCCCTTGCCGCCGTTGCGGGCCAGTTCGCGGGCGGCCACGAGGGCGGTGACGGCGGACGGGGAGACCGGGTCGCCGTTCTGGTCGACGACGAAGCAGCGGTCGGCGTCGCCGTCGAAGGCGAGTCCGAGGTCGGCGCCCTCCTCGCGGACGCGCTGCTGGAGGTCGACGAGGTTGGCCGGGTCGAGCGGGTTGGCCTCGTGGTTGGGGAAGGTGCCGTCCAGTTCGAAGTACATCGGCACCAGGTCGAGGGGCAGGCCGACGAAGACCGTGGGGACGGTGTGGCCGCCCATGCCGTTGCCCGCGTCGACGACGACCTTGAGGGGCCGGATGGTGCCGAGGTCGACGAGGGAGCGCAGGTGGGCCGCGTAGTCGGCGAGCGTGTCGCGCCGGGTGACGGTGCCCGGGCGGGACGCGGGCTCCGGGGCGCCCGTCTCGCTCCAGCGCTCCACCAGGGCGCGGATCTCGGCGAGGCCGGTGTCCTGGCCGACCGGGGCGGCGCCCGCGCGGCACAGCTTGATGCCGTTGTACCGCGCGGGGTTGTGCGAGGCCGTGAACATCGCGCCCGGCAGGTCGAGCGCGCCGGAGGCGTAGTACAGCTGGTCGGTGGAGCACAGGCCGATCTCGGTCACGTCGGCACCGCGGGCCGCCGCCCCGCGCGCGAAGGCGCCGGACAGGCCCGGGGACGAGGGCCGCATGTCGTGGCCGACCACGACGGCGCCCGCGCCGGTCAGCTCGACGAAGGCCGCGCCGAACAGCTCGGCCAGCGACTCGTCCCACTGGTCCGGGACGACACCGCGCACGTCGTACGCCTTCACGATCTGCGACAGATCAGCAGCCACGGCCAACCTTCCTGAAAGTCCTGTCGGAGCCCACAAACTACCCCTTGAGGACCGGCGGGCCGCCCGGGCGGTTGCCCGAGGTCAGGGGAGCATCCAGCCCAGCACCGCCGTGGACTGCCCGACCACGATCAGGCACATGATCAGCAGCAGGCCCAGGCTCCAGGGCAGCACCTTGCGCAGCAGGTCGCCCTCGCGGCCGGCGAGTCCGACGGCGGCGCAGGCGATGGTGAGGTTCTGCGGGGAGATCATCTTGCCGAGGACGCCGCCGGAGCTGTTGGCGGCGGCCAGCAGTTCGGGCGAGAGGCCGGACTCCCGCGCGGCGGTCACCTGGAGGGCGCCGAAGAGCGCGTTGGCCGAGGTGTCGGAGCCGGAGACGGCGACGCCGAACCAGCCGAGCACCGGGGAGAGGAAGGCGAGTCCGGCACCGGCCGCGGCGACGAAGTGGCCGATGGTGGCGGCCTGCCCGGAGAGGTTCATGACGTAGGCGAGGGCGAGGACCGAGGTGACGGTGAGGATCGCGAAGCGCAGTTCGTGCACGGTCGCGAGCCACTCCCTGACCGCCACGCGCGCGTGCACGCCGAGGACGACGGCCGTGGCCAGTCCGGCGAAGAGCACGAGGGTGCCGCCGGTGGAGACGATCGGCCAGGAGAAGACGTTGCCGCCGACCGGTTCGCCCCCGGCGTCGACCACGTCGAGGAACGGCCAGTCGTAGGACTGCGTGGCCTGCGCCAGCCAGTCCTTGACCGCCGGGATCTGCGCCACGGAGAAGACGGCGACGATCAGCGCGTAGGGCGCGTAGGCGCGCACCACCTCCCGGGCGGGGTCCCGCTCGTCCAGTTCCTCGCTGCGTACGCCGGTCAGTACGGACGCCCGTACGGGCTCGGCGGCGGGCCTGCGGGAGTGCGGTACGGCGACCAGGGCGCCGGCGCCGATCAGGGCGGCGGCGATGTCGGCGAGTTGGGCGGAGACGTAGTTGGAGGCGGCGAACTGGGCGACGGCGAAGGCGATCCCGCAGGCCAGCGCGGGGACCCAGGTCTCGCGCAGTCCGCGCCGCCCGTCCACCAGGGCGACCAGGAGCAGCGGCACGACGAGGGCCAGCAGCGGCGTCTGGCGGCCCACCACGGAGGCGACGTCGTCCAGGGGCAGCCCGGTGACCTGGGCCAGCGTCACCACCGGGGTGCCCATCGCGCCGAAGGCGACCGGCGCGGTGTTGGCGACCAGCGAGACGACGGCGGCGCGCACGGGGTCGAAGCCGAGGGCGACGAGCATGACCGAGCAGATCGCGACGGGCGCCCCGAATCCGGCGAGGGCCTCCAGCAGGGCGCCGAAGCAGAAGGCGACGACGAGGGCCTGGATGCGGGGGTCGTCGGAGAGGCGGCCGAAGGAGCGGCGCAGGATGTCGAAGTGCCGGGTGCGGACGGTCATCCGGTAGACCCACAGGGCGTTCACGACGATCCACAGGATGGGGAAGAGGCCGAAAACCGCTCCCTGGACGGCGCTGGAGGCCGTCTGGTCCAGCGGCATGCCGTAGGCGAGCAGGGCGACCAGTACGGCGGCCAGGAGGCCGATGAGGCCCGCCAGGTGGGCCTTCATGCGGACGCCGCCCAGCAGGACCAGGACGATCACCAGGGGCAGGGCCGCCACCAGGGCCGACAGTCCGAGCGAACCGGCGACGGGTTCCAGTTCCTGCACGTACACGCACGCCTCCCCGGATTCCGCCATGTGAAAGCGATTTCTCGCGGCTTCCGGAATGGTCGTGTCCGCGACAACGAGGCGTCAATGGGTGTGCGGCAACGGATGTGACCGGGGAGACGGCGGGTGAAGGGCGCGAACCCGTCGAGCGGGGCTCAGTTGTCCGGCGAGCGGAGCACGCGCAGATGACCGCGGCGCGCGACCTCCATCGGGTCGGCCGTCCGCGCACCCCCCGCCTCGGCCGCCCGCTCCTGGGGCCGGGCCGCCTCGCGCACCGCGTTGGCGAGCGCTTCCAGGTCGTCGCCGCTGGGGCGGGCCGGGGCGGAACCGTCGAGCAGGCGGACGACCTCCCAGCCGCGGGGGGCGGTGAGGCGCTCGGAGTGCTCGGCGCACAGGTCGTAGCAGTGGGGTTCGGCGTAGGTGGCGAGCGGGCCGAGGACCGCGGTCGAGTCGGCGTAGACGTACGTCAGCGTCGCGACGGCGGGACGGCCGCAGGCGGTGCGCGAACAGCGACGTACAGGGCTCACGATGTTGGACGGTACCGCACTCTTGAGCGGGCCGCGACGACTCTCCACCAGCTCACACCCCCGTGTCGTGGCGTGAAACGACCTGCGGACTCTCCGGAGCAGCCCCCTTTGACCTGCGCGGACGCCCGCCTCGACGGGCCCGTGCGACGCGCCGGGCGGTCACGACCCGATACAAACAACGACATTTGCCTTGAGTTCCGCGGTCGCGGAGAGATACGGAATCGAGCCCAACCTTGGCTGGAATGGTCATCCGGCGACAAGCGGACCCGGCCGCCGCCACGCCGCCCGCGGTGCGCGCGCGGTCGGGCACGCCGCCTCGGCGGGGACTACCCTTCACCAGTGATGGACAACCCCGTGACGCCCCGTGATGCCGGCCGCCCAGGACCCCGCCGTCGTGATCGCCACGGTCGGGGCATGCGCGGCCCGGTCGCGCCCCCGCAGGTGCCGCTCGCCGCGAGCCGCGGCGAGGTGTTCGCGGACCTGGTGCAGGACTCCGTGGAGCGCCTGGAGCGGCGGTGGCCGCAGCTCGCCGACATCGACTTCCTCGTCCTCGACGTGCCACGCCCGCCGGCGGCCGGGGAGGCGTGGAACGACGAGGCGGTCCCGCTCGGGGGCACGGTGCCCTCGCGGGACGGGCGGCGGGGGCGGGTCGTGGTGTACCGGCGGCCGGTGGAGATCCGGACCAAGGGGCGGGACGAGCGCGCGCTGCTGGTGCACGAGGTCGTCGTCGAACAGGTCGCGGAGCTGCTGGGGCTGACGCCGGAGACGGTGGACCCGCGGTACGGGGAGGACTGAGCGGCGGGGGCCCGTCGGCCCCCGGCCGCTACTTCTGCACGACCGACAGGTCCTCGTCCGCGTTCGGTACCGAGACCGTCCCCCGGTCGTCGGGGAGGGTCTGGACGGTGAAGGCCGCCACGTCGTCGTCCGAACCCGTCAGGATGCGGGACGCGTGGACCGGGCCGCCCGAGACGGTCTCGACGGTGAGCGCGTAGGAGCCCTTGAGTCCGGCGGGGACCGGTGCATCGACGTTCTGGGTCGTGCCGGCCTTGATCGTGTACGTCTTGGTCGCCGGTGTGCCGCCCTCGGTGCCCGCCGACGCCGTGACCTTGACCTGCGCGGCCTCACCGGGCGCGGACAGGGCCAGGGTCGTGCGCTTGGCGCGGTTGTCCGCGACCGTCGCGCGCGCCCCGACCGGGTCGGAGGCCGGGATGAACGCCGACTCCCGCTCGTCCCCCTTGCCCCGCACCACCCGGACCGCGGCCACCACCGGCACGGACCGGTCCGTCGGGGTCAGCACCAGCGAACCCGCCTCGCCGCGGGTGACCTCGCCGAGGTCGACGCCGGTCGTCATACCGGCCTTGACGTGCACCGTCTCGTGACCGGCGGGCGTGATCAGTCCGGACGGCGAGGCGAGCCGCACCTTCAGGTCGGCGTCGGTGCCGCCGGGCGTGAACAGCACCAGGCGTACGGCGGTGGCGTCCTTCGGGATGCCCGGCAGCACGAGGTCGCTCGCCGGGTCGGCGGCCGCGGTCAGCCAGTCGCCGCCGGTCTTGTCGTCCAGGGCCTGCACCGCGGCGCCGACCCGTCCGCTGCGCACGCCGACGTGCACGGTCAGGTCGGTCTGCTTCACCTCGCTGAGCGTGGACAGCAGGATGGACTCGCTGCTGTGCGGCGGCACCGTGACCCCCTCCCCCACCGTGGTCTTCAGGGCACCGTCCTTGCCGTACAGCTCGATGTCCACGACGGCCGCCGAGTCGTCCGGGTTCGTCAGGTGCACGTAGTCGCTGCGGCCGGTCGCGGTGCCGGCGCCCGGGAACCAGAACTCGGTGTCCGGGGCGCCGCAGTTGACGCCCTGCACGCCCCGGCCCGTCCCGGCGGCGACCTCGGTGGTCTGCTGGACCGTCCAGCCCGGCGCGTGGCCGCCCTCGGCGGTGCCGATCAGCGCGGGGGTGTCGGCGCCGCTGGTCTTTCCGGCGACGGGCGTGCCGGGCGCCTTGGGCTGGAGGACCGGCTTCTCCCTCTTCTCGCCCTTGTCGCCGTCCTTGCCGTCCCCGGTGGCGTCGGCCTGCTCCGCCGCCGTGAGCGTCGCGCCGCCCTTCTCGTCCGCGCCCTTCGTGACGGGCGTGAAGGACGTGTACGCGGTCTCGGCGAGGTCGGAGCTGCTGGGCGCCGGGCACAGCAGGCTGGTGCGCTCCACGGGCAGCCGGGCGGCCGGTGCCGCAGTGTCCGCACCCGAGCCGTCCGGGGCGGACACCGCCGCGAAACCGGTGACCGCGGCGAGCGCCGTCGCACAGGCGATCAGGGACAGGGTCGTGCGCTTCACTGCTGGCTCCCGTCGGGACGCTCACTGCCGGTGCCGTGGGGCTGCTGGGGCTGCTGGGGCTGCTGGGGCTGGGAAGGGTCGTACGGCGTGTCGTATCCGCCCTGGCCGTACGCCTGGTCGAAGGCGGGGTCGTAGCCGCCCTCCTGAGCCTGCGTCGGATCGCCGTAGGCGTAGGGGTCGTACTGACCCGCCCCGTACTGGCCGCCCTGGCCCCCCTGGCCGCCGTGCCCGCCCTGGTAGGCGTCCGGCCGGTACGGGTCCGCCGCCTGGTACGGCTGCTGTCCGTACGCCCCCGGGTCGTACTGCTGGGCGCCCTGGTACTGCTCGCCGCCGTAACCCCCGTCGTAGGAGCCGTACTCGGCGCCGGTGTACCCCGTCGCGTCCCATTCTCCGTACGCCGGCTGCTGCGGGACCGGCACGGGTGCCGCCGCGGGCGGCTCGGGCACCCCGGCGGTGTCTCCCGCTGCCCGGGGGCCCGGTTCCGCCGGCGCGTCCGCACCGGGCGCCGCCTCCGCCTCGGCCTCGGCCTGGGCCCGCAGCCGCCGCGCCCGGCGCCCTTCGCCCTCGACGGGCTGGGCGGGGACGAGCGGCTCGTCCGGCAGGTCGTCGTCGACGTGGCGGCGCCTGCCGGGCAGGGCGAGGACGACCAGGACCACGCCGAGGAGTCCCTGGGCCCACAGCCAGGCCGTGTGCGTGAACGGGGCGTCGTAGGTGACGTCCAGCCGGCCGCCGGAAGCGGGGAGCCGGAAGCCCTGGGCCCAGCCGTCGACCGTGGTGCGGGTGAGCGGCTTGCCGTCCAGGGTGGCGGTCCAGCCCTCGGCGGCGGTGTCGGCGAGGCGCAGCACCCGGCCCTCGGCGCCCGCCTCGATGTCGGTGTGGATCTCCACCGGACCGGCCGCCACGGGCTCGGACTCGCCGCCGCCGGACGTCCCGGCACCGGACGTGGCACCGGACACGATGGTCGCGCGCGCGACCTCCTGGTCCACCCGCCACAGTCCGCTGCCGTCCTGCTGGCTGAGCCTGCTCAGTCCGGGCGTGGCGTCCAGGACGCGCATGACCTCGCGGGGCGCGCCCTGGTGCACGAGCACGTAGCGCACGGCGAACCCGCCGAGCTGGTCGGCCTGGTCGGCGCCGGAGCCGGCCACGAGGTTGGCGACGACCTTGTCGAGGGCGCTGTTCCCGCCGTCCCCGGAGGCCAGTTCGCCGTCGCCGAGGCGGGCGCCGGAGCCGCGGACCAGCAGGTAGCCCACGTGCGCGGCGGAGTCGCTGTCGAGGACGAGGGTGCGGGCCTGGTCGCGGGTGTGGCTCTCCTCGGCGACGAACGCGGGCACCTGGACGGGGTCGCGGCGCTCGACGGGGCCGTCGGCGCCGCCGATCATCCAGCCGGCGGCGGCGATCAGCGGGCCGAGGGCCGCGGCGAGGGCGATCAGGGCGGCGACGGGCTGGCGCCAGCCGAAGCTCTGCTCGGCCACCCGGAAGCGCGCCCCGTCGGCGCCGAGGGTCGCGGCGGTCAGCAGGGCGATGCCGTAGACGAGGGTGGCGGGTCCGGCCCAGGCGGAGCGGTTGGCCAGGACCGAGAAGACGAGGGCGACCAGGGCGACGACCCAGGCCGTCCGGATGCCCAACTGCCGCTCGGAGCGCAGCAGGGCGGCCAGCGCGGCCAGCACGATGCCGAGCAGGAGCAGCCCGCCCACCGTGCCGGGGCCGCCGGGGCTGGCGCCGAGCAGGTCGAGCGCGGAGGCGGCCGAGGCGCCGTAGTCGAGCCCGGCCTCGTCGAAGAAGCCGAACGGGAGCAGCGACAGCGACCAGGGCGCGAGCAGCAGCAGCGGAGTGCAGAGCTGGGCGAGGAAGCGCGGCCCGTACGCGGTGATCTCGCCGCGGCGCAGGGCGAGGACGCCGACGCCCAGGACCAGCGCGACGGGCCACACGACGGGCGTGAAGGCGGTGGTGATGGTCAGCAGCAGGGCGTACGCCCAGGTGGCGCGCCAGCTGCCGCGGGCGCCGGAGGGGCCCGTCAGGCCGGCCGCCGCGACGCCCGCGCGGGCGATGAGCGGCAGCAGCACGGCGAGGACGGCGGTGCCGATGCGTCCGCCGGCCAGCGCGCCGGTGGCGGCGGGCAGGAAGGCGTAGGCGACGGCGGCCCAGGCGCGCAGCAGCCGGGACGGGACCAGCGGGCGGGAGGCGAAGTACGCGGTGGCACCGGCCAGGGGCACCGAGCAGACCAGCAGCAGGGTGACGGCGAGTCCGGTGGAGCCGAGCAGTACGGAGGCGAGCGTGGCGACGAGCGCGAGGTAGGGCGGTGCGGAGGCGGTGCCGCCGGTGCCGACGGTGTGCCAGGCGTCCACGTACCGCGCCCACAGCTCGCCCGCGCCGGCCGGTGCGGGCAGCAGCGCGCCGCCGGACAGGGCGCCGCCGCCGAGGAGCGCGCGGCACGCGGCCAGGGAGACGAGCAGCAGCACCAGGAAGAGCACCGGTCCCGGCTTGCGGGCGATGCGCTTGAGGCGGGCGAACTGCTCGATCTCCAGGAAGTCGGCGTCGTCGCCGCCGGGTCCGGACTCGATGGCGCTGCCGTGCCGTCCGGCGCCCGCGGCGGCCTCGGCGTCGGCGCTGCCGAAGAGGTCGCCCGCGACCTGCTCGACGGTGGCGCGGACGGTCGCGCCGGGGGGCGGGAACAGGGGCCGCAGTTCGTCCTTCTCGACCTGCGGGCGCCCGCGTTCGCGCCGGCCCGCGATGATCCGCTCGGGGCGCAGCAGGACGCCCAGCAGGCCCCGGATCTCGTCGAGGGCCTGTCCGGGGACCTTGCCGACGAGGTAGGCGACGGTCCGCAGCAGCGTGCCGAGGACGACGCGCAGCAGCACCCAGGGCAGGGCGGCGGTGCGGACGTTGACGAGGAGGGTGTGGACGGCGCCGGCCTTGTCCACCTTGTGCGGTGAGGCGGTGGTGCGGCCCGCGCAGTCGACGGCGCGGCGTTCGCGCGAGGCCGCCTCGGCGTGGCGGACGACCGCCTCGGGGGCGACGAGGACCCGCAGTCCGGCGGCGTGGGCACGCCAGCACAGGTCGACGTCGTCGCGCATCAGGGGCAGCCGGCGGTCGAATCCGCCGAGCCGCTCGAAGACGTCGCGCCGGATCAGCATGCCGGCGGTGGACACCGACAGCACGGTCCTGACGTGGTCGTGCTGGCCCTGGTCCTGCTCGCGGCGGTCCAGGCCGGTCCAGCGGCGGCCGGAGTTGGCGATGGAGACGCCGACCTCGAGCAGCTGCCGGCGGTCGTACCAGCCGCGGAGTTTGGGACCGACGACGGCGACGTCGTCACGGCCGAGTTCGTACTCGGTGTCCACGACGCGCAGCAGCTGGGCGAGGGCCTCGGGTTCGGGCGCGCAGTCGTCGTGCAGCAGCCACAGCCAGTGCACCGGTTCTCCGTGGGGGAGCTCCGGCAGGTCGTAGGCGTCGTCGCGCCAGGTGCGGCTGACGGGGTCCCAGCCGCTGGGCCGCCTCAGGTACGGCAGGTCCTCGGGGGTGAGCACGGGGGCGGTGCGGGCGGCCTCCTCGACGGCCTGGCCGAAGCCGGTGCGCCGGGCGAGGTGGAGCACGCGGTCGTCGCCGAGGGCGTCGGCGATGAGCCGGGAGGACTCGTCGGCGCTGCCGGTGTCGGCGGCCACGGCGTACTGGACGGGGCGCTCCTGGCCGAGCAGCCCGGCGAGCGCGTCGGGCAGCCAGCGGGCTCCGTCGTGGGCGACGAGGACCGCGGTCACCACGTGACGCGGGAACTCAGGTGTGGCAGCGAGGTCGTGCTGGGCTGCCGTGTGACTCTGCGCGGACATCGAGGTACGGGCCCCGGTTCGGTGGACTGCGGTGGACGCACGCGCCGGTTGGGAACGGCGGGGCGTCTCGGACGAGCGCCCACACTATCGGCTGGACACAGGGGCGGCCCGCCGCCTGTGGACAACCCACCGGCGACGGGCCGTTCCCGCTGTTCGGGCCGTTTCTGTCGCTGCGTCAGGCCACGGCCGTCAGACCGCCGCCTTCTTCAGCCGGCGGCGCTCCCTCTCGGACAGGCCGCCCCAGATGCCGAAGCGCTCGTCGTTGGCCAGGGCGTACTCGAGGCATTCGGAGCGGACCTCACAGGCGAGGCAGACCTTCTTGGCCTCGCGGGTGGAGCCGCCCTTCTCGGGGAAGAAGGACTCGGGGTCGGTCTGGGCGCACAGAGCACGCTCCTGCCAGCCGAGTTCCTCGTCCGCGTCGTCGACCAGCAGTTGCTCCACCAGCTCGGTCATGTGCGCCCCTCGTCTGTCTTTCGCGTCCCCGTGATCTAGCCGTTACCGATTCCGGCTGAACGACACGAGTGAAATTACAAGTGTGCTGCTCCGGGCGAGTCAAGCCGAGATCTGCTATTGGGCCCCTTATTCACTCTGCGGAACCAAGGCCATGCAGTAAGTGTTCAAATCGCCATAAACCTTGACATACCAAAGAGGCCCGAAGGACGCCCGTCCCGATTCACACCTGCACCAGGAAGGACGACCCGGTGTTCGATCCCGTTCCGATACACGCGCCGAAGCGAACCTGATCACATTCCGATCACGGGATCGCAACGAGGGTTGTGCACCCGGCTTGTGCGCCATGTGTCCCGGAAGTCGTGTGAGCAAACCTTTCGCCAGCGCGATCAACCGGATGAGGTGAAACATGTCCCACATAACGGGCATCGAGTTGACAGTGCTGGTGTGAACCGCTGTCCTTGAGGGCATGCTCGCGAACTTGGCGCTCACCTCGACCCGCACCGCCGGGTCCCACGGTGCTGCCCGCGCTCGCTGTAGCTGTTGCCGCTGTTCCAGCTGTTGAGCCCACCGCGCTCCGGCTGTCCCCGAGTCCACGCGACTCGACCACTGCGTTCCCGCCCCACCAGGGCGTCTCTTCGTCCTTCGCTTGCTCCCCGCACTCTTCCGCCGAGGAACCACCGCACCCATGAACAGCGACAGCGACCTCCAGATCGCCGGCGACATCCTCGAAGTCCCCCACCTGCTCCAGGCCCCGCGCGAGCACCCGGCCACGGTCGCCGAGTTCGCCGGTCTCGTCCGCTCCCTCGCCACCGACCGCTCCGCGTGGGAGCACCTCGTCCGGTACGACGCGACGACCCGCTGGTACCACCGGCTGCGCACCGGGCCCGGGTACGAGGTCTGGCTGCTGTCCTGGCTGCCGGGACAGGGCAGCGGACGCCACGACCACGGCCCCTCCTCCGGCGTGTGGACGGTCCTGGAGGGCTCCCTCACCGAGCACACGGAGCGCGGCACGCACGCGTTGGGCGCCGGTACGCAGCGTGTGTTCGCGCCGGGGTACGTGCACGAGGTGGTCAACGACGCGCTGGAGCCGGCGGTCAGCCTGCACGTCTACTACCCGGGCCTGACCGAGATGCCCATGCACGCCCCGCAGTGCTCGGCCGCCGCCGCGCCCGAGGACGCCGACGCCGCACCGGCACGGTGACGACTGGCTGACGCGCTGTCGTACCGGCCTGCAAGACTGGGGTCATGCGCATTGTGGTTCTGGCAGGCGGCATCGGTGGTGCCCGGTTCCTGCGTGGTCTCCAGCAGGCCGCGCCCGACGCGGACATCACGGTCATCGGCAACACCGGGGACGACATCCACCTCTTCGGGCTGAAGGTCTGCCCGGACCTCGACACGGTGATGTACACGCTCGGCGGCGGCATCAACGAGGAGCAGGGCTGGGGACGGGCCGACGAGACCTTCCACCTCAAGGAGGAACTGGCGGCGTACGGCGTCGGCCCCGAGTGGTTCGGCCTCGGTGACCGCGACTTCGCCACGCACATCGTGCGGACGCAGATGATCACCGCGGGCTTTCCGCTCAGCGCGGTGACCGAGGCGCTGTGCGACCGCTGGAAGCCCGGCGTACGGCTGCTCCCGATGACCGACGACCGCGTGGAGACGCACGTGGCGGTCGAGCTGGACGGGGAGCGCAAGGCGGTCCACTTCCAGGAGTACTGGGTGCGCCTGCGCGCCTCCGTCCCCGCCGAGGCGGTCGTGCCGGTGGGCGCCGAGCAGTCCAAGCCCGCGCCGGGTGTCCTGGAGGCCATCGCCGAGGCGGACGTGATCCTCTTCCCGCCCTCCAACCCGGTCGTCTCCATCGGCACGATCCTCGCCGTGCCCGGCATCCGCGAGGCGATCGCCGACGCCGGGGTGCCAGTGGTGGGCCTGTCCCCCATCGTCGGGGACGCGCCCGTGCGCGGGATGGCCGACAAGGTGCTCGCCGCGGTCGGCGTGGAGTCCACGGCCGCCGCGGTCGCCGAGCACTACGGCTCGGGCCTGCTCGACGGCTGGCTGGTCGACACGGTCGACGCGGACGCCGTCACCCGGGTGAAGGCGGCCGGCATCCTCTGCCGCGCCGTACCGCTGATGATGACCGACCTCGACGCGACGGCGCAGATGGCCCGGGAGGCGCTGACGCTGGCCGAGGAGGTGCGGGAGGCATGAGCGGCGAGAGCCACGACGACGCCCCCGGCCACGGGGACGGCTACCGGGTGTGGGCCCTGCCCGGCCTGCCCGAGGTGCGCCCCGGCGACGACCTGGCCAAGCTGATCGCGGCCACCGAGCCCGCCCTGGCCGACGGGGACGTGCTGCTCGTCACGTCCAAGATCGTCTCCAAGGCCGAGGGCCGGGTCGTAGAGGCCGCCGACCGGGAGGCCGCGATCGACGCGGAGACCGTACGGGTGGTGGCCCGGCGCGGCCCGCTGCGCATCGTCGAGAACCGGCAGGGCCTGGTCATGGCGGCGGCCGGCGTCGACGCCTCCAACACTCCGCCCGGGACCGTACTGCTGCTCCCCGAGGACCCCGACGCCTCCGCGCGCGGCCTGCGCGAGGGGCTCCGCGACACGCTGGGCGTGGACGTCGGCGTCATCGTCACCGACACCTTCGGGCGCCCCTGGCGGGCCGGGCTCACGGACGTGGCGATCGGCGCCGCGGGCGTCCGCGTCCTCGACGACCTGCGCGGCGGCACGGACGCGCACGGCAATCCGCTCGGCGCGACCGTCGTCGCCACCGCCGACGAGCTGGCCGCCGCGGGCGACCTGGTCAAGGGCAAGGCCGCGGGCCTGCCCGTCGCCGTGGTGCGCGGGCTGCCGCAGGTGGTCGCCGAGGACGACGGCGAGGGCGCGCGGGCCATGGTGCGCGGCGCGCGCGACGACATGTTCCGCCTCGGCACCTCGGAGGCGGTACGGCAGGCGGTCACGCAGCGGCGTACGGTACGGGCCTTCACGGACGAGCCGGTCGACCCCGACGCCGTGCGCCGGGCGGTGGCCGCGGCGGTGACCGCGCCGGCGCCGCACCACACCACGCCGTGGCGGTTCGTGCTGCTGGAGTCCGCGGACTCCCGCACCCGGCTCCTGGACGCGATGCGGGACGCCTGGATCGCGGACCTGCGGCGCGACGGCAAGAGCGAGGAGTCCATCGCCAAGCGCGTGCGGCGCGGCGACGTGCTGCGCGACGCGCCCTACCTCGTCGTCCCCTGCCTGGTCATGGACGGCTCGCACACCTACGGGGACGCGCGGCGGGACGGGGCCGAGCGGGAGATGTTCGTGGTCGCCACCGGCGCGGGCGTGCAGAACCTGCTCGTCGCGCTCGCCGGGGAGCGGCTGGGTTCCGCGTGGGTGTCCTCGACGATGTTCTGCCGGGACGTCGTACGGGAGGTGCTGGGGCTGCCGGGCGACTGGGACCCGATGGGGGCGGTGGCGGTCGGGCATCCGGCCGAGGAGCCGAAGGCCCGGGCGGAGCGGGACGCGGAGGCGTTCATCGAGGTGCGGTGAGCCCTCTACTCTCGTAGGGGCTCTCTCGTCCCGTAAGGGCTCCCCTCCCCTCCCGCTTCGCCCAAGGACCTCACTCGTGGCAGGACGTTTCGCTCCCCGGACCCCGCGCGCCGCTGTGCGCGGCGGGATACCCCGGCAGGCGCTCGCGCCGGGCCGGGTGCGGGTGTGGGTGCCGGACGGGCCGCTGGACCTGGGGCTGGTACTCGGTCCGCTGCGGCGCGGGCCGGGCGATCCGACGTTCCGGACGATGCCGGACGGGTCCGTGTGGCGGGCCAGCCGGACACCCGCCGGGCCGGGCACGCTCCGGGTCACCGCGCGTGGCGGTGAGCTGCGCGGCGAGGCCTGGGGGCCGGGGGCCGAGTGGCTGCTGGAGCAGCTGCCGCGGATGCTGGGCGCCGAGGACGACCCGGCGGCGTTCGTGCCGCGGCACCGGCTGCTGGCGTTCACCGCGCATCGGCGTCCGGGACTGCGGCTGGCGCGGACCGGGCTGGTGCTGGAGTCGTTGATCCCGTCGGTCCTGGAGCAGAAGGTCACGACGCTGGAGGCGTACCAGGCGTGGCGGCTGCTGGTACGGAAGTTCGGGGAGCCGGCGCCGGGGCCCGCGCCCGGGCGGATGTGTGTGATGCCGTCGGCGCGCACCTGGGCGCTGATCCCGTCCTGGGAGTGGCATCTGGCCGGAGTGGACGACAAGCGGGCCTCGACGATCCTGCGGGCCGTGCGGGTCGCCGCGCGACTGGAGGAGGCGGCGGGGATGGAGCCGGCGGCCGCGCAGGAGCGGCTGGAGCTGGTCTCCGGGATCGGGCCGTGGACGTCGGCGGAGACCGTGCAGCGCAGTCATGGGGCGCCGGACGCGGTGACCGTGGGCGATCTGCATCTGCCGGGGATCGTGGGGTTCGCGCTGGGCGGGGACCGGTACGCGGATGACGCGGAGATGCTGCGGTTGCTGGAGCCGTACGCGGGGCAGCGGCATCGGGCGGCTCGGCTGGTGCTGTTGAGTGGGCGGGTGCCGGGGAGGCGGGCGCCGCGGATGGCTCCGCGGGGGATCGAGCGGCTGTAGGTGGTCCGGGGTTCACCTGGCACCCGGCGTGGGTGCGGGGCGGGGGCGGGTGCGCGGCCCGGCTTTGCGGGGTGCCGCTGCGCCCACCCGTGCCGCCCCAGCGGCACGACTGCCCGCAGCTAAGCGTCCGGGGAGAAGCGTAGGGATGCCGGGGGGATGTGGGCGTCGCACCAGATGCGGGCGCCGGAGCGGAGTTCGTTGTCGGCGCCGATGACCGCGCCGTCGCCGATGACCGTGTCGGCCAGGACCGAGCGGGTGCCGACGCGGGCGCGGGCGCCGATGAGGGAGTCGGTGATGACGGCCCCCGGCTCGATGACGGCGCCCGGCAGGATCGTGCTGCCGAAGACGCGCGCGCCCTCCGCCACGAAGGCGCCCTCGCCGACCACCGTGCCGCCGGCCAGCTTGGCGTCGGGGGCGACCTGGGCCGTGGGCAGGACGAGGCGGTCGCCGCAGCGGCCCGGCACCGCCGGGGACGGGGCGCGGCCCAGGACCAGGTCGGCCGAGCCGCGGACGAAGGCCGCCGGGGTGCCCAGGTCCAGCCAGTACGTGGAGTCGACCATGCCCTGGAGGTGCGCGCCGGTGGCGAGGAGCTCGGGGAAGGTCTCGCGTTCGACCGAGACCGGGCGCCCGGTCGGGATCGTGTCGATGACGGAGCGGCGGAAGACGTACGCCCCCGCGTTGATCTGGTCGGTGACGATCTCCTCGGGGGTCTGGGGCTTCTCCAGGAAGGCGAGCACCCTGCCCGTCCCGTCCGTGGGGACCAGGCCGTACGCCCTCGGGTCGGTCACCTGCGTCAGGTGCAGGGAGACGTCCGCGCCCGAAGTCTCGTGGGTGCGGACCAGCGCGCCGATGTCCAGGCCCGTCAGGATGTCGCCGTTGAAGATCAGCACCGGCTCCTCGGGGCCCGAGTGCAGCCGGGACGCCACGTTGCGGATGGCGCCGCCGGTGCCGAGCGGCTCCTCCTCCGTGACGTACTCGAGGTGCAGGCCCAGCGCCGAGCCGTCGCCGAAGTACGGCTCGAAGACCTCGGCCAGGTAGCTCGTCGCGAGCACGATGTGGTCGACGCCGGCCGCCTTGGCCCGCGCCAGCTGGTGCGTGAGGAACGGCACTCCGGCAGCCCGGACCATGGGCTTGGGCGTGTTCACCGTGAGCGGGCGCAGCCGCGTGCCCTTGCCGCCGACCAGGAGGATCGCTTCTGTCACCTGTCGTCTCTGCTTCCTGCCGGGACCGGCCGAACTGTCTTTCGGCGGGCCAGTGTATGCAGACCGCTCCCGCGCTCAGCGGCCCTGGTACTTCGCCGCCTTCGAACGGGCCGTGCCGAGCTTGGCGTAGAGCTTCTTGCCGGGGCAGTTGGTGGCGAAGCCGTCACGGTGACCGGAGATGACGTTCAGTCGTACTTTCTTGCCCTTTCGGTAGAGGTTGCCACCCCCGGACTTCAGGTATGTCTTCCCGCGCGGATTCATGCCGTAGAGCCCGACCTTCCACGCGGTGAGCCGGGCGATCGCCTTCAGCGCGGCCGAGGACGGCTTCTTCGCGCTGTAGGTGCCGAGCACGGCGATTCCCATGCTGTTGGAGTTGAACCCCAGGGTGTGGGCGCCCAGCACCGGCTTGGACACGCCTCCGGCCCGGCCCTCGTAGATGTGTCCGCACTTGTCGACGAGGAAGTTGTAGCCGAGATCACGCCAGCCCATGCTGTTGACGTGGTAGCGGTAAATGCCGCGGATGACGGACGGTGCCTGTGAGCAGCGGTAGTTGTTGCCGGTGGCCGAGTGGTGCACGAAGGCCGTCTTGACCTTCTTCGTGTACACGTACCCCTTCTCGCGCAGCGTCTCGTCGGCGCCCCAGCCGCGGCGGGTGGTGATGCTCGGGCGGGGGCCGACGTGCGGCTTGGCCTTCTGCCGCGCGGGAAGCGCGGGAAGTGCGGGGAGCACGGCGGGTTCCGCCCGGGTCCGCGCGCGGTTCGTCGGCGGCGGGGTGTCCGCGCCGGGGTCGACGAGTTCGAGGCGCAGGCCGGTGGGGAGCGGCGCGGCGGACCGGGTGGTGCCGGGCGTGCTCTCGGCCCGTACCCGCACCTCGACGCCGTCGGACTCGCCCACCCACAGCGGTGCGGTGGCGCCGCGGACACGGCCAGAGGTGCTCTCCGGGGTGCCCGGGTCGGCGGCGTGGTCGGCGTGGTGGGTCTCCAGTTCCCGCCAGCCGGACCAGGTGCCGGTGGCGGCGGTCCGGGTACGGACCTCGACGCGGCCGTGGAGTTCGGTGGCGGGGCTGTCCCAGACCACGCCGACGAGCGAGAAGTGCCGTACGTCCCTGCGGTGCAGGCCCTGTTCGGCCGCGCCGGGTGCACGGTCGCGGGCGAGGGGGGCGAGGGGCAGCGACTGGGTGCCGCCGGGGGTGTACGCCCCGGGCCGTGCGGCCGAACTCGTCGCGGGTGGGGCCGAGGAGGCGGCGGCTGCCGCGGGCGGGGCGAGCGGGAGGGCCAGGGCCGCCGCGCAGGTGACGCCGGTCGAGGAAGCTAGGAATCCGCGCATGCCCCTGATCCTGGACATGGTCTGACAGATATGTCTATTTGGGATCTGACGGGCCGTAGGGTGTTTTGGTCCGATCCGGTGGTGGTGCGGTACGCCGTCCGCTCGGTGCCCGTGGCCCGGCCCGCGTACGCTTGCGCGGGTGAACGCGACCGATCGCACCCCTGCCGACCTGCTGAGTTCCGCGCTCGCCGCGGACCCGGGACGCCCCCTGGTGACCTTCTACGACGACGCCACGGGCGAACGCGTCGAACTGTCCGTGGCCACCTTCGCCAATTGGGTGGCCAAGACCGCGAACCTGCTCCAGGACGAACTGTCCGTCGAACCCGGCGACCGGGTGGCGCTGCTGCTGCCCGCGCACTGGCAGACGGCGGTGTGGCTGCTGGCGTGCACGTCGGTGGGCGTCGTCGCCGACGTGGCGGGCGATCCGGGGGCGGCGGACGTGGTCGTGAGCGGGCCCGAACCGGAGTCGCTGGAGGCCGCGCGGGCGTGCTCGGGGGCGCGGATCGCGCTGGCGTTGCGGCCGCTGGGGGGCCGGTTCGCGCCGGCGCCGCCGGAGGGCTTCGCCGACTACGCGGTGGAGGTGCCGGGGCAGGGGGACCGGTTCGTGCGGTACGCGCCGGTGGACCCGGAGGCACCGGCGCTGATCGTGGCCGGGCGGGAGTTCAGCGGGGCGGAGGTCGTGGAGCGGGCGCGGGCGGAGGCGGCGGGGCTGGGGCTCACGGGGCCGGGGGCGCGGATCCTGTCGGGGCTGCCGTACGACACGTGGGAGGGGTTGAGCGCGGGGTTGTACGGGCCGCTGGCGAGTGGGGGGTCGGTGGTGTTGTGCCGGCATCTGGAGCTGGCGGGGGCGGGTGTGGTGGATCAGCGGATCGAGGCGGAGCGGGTGTCTGCGACGGCTCGGTGAGGTTCCGCCGGGTGGGTGGTGGATCGGCGTTGAGGTGACGCCGGTGAGTCGGTGAGCGGTGCCGGGTCTGTGCGCGGGGTCGGTTCCGGCGTGGGGCGGGGCCCGGCGCTGATCCGTGCTCGGGGTCGGTCTCGGCGTGGGGTGGGCGGCGCGACCCGGCGCTGACCCGTGCGCGGGGTCGGTCTCGGCGTGAGGTGGGGGGGGCGCGGCCCGGCGCTGATCCGTGCTCGGGGTCGGTGTGGGCGCGGGGTGGGGTGCGCGGCCCGGCGCTGGCGGGGTGCCGCCTGCGCCCACCCGTGCCGCCCTAGGCGGCACGAATGCCCGCAGCTTGGTGGGGGCGCGACTGCCCGCAGCCTGGGGGCGCGACTGCCCGCGGCTTGAGAGGGGCACGACGGCCCGCAGCCTGGCCGCAGGCCGGGGGGCGCGTCCACCGTTCGGGCTAGGTCCGTTCCGTCTTTTGTCTTCGCTCGGGGCATGGTCGTAGCAGCGTGCGGGTGTGGACGGAGGCAGGCGTGGGTGATGACGCGGGCACTGCGGCCTCCCGCGGGGACCCGGGGCACGGGGCGTCCGCGAGCGGGGCCGGGCTGAAGCGGCGGCGGCGCAGGCGGCGGCTGGGGATCGCCGGGATCGCGGTGGTCGTGCTGGCCGGGGGTGCGGTGGGCGTCGGATGGGCGGTGTACGCCAAGCTGAACGGCAACATCACCGCGGACGAGGCGGCCGCGGCCGAACTCGCCCGGTACGAGAAGGAGCGGCCCACCGCGCTGGTGCGCGGCGCGCAGAACGTGCTGCTGATCGGGTCGGACTCGCGGGCCGGGGACGGCAACGCGCGCTACGGGCGGGACTCCGGTACCGAGCGGTCGGACACCACGATCCTGCTGCACCTGGCCGCGGGCCGGGACAGCGTCACCGCCGTCTCCCTCCCCCGCGACCTGATGGTGGACGTCCCCGGCTGCCACCGCCCGGACGGGTCCCGCACCGAACCGGCGCTCCAGCAGTTCAACTACGCCTTCGCGACGGGCGGTTCGGCGTGCTCGATCCGTACGGTGGAGAAGCTGACCGGCATCCGCGTCGACCATCACGTGGTCGTCGACTTCGCGGGCTTCAAGGAGATGGTCGACGCGCTCGACGGCGTCGAGGTGTGCCTGCGCAAACCGGTCGACGACAAGGACGCCAAGCTGAAACTGCCCGCGGGCCGGGTGACGCTCGACGGGGAGCAGGCGCTCGGGTACGTCCGGGCCCGCAAGACGCTCGGCGACGGCAGCGACACCGACCGGATGGACCGGCAGCAGCGCTTTCTGGGCGCGCTCGTGAACAAGGTGCAGAGCAATGACGTGCTGCTGAATCCGGTGAAGCTGTATCCCGTACTGGACGCCGCCACGTCGTCGCTCACCACGGACCCGGACCTGGCGAATCTGCGCGGCCTGTACGACCTGGTGCGCGGGCTGCGCGGGATTCCCACCGAACGCGTGCAATTCCTGACCGTCCCGCGGGAGTCGTACGCGGGTGACGCCAATCGGGACCAGCTCGTGCAGCCGGACGCCGAGAACCTGTTCACCCGCCTGCGGACGGACGAGCCGGTGACGATCGCGGCCTCCCGGCAGGACTCGACGGGCGGTACGGCGCATTCCGGCGAACCCGGTGACGCCGATTCCCCGGCGCCGACGTTCAGCGGGAACACCGCCGACGAGGACATCTGCGAGTAAAGCGCGCTACAAGAAGGGGCAACCCGGGGTGCAAGAAGGTCTGCGCGAGCGGACAATTGTCCGATAAATGCGCCGGATTGCCCAGTTGTAAAGGCCGTGGAATGCGTCACTGCCGTCGCCCCGCGCCCGACGGGACGGTTAATGTGAGCGATCCGGTGTGCCCGGCCGTGGAGTTCTGCCCTGGCCACGCACTGAACTGACGTGAGCGAGACCGGGCGCCCGGAGGGGAGGGCGCCGCGTGGCCCCGACGGAGGATTCGGACAACCGTGGACGCGCAAGGCCGTGGGCGGGCGGAGGACATCGACCCCGCAGACCAGTGGGTACTCAATCCGGACACCGGCGACTACGAACTGCGACTGCCCCCTTCCGCACCGCAGTCACCGATCCCGGCCCCCCGCCGGGCCTCGCCCGCACCGGCCGCGCCCGAGGTCCCGGCGCCCCGCAGGCGCCGTTCGGCGCCGGAGGAGCCGCCGCCGGGACGGCGCGGTCGCCGGCGGCCGGCGAAGAAGAAGTCGCGGGGCAAGCGGGTCCTGCTGTGGACCGGCGGCACGATGGCGTTCGTCGTCCTCGCCGCCGGCACCGCCGGCTACCTCTACCTCCAGCACCTGAACGACAACATCGACTCCCTCCCCGACGACGGCGCGAGCACCGGTGGCTTCCAGAAGGACCAGGCCATCAACATCCTGCTGATCGGCACCGACAAGCGCACCGGCTCCGGCAACGACGGCTACGGTGACCGGGGCAGTGCCGGCCACGCCGACACCACGATCCTGCTGCACGTCGCCAAGGACCGCTCCAACGCCACCGCCCTGAGCATCCCCCGCGACCTGATCGTCGACGTCCCCGACTGCCCGACCACGCAGGAGGACGGGAGCACCAAGGTCATCCCGGGCTCCTCCGGCGTCCGCTTCAACACCAGCCTGGGCCAGAGCGGCCGTACGCCCAGCTGCACCATGCGGACCGTGACCGAGCTGACCGGGGTGAAGCCCGACAACTTCATGGTGGCCGACTTCAACGCGGTCAAGACGCTGACCTCGGCGGTCGGCGGCGTCGAGGTCTGTCTGGCGAAGGACATCAACGACCCCGACTCGCACCTGAACCTGTCGGCGGGCAAGCACACCGTCGAGGGCGAGCAGGCCCTCGCCTTCGTCCGCACCCGGCACTCGGTCGGCTTCGGCGGCGACCTGAGCCGCATCGAGATCCAGCAGCAGTTCCTCAGCTCGCTGATGCGCAAGCTGAAGTCCAACGACACGCTCACCAGCCCGACGAAGATGGTGAAGCTGGCCGAGGCGGGCACCAAGGCGCTGACCGTCGACGCCAAGCTGGACAGCATCGGCAAGCTGAAGGACCTCGGTCTGGAGCTGGGCAAGCTCAACACCAAGAACCTGACCTTCGCCACCGTGCCGGTGAAGGACAACCCGGCCGAGAAGACCCCGGTGACCGTCGTCCTCAAGGACGGGCCCGCCCAGCAGGTCTTCGACATGGTCAAGAACGACGTCTCCTTCACCGAGGTCAAGAAGAAGGAGAAGGAGAAGAAGAAAAAGGAGGACGCCGCGGTCGCCGCCCGCCTGGAGGGCGAGAAGTCCGAGCCCGGCGAGATCCGCGTCCGCCTCCTCAACGGCGGCGCCTCGTCCGGAAGCGCGGGACGCGAGCTGACCTACCTCCAGAACGAGGCCGGCGTCACCAAGTCGGAGAACGCGGGCAACGCCCCCGCCGAACTTGCCAAGACAACCCTGGAGTACGCCCCCGACCAGGCCGACCAGGCCCGCGCCCTCGCCGAGATCCTCGGCCTGTCCGGCGCCGCCATGAAGCCCGGCGAGAGCGTCACCAACTCCCAGGGCCTGCCCGCCATGACCCTCACCCTCGGCAAGGACTTCAAGGGCGCCGGGGTCAAGCTCGACGCCACCTCCGCGGCGGTACCGGAGGACCTCCAGAAGTCCACGGCGGACAAGGTCGAGTGCGCGAAGTGACCTGAGGGCCTCCACGACCGTCTGACAGTACGACAGTCCATCGGTCGACCGGTCCAACCGCGAACGAACCACCGGGCGCCGTACAGCCAACGCGCGGCGTCGTACGTCCAACTGTGCGAACAGGCCGCGTGCGGGAGCACGTTCGCGGGCCCGAGGGTGGGAGAGGCATGACGCAGAGCAGTGTGCGCGGGGAGGGAACGCGACCCGACACGGTCCGGCCCGCCCGCGGCAGGCGAGCCGGACGCGGCGGAGGGGAAGAGGGCGGCGCGGGCACGGGCGGGCGGGGCGGCGCGGGCGGCCACGGCGGACGCTCCGGGCGGCGGCGCGGCGGCGGACGGCGGCACCGGGCGCTGAGGTGGTCCGCGACCACCCTCGCGGTGCTGATACTCGGCACGGCCGGCGCCGGATACCTCTACTACCAGCACCTGAACGGCAACATCGACAAGGGCGAGCGCAGCAGCGGCGACTCCAAGGCGCACAAGGCCGAGCCGAACGCCGCCGGACAGACGCCCCTGAACATCCTGCTGCTCGGCTCCGACAGCCGCGCCTCCGACGCCAACGTGGCGCTGGGCGGCGGCAAGAACCACCGCGACAACCCGCCGCTGGCCGACGTGCAGATGCTGATCCACCTGGCCGCCGACCGCAAGAGCGCCGCGGTGGTGAGCATCCCCCGGGACACCCGGGTCGACATCCCGGCCTGCCAGGACCCCGGCACCGGGGAGAAGTTCCCGGCGACCAACGACATCATCAACACGTCGCTGGCCCGCGGCGGCGCCGGCTGCACCCTGGCCGCCTGGGAGAACCTCACCGGCGTCTACATCGACCACTGGATGACGATCGACTTCGCGGGCGTGGTCTCGATGGCCGACGCCATCGGCGGGGTCGAGGTCTGCGTGAACCAGAACGTGTGGGACCGCCCGCTGCCCGGCGTGCCCGGCGGCTCCGGCCTGAAGATGACCGCCGGCCGGAAGAAGGTCCAGGGCGAGCAGGCGCTTCAGTGGCTGCGCACCCGGCACGCCTGGGGCAGCGACCCGCTGCGGGCCCGGGCCCAGCACATGTACATGAACTCGATGATCCGCACGCTGAAGAGCCAGAACGTCTTCACGGACGCCGGCCGGCTGATGGACCTGGCCGAGGCCGCCACGAAGTCGCTGACGGTCTCCGAGGAGATCGGCACCGTCAAGAAGCTGTACGACCTGGGCACGCAGCTCAAGACGGTGCCCACGGACCGCATCACCATGACGACGATCCCCACCGTCGAGGACCCCGAGGACAGGAATCACCTGCTTCCGGCCCCCGACGCCGACAAGATGTGGGCGATGCTCCGCGACGACGTGTCCTTCGACGACAAGGGCACGAAGGACAAGAAGGGCACCGACGAGAAGGGCACCGGCAAGGGGCCCGGCGAGGACGCCGCCCGAGACGGCGCCACCGGGCAGGACGGCGCCGAGCAGCCCGCCGACGAGCCCGCCGCCGACGCCGAGATCGGCGTCCTCGTGCGGAACGCCACCCGCTCGGCCACCCTCGGCCCGGTCACCGGCCGGGCCGGTGCGATCGCCGGGGCGCTGGTGGAGAAGGGCTTCGCCAAGGCGACGAAGGACGGCTCGGCGGCGCTCTCCGAGGAGCGGACCGTGGTGCGTTACCCGAGCGACGCGTTGGCGGGCGACGCACGGCGCGTGGCCGAGGCGATGGGGATCCCGGCGAACGCGGTGCGCAAGTCCGCGGACGTGTCCGGGATCACTCTCGTCGTGGGAGCTGACTGGCGCGAGGGCACGTCCTATCCGAAGCAGAGGACGCCCGAGGCCGGCGACCTGCCGGAGACGAGCGACGCCCTCAACGGCTCGGACAGCAGCACGTGCATGGACGTCTACAAGCCGTATCGATGGTAGGAGGTCACGAAAATAGGAGGGAATGGGGCGGGAATGCCCTGTTGTAGGGGTGACGATCGTGACACCAGGGTCGTTCGACGCCGAACCGGGCGGATAGTGTGAGCGCTCCAGTGCTCCCTGCCGCGAGGTCCGCCCTGGCGTCGTGCACTTGTTGACTCTTTACCGTGCACCTTCAGGGGAAGGTGCCGCGTGGCCCCCGACGGAGGATTGGGAGACCGTGGACGCGCAAGGACGTGGGCGGGCAGACGACGTGGACCCCGCAGACCAGTGGGTGCTGAATCCGCAGACCGGTGAATACGAACTGCGGCTGTCCCCCTCCGCACCGGAGTCGTCCGTCCCCGGACCACGCACGGCGGGGCGCCGTACGGCCGCTCCCGGGCGCGAGGTGCCGCCCCAGCGGCGGCGCCGTCCGGAGCCCGGGGCGCCGGTGCCCGGGCGGCGCGGACGCCGGCCGGAGAAGAAGAAGTCCCGGGGCAAGAGGGCCCTGCTGTGGACCGGCGGCAGCATGGCCTTCGTCGTCCTGGTGGCGGGTGCGGGCGGCTACCTCTACCTCAAGCACCTGGAGGGCAACGTCTCGACGACGGACGTGGGCACCGCCGGAAGCAGCAGCTTCAAGAAGGACGAGGCCTTCAACATCCTCATCATCGGCACCGACAAGCGCACCGGTGAGGGCAACGAGGGCTACGGCGACAAGGGCAGCGTGGGGCACGCGGACACCAACATCCTGCTGCACGTCTCCGAGGACCGCTCCAACGCCACCGCGCTCAGCATCCCGCGCGACCTGATCGTCGACATCCCCGACTGCGAGACCACGCAGGAGGACGGGACGAAGAAGGTCATCCCGGGCTCCTCCGGCGTCCGCTTCAACCAGAGCCTCGGCGACCTCGGCCGGGACGCGGGCTGCACGATGCGCACGGTGACGGAGACGACCGGCGTCAAGCCCGACCACTTCGTGATGGCCGACTTCAACGCGGTCAAGACCCTGACCTCGGCGGTCGGCGGCGTCGACGTGTGCGTGGAGCACGCCGTGGACGACCCGAAGTCCCATCTCAAGCTGCCCGCGGGCGAGTCCAAGGTCCAGGGCGAGCAGGCCCTCGCCTTCGTCCGCACCCGGCACGCCTTCGGCAACGAGGGCGACCTGGACCGCATCAAGGTGCAGCAGCAGTTCCTCGGCTCGCTCATGCGGAAGATGTCCTCCAGCGACACCCTCACCAGCCCCACAAAGCTGGTGAAGCTCGCCGAGGCCGCCACCGAGGCCCTCACCGTGGACACCGCCATCAGCAAGGTGGGCACGCTCAAGGACATGGCCCTGGAGCTGAAGAAGGTGCCGCCGAAGAACATCACGTTCACCACGGTGCCGGTGATCGACAACCCGGCCGAGAAGGTCAAGGCGACGGTGGTCGTGAACGAGTCGAAGGGCCCCCAGGTCTTCGACATGATCAAGAACGACATCTCCTTCACCGAGGTCAAGAAGAAGGAGAAGAAGGAGAAGGCCGCCGTCGCCGCCCGCCTGGAGGGCGAGAAGTCCGAGCCCGGCGAGGTCCGCGTCCGGGTCATGAACGGCGGCGCCCCCACCGGCAGCGCCCAGGAGGAACTGGCCTACCTCCAGACCCAGGCCGGCGTCGCCAAGTCCGAGAACGCGGGCAACGCCCCCGCCGACCTCGCGAAGACGACCCTGGAGTACGCCCCCGACCAGGCCGACCAGGCCCGCGCCCTCGCCGAGATCCTCGGCCTGTCCGGCGCCGCCATGAAGCCCGGCGAGAGCGTCACCAACTCCCAGGGCCTGCCCACCATGACCCTCACCCTCGGCAAGGACTTCAAGGGCGCCGGGGTCAAGCTCGACGCCAAGTCCATCGAGACGCCGGACCTGGACAAGTCCACGGCCGACCAGAAGCAGTGCGCCAGTTGACCTGAGGGGCCTGTCGTACGTCTCACAGGACGGCGACGGGCCCACGCGGTGGCCCGGGGGCGGGAGGGGACGCGGACGTGACGCGGAGCAGTGTGCAGGGGGAGGACACGGACGAGGGCGCGACCGGCGCCCCCGAGCGTGACCAGGCCGTCCGGGGGGACGGCGACAACGGTGTCGAGGACACCGAAGGCAGTACCGAAGGCAGCACCGAAGGCAGACCCGAGGGCCCCCGCCCGCGGCGCCGCCGCCGGGTCCTGCGCTGGACCGCGGTGGTGCTCGCCGTGGTCCTGGCCGGCACGGCCGGGGCCGGTTACCTCTACTACGAGCACCTCAACGACAACATCAAGCAGGACGTCCTGAACCTGGGCGACAGCAAGGTCGCCGCGCCGACGCCGAACGCGGCCGGGCAGACCCCGCTGAACATCCTCGTCATCGGCTCGGACGCCCGGGACAGCGAGGAGAACCAGCAACTGGGCGGCGCACGCGAGACGTTCGGCTCCACACCGCTGGCGGACGTACAGATGCTGGTGCACCTGTCCGCCGACCGCAGCAACATGTCGGTGGTCAGCATGCCGCGCGACACGCTGCTGGAGATACCCAAGTGCACCGACCCGGACGACGGCACGGTCCACCCGGCGAGCGAGGGCCGGGTGATGACCAACCAGAGCCTCGGCCACGGCGGTCCCGGCTGCACGGTGGCCACCTGGCAGGAGCTGACCGGCATCCACATCGACCACTTCGTCATGGTCGACTTCGCGGGCGTGGTCTCGATGGCGGACGCCGTCGGCGGCGTCCCGGTCTGTGTGGACGCCAACATCCACTCGCGCGACGGCTCGGGCCACGGCTCGGGCCTGAAGCTGGCGAAGGGCACCCACCCGGTCAAGGGCGAGCAGGCCCTGCAATGGCTGCGCACCCGGTACGGCTTCGAGGACGGCAGCGACCTGGCACGGGCCAAGGCCCAGCACATGTACCTGAACTCAATGGTGCGGGTGCTGCGCGAGAACGCGACGCTGACCAGCCCGAACAGGCTGCGCAGGCTCGCCGAGGAGGCCACCGCGGCGCTCACCGTCGACCCGGGCCTGGACTCGGTCAAGAAGCTGTACGACCTCAGCAACGAGCTGCGCGAGGTGAAGCCCGAGCGCATCACCATGACCACGATGCCCAACCGGTACGTGGGCGCCCGCGTCGAGCCGACCGAGGACGCGGAGCGGCTGTTCCGGCTGGTGCGCGAGGACATCGCCCTCGACGGCAAGGACGCGAAGAAGAAGCCCGCCGCGGAGCCGGCGCCCCCGGCCGACCCGGCGGCGCCCGACGACGAGATCGCGGTGCAGGTCCGCAACGGCACCCGCACGGACGCGCGGGGCACCGCCCCCGGACGCGCGAACACCGTCGCCGGGCTCCTGGTGGACCGCGGCTTCACGAAGGCCGTCGCGGACCCGTCGGTGCTGCCCAGCGAGGACCGTACGGTGATCCGCTACCCGAGCGCCGACCTGGAGGGCGACGCCCGGCGCGTCGCCAAGTCCCTGGGCATCCCTGCGAGTTCGGTGAAGCGGTCGACGGACGTCTCCGGCGTGACGCTCGTGGTGGGCGCCGACTGGCGCGAGGGCACGGCGTACAAGGGGCCGGAGAGCGACGACAGCACCCCCGAGTCGGCCGAGGCCCTCAACGGCGCGGACGACAGCGCCTGCATGCACGTGAACCCGGCGTTCACCTGGTCCTGACGGACGGCGTCACCGAGCGGCGGCGGCGTCCGTGGTGTCCGTCTCCGCCTGGACCGCCGGGCGCCGCGAGGCGATGACCTTCCTGGCCAGCGACTTCGGACTGGTCAGGAAGCCCCAGCCCCAGGACATGTGCATGGTCGCCAGCGCCACCGGGATCTGCGCCCGCGCCCTCAGCCCGAGCCCCTTGCCGGCGGGCAGCGAGCCGGCCACGATCGCCGCGAGGTAGCCGCCGGGCACGACGAAGCCCCACGGGGTCAGCACGGCGCCCACCACGACCCCGGCCGCGAGGGCGCACACGGCGGTCGGCGGGGCGAGGTAGCGCAGGTTGATGGAGCCGGAGTGGTAGCGCGCGACGACGTGCCGCCAGCGGCCGTAGTCCTTGTACTGCTTGGCCAGCGCCCGCATGCTCGGCCGGGGACGGTAGGACACCTTCAGCTCGGGCGAGAACCAGATCAGGCCGCCGGCCTCGCGGATGCGGAAGTTCAGCTCCCAGTCCTGGGCGCGAATGAACTCCTCGTTGTACCCGCCCTGCCGCTCCAGCGCCTCGCGGCGGAACACCCCGAGGTAGACGGTCTCGGCGGGCGCGGCCTCGCCGCCCGTGTGGAACGCGGCGTTGCCCACGCCGATCTTCGACGTCATCGCGGCGGCGACGGCGTCCTCCCAGGCGTTCTCGCCCTCGGCGTGCATGATGCCGCCGACGTTCTGCGCGCCGGTCTCCTCCAGGAGCCGTACGGCGGTGGCGATGTAGTTCGGCGAGAGCATGCCGTGGCCGTCGACGCGGACGACGACCGGATGGCGGGAGGCCTTGATCGCGGCGTTCAGCGCGGCGGGCGTGCGGCCGGTGGGGTTCGGCACGGTGTGGACTCGGGGGTCCTCGGCGACGAGCTCGGCGGCGATCTCCTCCGTGCGGTCCGTGGACGGACCGACGGCGATCACGACCTCCATCTCACCGGCGTACTCCTGGGCGAGGATGGCGCGGACGGCGCCGCGCAGATGCCGCTCCTCGTTGAGGACGGGCATGATCACGGAAACGGCGGGCGGCCGCACGTCGGACTTGGCGTTCATCGGTGCTCACGTTACCGCGAACGGGGGACACGGGTGCGCGCCGCAGGGGTCGCAGCCCCGGGCAGCAGATCGTATGGGCCTACGGTGCTCACGACTCCCACGTCCGGCCTCGTGGTCCACGCCCAGGGCCCCGTCCCCGCGGAGGTGCCCCCTTGCCCACGCCGCCCCGCTCGTCCCGGGTCCCGGCCCCGACCACCCGGGGCGGACCTCCGCCGCAGCGCGGCGGCCCCCGGCCGCCCGGACGCCCGCCCAGGCCCCCACGGCGGAAGCGGCCGCGCTGGGCCATGCGGGCGGTGACCGCGCTGTCGGTGGTGGTGCTCGCCTCCGCCGGGATCGGGCACGCGGTGCTCTCCGGTCTGGACTCGGACATCGCGCGGTTCGACGCGTTCAAGGACATGAAGAACCGGCCGCGGGCGGGCGACGGCATGAACGTCCTGATGGTCGGCACCGACGGCCGGGACGAGATCACCGAGGAGGAGCGGCGCAAGTACAAGCTGGGCGGCGCCCCCTGCCACTGCACCGACACCATCATGATCGTGCACATCTCGGAGGACCGGGAGCGCGCGAGCGTGGTCAGCCTGCCGCGCGACTCGTACGCCGTCACGCCCGGCCACACCGACCGCACCACCGGCGAGCACCACCGGGGGCACCCGCTCAAGCTGAACGCGGCCTACGCCGAGGGCGGCCCGCAGCTGACGATCCGCACCGTGGAGAACATGACCCGCGTGAAGATCGACCACTATCTGGAGGTCGACTTCACCAGCTTCATGAAGACGGTGGACGTCCTCGGCGGGGTGCGGATCTGCACGGTCCAGCCGCTCAAGGACAGCTACACCGGGCTCGACCTGCCGCCCGGCACCCACACGCTGAGGGGCGGGCAGGCGCTCCAGTACGTGCGGGCCCGCCATCTCGACGGCGCCGCGGACCTGAGCCGGATGAAGCGCCAGCAGCGCTTCCTGGCCGCCCTGATCGACCGGGCCACCTCCTCGGGGATCCTGCTGAACCCGCTGAAGTTCCGTGACGTCACCCGGGCCGTGCTCGGCTCGGTCCGGGCCGACCAGGGCTTCGGCACCGACGAGCTGCTGACGCTCGGGCGGGCGATGCGGAACTTCTCGCCGTCGTCCTCCGAGTTCACCACCGTGCCGATCGGGCAGATGGGCTACGCCGTCAAGGGCGTCGGTTCGACCCTGCGGTGGGACCCGGCGAAGTCCGAGCGGCTCTTCGACGCCCTGCGCGAGGACAAGCCGCTGGCCGCGCCGAAACCGAAGCCGAAGGGCCCGCCGCCGGTGCGGGTCCCGGTGGACCCGAAGCAGATCCGCGTCCAGGTGGAGAACGGCACCCGCACCCCCGGGCTCGGCAAGCGGGTGGACGACGCGCTGGCCGCGACCGGGTTCCGCACCACCAAGGCCCCGAGGAACGCCGTGAACCGGGCGGTCGGGCGGACCGTGGTCGCCTACGACCCGCGCTGGGACCAGTCGGCGAAGTCGCTGGCCGCCGCCCTGCCCGGCAGCGAGCTGAAGCCGGTCAAGGGGCAGGGCGCGACGCTGAAGGTGATCGCGGGCGCCGACTTCGAGAAGGTGGCGAAGGTGCGGCCGGCCGACCCGCCGCAGGAGTCGGGCACGGTGGTGCGGGGCGACGAGGTGGTCTGCGGCGACCGGTGAGGGGCCGGGACCGGCCGGTCCCCGCCTCAGTTGCCGGAGACGGTGACCTTGTCGTCGTTCTTCAGCTCCTCGACGAGCTTCTTCACCTTGGCGTCGTCCCACTTCAGGTTGCCCCCGACGCTGCCCGAGATCGGCATGTTCATCGAGGTGCCGTCGCCGCCGCTGACGCTCTTCATCGCCCAGAACATGCTCGCCAGGTCGAACAGGCCCATGTCCTTGTCGACGATCAGGGACTCCAGACCGGCGCCCATGGTCGGGTAGAGCTTGAACGGGTTGAGGACGGTGGACGGGGTGGCCACCTGGCCCGCCAGCGTCGACAGGAACTTCTGCTGGTTCTTGGTGCGGTCCAGGTCGGAACCGGCCAGCGCGTACCGGGTGCGGACGAAGGCGAGGGCCTCCTCGCCGTTCAGGGTCTGCTTGCCCTTCTTGAGGTCGGCGCCTGACTTCTTGTCCTTGATGTCCTGCGGGATGTCCATCTCGACGCCGCCGACCGCGTCCACGATGTTCGCGAAGCCGGCGAAGCCGATCTCCACGTAGTGGTCCAGGCGCAGCCCGGTGTTGTGCTCGACGGTGCGCACCAGCAGCTCGGGGCCGTCCTCGGCGTACGCGGCGTTCAGCTTGGTGTGCCGGCCGGTGCCCGGGTACTTCTTGCCGGACTCGGAGCCGACGAAGCTCGGGATCTCCACGTCCGAGTCACGGGGCAGGGAGATCAGCGTGGCCCCGTTGTCCCCGGTGTGCAGGATCATCATCGAGTCGGTGCGCTTGCCCTCGGCGGAGCCGGTGTGCAGGTCCTTCTTCTGCTCGGCGGTCATGCCCTCGCGGCTGTCGGAGCCGACGATCAGGTAGTTGGTGCCCTCTCCCGCCCCGGGCCGCTCGATGACCTTGGACAGGTCGACCTCGCGGTTGAGTTTGGAGTCGGCCCAGAAGTAGGTGCCGACGGTGGTGGCGACCAGCACGGTCACCACCGTGATCGCGGTCCACTTGATCCGGCGGCGCCAGTCGGGCGCGGGCCGGTCGCGGACCTGGCGGCCGGGGCCCTGGCCGCCGCCGCCGTAGACCTGGCCTGTGTTGTAGCCGCTGTCGTATCCGTCGCCGCCGTACCCCTGGCCGTCGGTGTACGACGGCTGCTGGGGCACCCCGGCGCCGTACGGCGGGGCCGACGGGCCCGGGCCGGGCGGCGTCGCGCCGCGGCGGACCTGACGCATCACCCGTGCGCTCTCGGGCCGGGCGCTCGCGCTGCCGCGTCCGTATCCGCTGCCGCGGTCGTCACCGGACCATCCCTCGGGCCAATCATTCATGCGCACCAGTGTGCAGGCCCGCACGGTGGGGCTTACAAGGTATGTCGGAAAATCAGGGCAGTGCTGTTGCCAACCCGACACAAAAACCCGTCGGCGCGGCCCCGGCATAAGGTGGAGGGCATGACAGACCAGGCAGAACAGGCCTCGGCCGCGCCGTCGGCGGCCCCGGAGATCCCGGGCAAGCCGGTGTCGGCCTCCCGCACCACCCTCAGTCACATCATGACGCACGGCGACACCAACCTTCTGGGCACGGTGCACGGCGGTGTGATCATGAAGCTCGTGGACGACGCGGCGGGCGCCGTGGCCGGACGGCATTCCGGCGGGCCCGCCGTCACCGCGTCCATGGACGAGATGGCGTTCCTCGAACCGGTCCGCGTCGGCGACCTCGTCCATGTGAAGGCGCAGGTCAACTGGACCGGCCGGAGTTCCATGGAGGTGGGCGTCCGGGTCATGGCGGAGCGCTGGAACGAGTCCACGCCCGCCACCCAGGTCGGCTCGGCCTATCTGGTCTTCGCCGCCGTGGACGCCGACGGCAAGCCGCGCACGGTGCCGCCGGTGCTGCCCGAGACCGAGAAGGACAAGCGCCGCTACCAGGAGGCCCAGATCCGCCGCACCCACCGCCTGGCCCGCCGCCGCGCGATCATGGAACTGCGCGAGCGACGGGTGGCGGAGGGGTACGAGGACTGAGCCCGCCCGCACGCCTGGGCGCGCGGGCGCCGGTTACGGCAGGTTGCGCGCCATGACGATGCGCTGGACCTGGTTGGTGCCCTCGTAGATCTGGGTGATCTTGGCGTCGCGCATCATGCGCTCCACCGGGTAGTCACGGGTGTAGCCGTAGCCGCCGAGCAGCTGGACCGCGTCGGTGGTGACCTCCATGGCCACGTCGGAGGCGAAGCACTTGGCGGCGGCGCCCTGGAAGGTCAGGTCGCTGTCGCCCCGCTCCGACTTCGCGGCCGCGGCGTACGTCAGCTGGCGGGCGGCCTCGATCTTCATGGCCATGTCGGCGAGCATGAACTGGATGCCCTGGAAGTCGGCGATCGGCTTGCCGAACTGCTTGCGCTCCTTGACGTAGCCCTTGGCGTAGTCGAGGGCGCCCTGGGCGATGCCGAGGGCCTGGGCGGCGATGGTGATGCGGGTGTGGTCCAGCGTCTTCATCGCGGTGGCGAAGCCGGTGCCCTCCGCGCCGATCATGCGGTCGGCGGGGATGCGGACGTTGTCGAGGTATACCTCGCGGGTCGGGGAGCCCTTGATGCCGAGCTTCTTCTCCGGGGCGCCGAAGGACACGCCCTCGTCGGACTTCTCCACGACGAAGGCGGAGATGCCCTTGGAGCGCTTGCTCGGGTCGGTGACGGCCATCACCGTGTAGTACTCGCTGACGCCGGCGTTGGTGATCCAGCGCTTGACGCCGTTGAGCACCCAGAAGTCGCCGTCGCGGACGGCCCTGGTCTTCATGCCGGCCGCGTCGGAGCCCGCGTCGGGCTCGGAGAGGCAGTAGGAGAACATGCCGTCGCCCTTGGCGAGCGGGGTCATGTACTTCTTCTTCAGCTCCTCGGAGCCGGAGAGGATCACCGGGAGCGAGCCGAGCTTGTTCACGGCCGGGATGAGGGAGGAGGAGGCGCAGGCGCGGGCCACCTCCTCGATCACGATGACCGTGGCGAGCGCGTCGGCGCCCGCGCCGCCGTACGCCTCGGGGACGTGCACGGCGTGCAGGTCGTTCGCGGTCAGGGCGTCCAGGGCCTCCTGCGGGAAGCGGGCCTCCTCGTCCACCGCGGCGGCGTACGGCGCGATCTTCGCCTCGGCCAGCGAGCGGACGGCGTCCCGGAGCATGTCGTGCTCCTCGGACGGGCGGTACAGGTCGAAGTCAGCCGATCCGGCCAAGGTGTCTCACGCTCCAAAACGCTGTGCTGCTGGGCACGCTAACTACCGTTAAGTAACCCAAATTTTAGAGCCCCCGCCGTGCCGGTGGATAGGTGAGCTTGACGACAGCCGACCGAAAGGCTTTCCCCGCGTCCCGGATATGCTCGGGCGCGCACCTCAGCCGTACACCTCTGGAGCACCCATGGCCCTCAAGATCACCGTGATCGGCACCGGCTATCTCGGCGCGACCCATGCGGCGGCGATGGCCGAGCTGGGTTTCGAGGTGCTGGGTCTCGACGTGGTGCCCGAGAAGATCGAGCTGCTCCAGCGCGGCCAGGTCCCGATGTACGAGCCGGGTCTCGAGGAGCTGCTGCGCAAGCACGTCGCCGGCATCGAGGGCTCCAGCGGGCGGCTGCACTTCACCACCGACTTCGCCGAGGTCGCGGCCTTCGGCGACGTGCACTTCCTGTGCGTGAACACCCCGCAGAAGCACGGCGAGTACGCCTGCGACATGTCGTACGTCGACTCCGCGCTGGCCTCGCTGGCGCCGCACCTGACCGGCCCGGCGCTGGTCGTCGGCAAGTCGACCGTGCCGGTGGGCTCCGCCGACCGGCTGGCCGCCTACCTGGCCGAGCACGCGCCGGCGGGCGACGAGGCCGAGCTGGCCTGGAACCCGGAGTTCCTGCGCGAGGGCTTCGCCGTCGAGGACACCCTGCACCCCGACCGGCTCGTGGTCGGCGTGCGCAGCGAGCGGGCCGAGCGGCTGCTGCGCGAGGTGTACGCGACGCCGATCGCGGAGGGCTCGCCGTTCGTCGTCACGGACTTCCCGACGGCCGAGCTGGTGAAGACCGCCGCGAACTCCTTCCTCGCCACCAAGATCTCCTTCATCAACGCGATGGCGGAGGTCTGCGAGGCGGCCGGTGGCGACGTCGCCAAGCTGGCGGAGGCGATCGGGTACGACGACCGGATCGGCAAGAAGTTCCTGCGGGCCGGGATCGGCTTCGGCGGCGGCTGTCTGCCCAAGGACATCCGCGCCTTCATGGCCCGCGCCGGTGAGCTGGGCGCCGACCAGGCGCTGACCTTCCTGCGCGAGATCGACTCCATCAACATGCGCCAGCGCGGCCGGATGGTCGAGCTGACCCGGCAGGCGCTGGGCGGCGGCCCGTTCCTGGGCAAGCGGATCGCGGTGCTCGGCGCCACCTTCAAGCCCGACTCGGACGACGTGCGCGACTCCCCCGCGCTGAACGTCGCCGGGCAGGTCCACCTCCAGGGCGCCCAGGTGACGGTGTACGACCCCAAGGGCATGGAGAACGCCCGGCGGCTCTTCCCGACCCTCGGCTACGCCGACTCGGCGCTGGAGGCGGTGCGGGGCGCGGACGTGGTGCTGCACCTCACCGAGTGGCGGGAGTTCCGCGAGCTGGACCCGGAGGCGCTCGGCGAGGCCGCGGCGGCCCGGGTGATCCTGGACGGGCGCAACGCCCTGGACCCGACGCTCTGGCGGAAGGCCGGCTGGACGTACCGGGCGATGGGCCGCCCGACGGCCTGACGGCCGCCGGAGGTCCGGCAGGGCGACGCCGGTTCGGCCGAGGCTCAGTCGGCCGAACCGGCGTCGTCCGCATTCTGCCCCACGAAGCGGCGCGGCGACCGGTGAACCCCTCGCGGTTTTACGCCTCCTTGGCCCGGTACCGGCGCATCTTGGCGCGCGCCCCGCACACCTGCATCGAGCACCAGCGGCCTCGTCCGCCCGGGCTGCGGTCGTAGTACGCCCAGTGGCAGTCGGCGGCCTCGCACGCCTTGAAGCGGCTCCAGGTGCCGGCCACCAGCGCCTCGGCGACGGCGGCGGCGACGCGCGCGGTGAGGGAGCCGTCGCGGGCGGGGGCGAGGGCGGCGGAGCCGTCGGCCGGGTCGACGGCGACGACCAGCGGGGCGGCGGCCAGCAGCTCGCCCAGCGGGGTCACCGGGCGGTGCGGCGGATGGCCGGCGTGGGCGAGCAGGGTGGCGCGCAGCGACTCGCGCAGCTCGCGGGCCGCGGGCAGGTCGTCCTCGGTCAGCCCGAACCGCGCCCGCACCTCCGGGGTGTCCAGCGAGTCGGCGCCCGTCTCGACGTCCAGCAGCGTGTTCACCAGGGCCTCGACCAGGGCCAGGCCACCCGGTGCGGGCACTCGCTCACTCATGCTTGCGACGTTACCCCCAATAGGGGAGCATGCAGTAACCGTTACCGGTTACCCGGCCTTTGCAGGTAACCGTAGATCGCGTGCTTCAAGGAGGAAGTCATGGCTGTCGCCGAACTGGGTGTCGTCGTCCTGGACTGTCCCGACCCCCGCGCACTGGCCCGCTTCTACGCCGACGTGCTCGGCGGCACCGTCGAGGGCGAGGGCGACTGGGTCGACCTGAAGCTGCCGGGCGGGCAGGCGCTGGCGTTCCAGGCCGCCCCCGGGTTCGTGCCGCCGAAGTGGCCCGCGCCCGACGACTCGCAGCAGTTCCACCTCGACCTGACCGTCCCGGACCTGGACGCGGCCGAGAAGGCGGTGCTGGAGCTGGGCGCGAGGCCGCTGGACGCGCAGGACCGCACCCGCACCTTCCGTGTGTACGCCGACCCGGCCGGGCACCCGTTCTGCCTCTGCGCCTGCTGAACACCGGACCACGAACACTCGGAGGACCCGCATGGCACCCGTGGCACGTTTCCGTTCCGTCGTCGTCGACTGTCCCGAGCCCCGTGAGCTGGCCCGCTTCTACGCGGCGGTCGGGGGCGGCACGCCCGACGAGGACGACCCCGACTGGGTGGTCCTCCAGGTGCCCGGCGGACCCCGTCTGGCCTTCCAGCGGGCGCTGGGCCTCACCCCGCCCGAGTGGCCGCGCTCCGACCGCAACGCCCAGCAGTTCCACCTCGACTTCGAAGGCGGGGCGACCTGGGCGGAGATGGACGCGGCGCACGAGCGGGTGCTCGCGCTGGGCGCCCGGCCGCTGGACCTGGAGGACCGGGAGAAGAAGGACTTCATGGTGTACGCCGATCCGGCGGGACACCCCTTCTGCCTGTGCCGGATCGAGCACCCGTGACGCTCGCGCGGTCTATCCGTCCAGGTCGGCGATGGTCGCCGTGGACGGCTCGCGGCGCAGCTGGGCCGCCTTCGCGGTGAAGGCCGCGGCGCGCAGGACGCGCTGGACGTTGCCCCAGGTCAGCAGGGCCACGTCCGCCTCGTCCCAGCCGCGCCTGAGCAGTTCGGCGATGAGCCGGGGGTAGCAGGAGGCGTCGCCCAGCTCCAGGGGGTGGGCTGCGCCGGTGTCGTAGGTGCCGGACAGGCCGACGCTCTGCGGCCCGGCCACCGTGCGGACGTGGTCGAGGTGGTCGGCGACGTCCCGGACGGTCGGGCCGGTCTGCTCGGCGGTCAGCGGCACCATGCACAGGCCGCCGGCCGCGCCCAGCTCCACCAGCAGGTCGTCGGGGAGGTTGGCGGGGTGCGGGCGCAGGGCGCGGGCGGCGGAGCGGGTGCACAGCGCGGGCGCCTTGGACACCGCGAAGGTACGGCGGACGGTCTGCGCGGAGGCGCCGGAGAGGTCGGCGACGACACCGAGGCGGTTCATCTCCCGCACGACCTCCTCGCCGAACCGGGTCAGCCCCGCCTCGCTCGCCCAGCTCACCCCGGACAGCGTCAGGGCGCGCAGGCCGAGGGCGTGCAGCGAGCGCAGGATGCCGAGGCGGTCGCCGAGGGCGGCGGCGCCCGCGGGACCGGGCAGCACGGCGATCCGGCCGCAGTTGCGGGCGTCGATGGCCTGCCCCGCGTCGTAGGCCAGACGCAGCCCCTCCGGGTGGGCCCGCACGACCGTCTTGACCAGGTCGAGCTGCTCCAGCGTGGCGCCGACCGCGCGGTCCCCGTCGAGGGACTCGGGCAGGTGCAGCGACCACAGCAGCGCGCCCACGTGCCCCGCGCGCAGCCGCGGCACGTCGGTGTCGACGGCGCTCTCGCCCAGCTCCAGGTCGTACCAGGGCAGGTGCCTGAGCGCCCAGGGCAGGCCGTTGCAGCCGTCGGCGACGGGGTGGGCGGCCAGCACGGCCAGCGCCCGGGTCAGCGGCTCGTCGTCGGGGTCGGACACGGGCGCGTAGGGCTCCGGCGGAAAGGCCTCCGCGGCGAGCGGCACGGGCAGGTCGTCGAGCCCACCGGCCTCGGTACCGGTGTGCAGGTCGTCCTGGAGGTCTGCCATGACGGGCTCCGAACGGTCGTCGTGAGGTACGGCCACCGTCGCACGGAGCGGAAAGGGCTTCCTGGTGGATGGAGCGTTCGGGGGTACGCGGCCCAGCCCCCGGCCGGGTCGGTCACGGGCGCGCTCGGCCGGCCGTTCCTCGCCGGCCCGGACCCGGTGGCGCGGCCGCGGCTCGGCGCACCGCCACCCGGTGCGGGGCCGGCACCCGATGCACGGGGGCGGGGCGGCCGGACCACCGGCCGCCCCGCCCCCGCAGAGGTGACGGCTCAGCCGTCGAGTTCCTCCAGCGACGCGTTGGACGGCTCCCGCGTGGCCTGGAGCCCCCGGGCCACCTCCTCGGCGGCGTCGAGGACGCGGACCGCGTTCTTCCAGGTCAGCTTGGCCAGGTCGGCCTGGGACCAGCCGCGGTCGAGCAGCTCGGCGATCAGGTTCGGGTAGCCGGAGACGTCGCCGAGGCCGTCCGGGGTGAAGGGCGTGCCGTCGTAGTCGCCGCCGATGCCGAGGTGGTCGACGCCCGCGACCTCGCGCATGTGGTCGAGGTGATCGGCGACCGTGGAGACGGTGGCGACGGGACGAGGGACGCGCTCCTCGAAGGCGGCGTGCACCTTCATCGCCTCGGGGCTCGCGTCGAGGTGGTGGAAGCCGTGCGCGCGCATGTTCTCGTCGGCCTCGGCGGTCCAGTCCACGGCCGCCTGGAGCACGAACTTCGGCACGAACGTCACCATCGCCATGCCGCCGTTGGCGGGCAGCCGCTCCAGGACGTCGTCCGGGATGTTGCGCGGATGGTCGCAGACGGCGCGGGCGGAGGAGTGCGAGAAGATCACCGGCGCGGTGGAGGTGTCCAGCGCGTCCCGCATCGTCGTCGCGGCGACGTGCGAGAGGTCGACCAGCATGCCCTCGCGGTTCATCTCCCGCACGACCTCGCGGCCGAAGGCCGACAGGCCGCCGACACCGGGCTCGTCGGTCGCCGAGTCCGCCCACGCCACGTTGTCGTTGTGGGTGAGCGTCATGTAGCGCACGCCGAGCGCGTACAGGGCGCGCAGCGTGGCCAGCGAGTTGTCGATGGAGTGGCCGCCCTCGGCGCCCATCAGGGACGCGATCCGGCCCTCGGCCCGCGCGGCCTCCATGTCGGCGGCGGTCAGCGCGGCCCGCAGCTCCCCGGGGTGGCGGTCGATCAGCCGCCGGACGCAGTCGATCTGCTCCAGCGTCGCCGTCACCGCGCCGGGCAGGTCGGAGCGGACGTACACCGACCAGTACTGTGCGCCGACGCCGCCGGACCGCAGCCGGGCCAGGTCGGTGTGCAGGTGGGCGGACTGGTCGGCGGCGATGTCGCGGGCGTCGAGGTCGTAGCGGACCTGTTCGCGCAGCGCCCAGGGCAGGTCGTTGTGCCCGTCGACGACCGGGAACTCGCGCAGCAGCTCGCGGGCCCGGTCGAGGGAGGCCGTAGAGGTCGTGGGGGTCGTGGAGGTCGTCATGTGCGTCCCTTCCGTCCCGTGCGTCACTTGCCGAATCCGAAGCCGGCCGCGGAGCCCCCGACCTTGTTGCGCAGCCGCTTGCCCTTCTCGGTGGCCTGGTCGTTGAGCTCCTGCTGGAACTCGCGCATCCGGCCGAGCAGCTCCTCGTCGTGGGCGGCGAGGATGCGGGCGGCCAGCAGACCGGCGTTGCGGGCACCGCCCACGGAGACGGTGGCGACGGGGACACCGGCCGGCATCTGCACGATGGACAGCAGGCTGTCCATGCCGTCCAGGTACTTCAGCGGCACCGGCACGCCGATGACCGGCAGCGGGGTGACGGAGGCGAGCATGCCGGGCAGGTGGGCGGCGCCCCCGGCCCCGGCGACGATCGCCTTCAGGCCGCGTCCGGCCGCCTGCTCGCCGTAGGCGATCATCTCGTGCGGCATGCGGTGCGCGGAGACGACGTCGACCTCGTAGGGGATCTCGAACTCGTCGAGGGCCTTGGCGGCGGCCTCCATGACGGGCCAGTCGGAGTCCGACCCCATGACGATGCCTACGACCGGGCTCACCGGGCTGGCCTGGCTCATTCGGTGATCGTCCCTCTCAGGTAGCCGGCAGCGTGACGGGCGCGCTCCAGCACGTCGTCCAGGTCGTCGCCGTAGGTGTTCACGTGGCCGACCTTGCGGCCGGGCTTCACGTCCTTGCCGTACATGTGGATCTTGAGCTGCGGGTCGCGGGCCATGCAGTGCAGGTACGCGGAGTACATGTCCGGGTAGTCGCCGCCCAGGACGTTGACCATCACGGTCCACCGCGCGCGCGGGCGCGGGTCGCCGAGAGGGAGGTCGAGGACCGCGCGGACGTGGTTGGCGAACTGCGAGGTGATCGCGCCGTCCATCGTCCAGTGGCCGGAGTTGTGCGGGCGCATCGCCAGTTCGTTGACGAGGACGCGGCCGTCGCGGGTCTGGAACAGCTCGACGGCGAGGTGGCCGACGACGCCCAGCTCCTTGGCGATGCCGAGCGCCATCTCCTCGGCGCGCAGGGCCAGCGCCTCGTCGAGGTCGGGCGCCGGGGCGATCACCGTGTCGCAGACGCCGTTGACCTGCTGGGACTCGACGACGGGGTAGGCCACCGCCTGGCCGTGCGGGGAGCGGACCACGTTGGCGGCCAGCTCGCGGACGAAGTCGACCTTCTCCTCCGCCAGCACGGGCACCCCCGCGCGGAAGGGCTCGGCCGCCTCCTCGACGGAGTCCACGACCCACACGCCCTTGCCGTCGTACCCGCCGCGCACCGTCTTCAGGACGACGGGGAAACCGTCGCCCTCGTCCGCGAAGGCGGCCACGTCGGCCGGATCGCGCACGATCCGGTGCCGCGGGCAGGGCACGCCGATCGCGACGAGCTTCGCGCGCATCACGCCCTTGTCCTGGGCGTGCACGAGCGCCTCGGGGCCGGGACGGACGGGGATGCCGTCCGTCTCCAGGGCCTTGAGGTGCTCGGTCGGCACGTGCTCGTGATCGAAGGTGATCACGTCACAGCCGCGCGCGAACTCGCGCAACGTGTCCAGATCGCGATAGTCGCCGACGACGACTTCGTTCACGACCTGCGCCGCAGAGTCCTGAGGAGTGTCACTGAGAAGCTTGAACCTGATGCCCAACGGGATGCCCGCCTCGTGGGTCATACGAGCGAGCTGGCCACCGCCGACCATACCGACTACCGGGAACGTCACACCCCTAGCGTATCGGCCGCGCGGAGCCCACCTGTTTACCGGCCGTTTCCAGCCGGTCCAGACGCCCGTTCCGGCGCTCGTATGACCGTCCGCAGGAAGATCGCGCGTCCGGGTGGTTAGCATGAACGGATTGACGCCAACCGATGGACGGGGGCCTGCACGGCCATGGGACATGGTTCCTCGGGTGCTCACACGGCTCCCTCCGCACCCGCGGCGCAGCGCGCCGGGATGCGGGAGCGGGTCGACCGGTTCGTGCGTGAGGTCGTGAAGTTCGGCGCCGTGGGCGGCGCGGGAGTGCTGGTCAACCTCCTCGTCTTCAACTTCGTGCGGCAGGTCACCGACCTCCAGGTGGTGCGGGCCAGCATCGTCGCCACGATCGCCGCGATCGTCTTCAACTACGTGGGCTTCCGCTACTTCACCTACCGCGACCGCGACAAGAGCGGCCAGACCCGCGAGATGTCGCTGTTCCTGCTGTTCAGCGCGGTCGGGCTGGTCATCGAGAACGGCGTGCTCTACACCGCGACGTACGGGTTCGGCTGGGACAGCCCGTTGCAGAGCAACATCTTCAAGTTCCTCGGCATCGGCATCGGCACGCTGTTCCGCTTCTGGTCGTACCGCAGCTGGGTCTTCCGGGCGCTGCCCGCGCGTGAGCCGGTGACGCGGGCGGAGACCTTCCTGGAGCACGAGCACCCGACCGCGGTCCCCCGCGCGGACGGCGCCCCCGCCGGCCACCGCTGACCCGCCCGCCCGGGCCCGGAGCCCTCAGCGCACCGTTTCCCCGCCGTCCGCCGCGGACTTCTTCGAGGGCGGCGTACGGGACAGGAACAGCCCGAAGACCGGTGGGCGCCCCTGGAGCAGCTCCAGGCGGCCGCCGTCCGCCTCGGCCAGGTCGCGGGCGACGGCGAGGCCGATGCCGGTGGAGTTGCGTCCGCTGATCGCGCGCTCGAAGATCCGCGCCCCCAGGTCGGCCGGGACGCCGGGGCCCTCGTCGGTGACCTCGACCACGGCCTGGTTGCCGGTCACCCGGGTCCGCAGGGCGACGGTGCCGCCGCCGTGCATCAGGGAGTTCTCGATCAGCGCGGCCAGCACCTGCGCCACCGCGCCCGGGGTGCCCACGGCCGTCAGATGACGCTTGCCGGAGCTGACGATGGCCCGCCCCTCGCTGCGGTAGGCGGGACGCCACTCGGCGATCTGCTGCTGGATGACGTCGTCCAGCTCGAAGGTGACGGCGGAGCCGCTGCGCGGGTCGCGGGAGTTGGTGAGCAGCCGGTCCACGACGTCGGTCAGCCGCTCCACCTGCGACAGCGCGATCGTCGCCTCCTCCTTCACCGTCTCCGGCTCGTCGGTGAGGGTGATCTCCTCCAGCCGCATCGACAGCGCGGTCAGCGGCGTGCGCAGCTGGTGGGAGGCGTCGGCGGCCAGCCGGCGCTCGGCGGTGAGCATCCGGGCGATGCGCTCCGCGGAGGAGTCCAGGACGTCGGCGACCCGGTCCAGCTCGGGGACGCCGTACCGCTTGTGCCGCGGGCGCGGGTCGCCGGAGCCGAGGCGTTCGGCGGTCTCGGCGAGGTCGGTGAGCGGCGAGGCGAGGCGGTTGGCCTGCCGGATCGCCAGCAGTACGGCGGCGATCACCGCGAGCAGCGCCACCAGGCCGATGATCAGCAGGGTCCGCCCGACCTCCCGGGTGACCGAGGAGCTGGGCTCCTCGACGAGGACCGTCTCGCCCTCCTCACCGGTGGCCCGGCCCTGGAGCACGTCGCCGGACGGCTTGTCGCCCACCTCGATGACCGGCTCGCCGGGGATGCGGATCACGGCGTACCGGGCGTCGCGGATCTGCTCCCGCAGGAACTCCTCGTCGACGGAGCCGGTGCCGATGAGCCGGCTGTCGACGATGCTGGCCAGCCGCACCGCCTCCAGGTCGACCCGTTCCTGGGCGGTGCTGCTGATGGTCCGGGTCTCGACGATGACGAGGGAGACGCCGAAGACGGCGATCACGACGAGCACCACGGCGAGCGTGGACTGGATCAGTCGACGGCGCATGTCCTCTTACCCGAAGGGCCCCCTGGGGGCTCGCTCAGTTCTTCTCGAAACGGAAGCCCACACCGCGCACGGTGGCGATGTAGCGGGGGTTGGCCGCGTCGTCCCCCAGCTTCTTGCGCAGCCAGGAGATGTGCATGTCGAGGGTCTTGGTCGACGACCACCAGGTGGTGTCCCAGACCTCGCGCATCAGCTGGTCGCGGGTGACGACCCGGCCGGCGTCGCGCACCAGGACCCGCAGCAGGTCGAACTCCTTCGCGGTGAGCTGGAGCTCCTCCTCGCCCATCCACGCCCGGTGTGACTCGACGTCGATGCGCACGCCGTGGGTGGCGGGCGGCTGCGGGGGCTCGACGGCGCCGCGCCGCAGCAGGGCCCGGACCCGGGCGAGCAGCTCGGCCAGGCGGAAGGGCTTGGTGACGTAGTCGTCGGCGCCCGCGTCCAGGCCGACGACGGTGTCCACCTCGTCGGCGCGGGCGGTCAGGATCAGGATCGGCACGGCGTGGCCCTCGGACCGCAGCCGGCGGGCGACCTCCAGACCGTCCATGCCCGGCAGGCCCAGGTCCAGCACGACCAGGTCGATGCCGCCCTGCAACCCGGCGTCGAGTGCGGTGGGTCCGTCCTCACGCACCTCGACCTCGTACCCTTCCCTGCGCAGTGCGCGGGCCAGCGGCTCCGAGATGGACGCGTCGTCCTCGGCGAGCAGTACACGGGTCATGGCCTGATGGTAGACCGCTCGGAGCAACGCCCGGGGCAAGATCGCTGCCACGGCCGCCGCACAAGGGACAAGCCGGGCACCCGCCGCGCACCGCCCGGACGGGCGCCGCGGGACCGGCTCCGTCGACCCCGCGTCCACACCTGTGACTGTGGGGTGCCATCCTGTGATGGACCTTCGAAAGATCGTTCGCGGTTCCACTATTACCTGTGATCCGCGTCTCAAGTGCTTCCATACCGGGCGGTGTCCTGCCGTATGGTGAATCAGCGCCTGTAGCACCCCGCGGACCTTTGGCGACAGTTCGACGCTGAAGGTCACTTTTGTGTGCGGGCCGGCCCCCACGGCCGGCCTTGAAAGGAATGACCTGTGGCCGGGCCTCACCGCGTGCAGTGACGCGCGCCGAGGCGTGGATCCCGGTGGCCGCCGCCCACCGCTTCGCAATCCGGAGCGGAATCCCTCAGGCGTGGGACGGGCGGGGACGCCGCCGGTGCCGGCCGCCCCCCACCGGGCGCGCATCGCCTCATGAGCGCGTCCCGACCAGCAAGGATCGACCATGGCGTCCAGCCTGACGAAGGACTCGGTCACCCCGGGCACCCCCGGCTCCGAGAAGACCTTCTTCGGCCACCCCCGCGGACTGGCCACACTCTTCATGACCGAGATGTGGGAGAGGTTCTCCTACTACGGCATGAGGGCTCTGCTCCCGCTGTACCTCGTCGCCCCGGGTGGCCTCGGCCTCGGCGCCGGCACCGCGACCGCGATCTACTCGGTGTACCTCTCGCTGGTGTACCTGCTCACGATGCCGGGCGGTTGGTTCGGCGACCGGGTCTGGGGCCCCCGCAAGACCGTCGCCATCGCCGGCGGTGTGATCATGCTCGGTCACCTCACGCTGGCGCTGCCGTCCTCCGGGACGTTCTACGCGGGCCTGGGTCTGGTCGCCATCGGCTCGGGTCTGCTGAAGGCCAACATCTCCACGATGGTCGGCCAGCTCTACGACGGCCCCGACGACCCGCGCCGCGACGGTGGCTTCACCGTCTTCTACATGGGCATCAACCTGGGTGCCTTCGCGGCGCCGCTGACCATCGGCACCATCGGCGAGAACGTCAACTGGCACCTGGGCTTCGCGCTCGCCGCGGTCGGCATGGGCCTGGGCGTGCTCCAGTTCCTGATCGGCAGCCGCCACCTGGCCGCGCACTCCAGCGTGGTCCCGAAGCCGCTGTCCGTGGCGGAGAAGACCTCGACGCTGCGCAAGGCCGCCTTCTGGGCCGCGCTGGCCGTCGTCTTCTACGCGATCGTCGGCTTCTCCGGCCACTACACCCTGAACTGGATCCTGGTCCCGCTGACCCTGCTCGGCGTGATCATCCCGGTGCTGGTGCTGACCAACATCAAGCGCGACAAGTCCCTGGACCGCGCCGAGCAGTCCAAGATGTCGGCGTACATCTGGTTCTTCGTCGCCGCCGCCGTGTTCTGGATGATCTACGACCAGGGCGGCTCGACGCTGTCGCTGTTCGCCGACTCCTCGGCCGACAACAGCGTCTTCGGCTGGGACTTCCCGGTCTCCTGGTACCAGTCGGTCAACCCGGTCATCATCATGGCCCTGGCCCCGGTCTTCGCCACGCTGTGGCTGGCGCTCGCCCGCCGCGGCAAGGAGCCGAGCACCGTCGTCAAGTTCTGCGGCGGTCTGGTCCTGGTCGGCGCCTCCTTCTTCCTCTTCCTGGCCCCGCTGGGCATCGCGGAGGGCGGCCACAAGGCGGCGGCCCTGTGGCTGGTGGCGATCTACTTCGTCCAGACCTGCGGTGAGCTGATGCTCTCCCCGGTCGGCCTGTCGGTGACGACGAAGATGGCGCCGGTGAAGTACGCCTCGCAGATGATGGGCGTCTGGTTCCTGGCCGTCACCGCCGGCGACGCCACGACCGGCCTGCTCTCCATCGCCGGCGTCGACCTCAACAAGACGGGCATCGTCGCCGCGGAGGCGACCCTCGCGGTGGTCGCGGGCGTCGCGATCTGGATGTACCGCAAGCGCGTCAAGGCCCTCATGGGCGACGTGCGCTGACCCCTGCGAACGCCCGCCTTTCCCGGAGGGGCACCCCATCCAACGGACGGGGTGCCCCTCCCGGCGTTTCAGCGGGACCCGGACCCCACAAGCCCGAGCCCCGGCAAGCACGAGCGAGCAGCGCAGCACCGGCCTCCGGAGGCCGCAGACGCCAGGGCGGTGCCCGGGCGGGCAGCGGACGCCCTAGGAAGGGACCGAGCGAAGCCCTCCGAGGGAGCCCGGCACAGCCGGGGGCGGGGTGCAGCCCTGCTAGCGGGCGGGGTGGGAAGGGACCGGGTGAAGCTCAAGAGGAGAAGGCCGGGGTGCAGGGCGGCGATGGGGCGGCACGGACGTGGGCACCGTGAGGGGCTGGGGCGGAGCCCCGGGGCGTCGGCTTCTTCGCGTGCCGAGACGGGTGGGTGGGGGTGGGCACAAACCCCCGCGCGAGCGCCGCAGGCCTACGCCGGGGCGCCGAGCTCCGCCCACACCCGCTTGCCCGCGACCCCCGGCGTCCGCGTGACGCCCCAGTCCAGGCACAGCCGCATCACGATGAACATGCCGTGACCGCCCGGCCGCCCCGCACGGTGCGGGGTCCGCGGCGCGGGCTGCCCCGTGCCACGGTCGGAGACCTCCAGCCGGATCACCTTCTTCTCGCAGGTGATCCGCAGTTCGTCCGGCCCCTCGGCGTGCAGGCAGGCGTTGGTGACCAGCTCGGACACCACGAGCAGTACGTCCTCGGCGGCGGCACGCTGATCCGCGGTGGCGGAGGGCAGCCAGCCCCAGGCGTACAGCGCCTCGCGGGTGAAATCACGGGCCAGCGGAACGACCCCGGTCGTGTCCTCGAAGGTCAGCCTGCGGGTCTGCCGTCCGCCGCCCTCCCCGGACGCGGGCGGGGACGCGGACGTCGCTCCCGAGGCAGCCGCGGGCGCGGAAGCGGGAGCGGGGGCCCCCAGCATCGCAGCCTGCCCGGCGGGCACGTCCGCCTCGGACTCCCCGGTCGCGCCCCCCTCGGACGCCCCGGAAGCGCCGCTGGGCTCCGGACCGCGGTCGCCCGGCGAGTAGGGCCGGGTGGTGCTCATCAGCGCTTCACCTCACCGATTCACCAGTTCATGTTTCAAAGTCGTAGACAGCAAAGTCGTACACAGCCGGTACAGGGTCTCTCCTGCCCGAGGGGACCGTACGAACACCCCTGTATTGCGCACGAAACTCGGCGAGGCTCGAAAACACCCGCCCCGGGATGCGCACGCGCCCCTCCGCCGGCCGGACAAGGACGGCTCAGTCGGACGGGTCGGACGCGTCGGCCAGGGCGGCCTCGAGCGTGTCGTGGAGGGTGAAGACCGCTTCGGCCCCCGTGATCTCGAACACGCGGGCCACCACCGGCTGCATGGCCACCAGATGCACTCCGCCTCCCGCGGCCTCCGCCTTCAGCCGGGCGCCGAGCAGGACGTTGAGTCCCGTGGAGTCGCAGAACTCCAGCCGTGAGCAGTCCACGACGAGCCGGTTGAATCCCTTGGCGAGGCACTCCTCCAGCGGCTCGCGCAACAGATCGGCGGTGTGGTGATCCAGCTCACCCGCCGGTGTCACGACGGCACTGGGGCCCTCTTCCCGTACCTCGACCAGAAGCCGGCCCGACTGGGCACTGCCGACCGTCCCGCGGTCCATGCCGTTTCTCTCTCCCGAGGTCGTGACTGCTTGCTGACGCCCTCGAACACTACGCCAACCCACCGCACTCCGACACCCGAACAACCGCACACAAACGGACATACCCGCACATAACACACTTGCGGTCGGCTCGGTAAACCCGGTAGGGCTAGTAGGACACGTAAACCGACACGGCCGGCTTTGGAGGCGCCGCACACCGCAGTGCACGTATTTGGCTTCGGCAGCCGCATGCCGAGAACGATGGAGGACATCATGTCACCCCGGCTCGACGGATCGCGTACCCGCCAAGCGACGTCGACACTCCCTCCGGAACATCTGAATCCCATCGAGCATCACGACGCCGTCGTCGACCACGACGGCGCACTCGCCGGGCTTCCGGACATCCCCGCGTACGACGAGGTCGCTCCGGCGGACGCCAGGGCCCTGTCCAAGACCCTCTTCGAGCGGCTGGAGTCGCTGGAGGAAGGCACCCACGAACACGCGTACGTACGCAACACGCTCGTCGAGCTGAACCTCGCGCTGGTCAAGTTCGCCGCCTCCCGCTTCCGCTCGCGCAGCGAGCCGATGGAGGACATCATCCAGGTCGGCACCATCGGCCTGATCAAGGCGATCGACCGCTTCGAGCTGTCGCGCGGTGTGGAGTTCCCCACGTTCGCGATGCCGACCATCATCGGCGAGATCAAGCGCTTCTTCCGCGACACCTCGTGGTCCGTGCGGGTCCCGCGGCGCCTCCAGGAGCTGCGGCTCGACCTGGCGAAGGCCGGCGACGAGCTGGCCCAGCGCCTCGACCGCGCCCCCACGGTGACCGAGCTGGCCGAGCACCTGGGCCTGTCCAAGGACGAGGTCGTCGAGGGCATGGCGGCGTCCAACGCCTACACCGCCTCCTCGCTGGACGCCCAGCCGGAGGAGGACGACGCGGAGGGCGCGCTCGCCGACCGGATCGGCTACGAGGACCACGGGCTCGAGGGCATCGAGTACGTCGAGTCGCTGAAGCCGCTGATCGCCGAACTGCCCTCGCGGGACCGGAAGATCCTCTCGCTCCGTTTCGTCGCCGGCATGACCCAGTCGGAGATCGGCGAGGAGCTGGGCATCTCCCAGATGCACGTCTCCCGTCTGCTGTCGCGGACCCTCGTACGGCTGCGCAAGGGGCTCACGGTCGAGGAGTAGTCCTCACCGGGTGACGCTTGCCCTCCAGGGGGGGGTGGTCCGGAGCCGGGCCGCCCCCCTTCGGGCTGCCCGGCTCTCACACGGAGTTGGCGATCAGCGCCGTCATCGGCAGCAGCGGGGCCAGAGCGCACAGGAGCCAGAAGGTGCGCGGCGCGAGCGACGTCCGGCGTCGCAACGGCGCGTTGACCAGCCACCAGATCATCCCGAAGAGCGCCACCACCGGGACGACGATCACCAGCCAGAGCGCCATGCCGTCGTTCTCCGTCGGCTCGCGCACGGTCCAGCCCAGTTCCGCCAGCGGCCAGTTGACCATCAGGTACCACACGAGCCAGAACGGCACGACGCCCGGAATCCCGAGCAGCACGTTCACCAGGAACGGCGTCCACCAGTACTTGGCCATCCGTCCCCCGCTCCCCGGTTCACCCGCCGGTCACACCCTACGCACGCCCCGCCGCCACACGCCCGCGACCAGTGGCACGCCGGGCCGGTAGGCCAGGTGCACATGGCTCGGGGCGTCCAGCAGCGTCAGGTCGGCGTACGCGCCCGGGGTGAGGCGGCCGACGTCGTCCCGGCGCAGGGCCGCGGCACCGCCCGCGGTGGCCGACCAGACCGCCTCGTCGGGCGTCATCCCCATGTCCCGTACGGCGAGCGCGATGCAGAAGGGCACGGAGGACGTGAAGGACGACCCGGGGTTGCAGTCGGTGGACAGCGCGACCGTGGCACCGGCGTCGAGGAGCCGCCGGGCGTCCGGCCACTGCGCGCGGGTGGAGAACTCGGCGCCGGGCAGCAGGGTCGCGACCGTACGGCTGCCCGCGAGGGCGTCCACGTCCGCGTCGGTGAGGTGGGTGCAGTGGTCGGCGCTGGCGGCGTCGAGTTCGACGGCGAGCCGGACGCCGGGGCCGTAGGAGAGCTGGTTGGCGTGGATGCGGGGGTGCAGTCCCTTCGCCTTGCCCGCGGTGAGGATGGCGCGGGCCTGGTCGCCGTCGAAGGCGCCCTTCTCGCAGAACACGTCGATCCAGCGGGCGTGCGGGGCGCAGGCGTCGAGCATCTCGCCGGTGACCAGGTCGACGTAGGCGGCGGGGTCGTCGGCGAGTTCGGGGGCGACGATGTGGGCGCCGAGGAAGGTGACCTCGTCGGTGTGGCGGGCGGCGACGCGCAGGGCGCGGGACTCGTCGGCGGTGGTCAGGCCGTAGCCGGACTTGGTCTCGAAGGTGGTGGTGCCCTGGCGCAGGGCCTCCGCGAGGTAGCGGGTGAGCCCGGCCTCCAGTTCGTCGTCGCTCGCGGCGCGGGTGGCGGCGACGGTGGTGCGGATGCCGCCCGCGCTGTAGGGACGGCCGGACATGCGGGCGTTGAACTCCTCGGTGCGGTCGCCCGCGAAGAGGAGGTGGGAGTGGGAGTCCACGAAGCCGGGGAGGACCGCCCGGCCACCGGCGTCGACCCGATTGTCAGTGGCGGGTGCTTTGCTTGATTCACCGGTCCACACGACGCGGTCGCCCTCGATGACGAGGGCCGCGTCCCGGACCAGACCGAGCGGGGAGTGGTCGCCGAGGGAGGGGTCGTTGGTGACGAGTGCGGCGATGTTGGTGATGACGGTGCTGCTGCTCATGGGGTCCCTGGTGTCCTCGTGGGGGCTGGGGCGGGGGCCGGTCCGCGGGCGGGGGCCGGTCGTCAGGCGCGCAGGGCTTCGACGGCCCGCGCCAGGGCCTGCGGCACATCCGGTACGAGGGCGTGCGCCCCGTCGCGTACGACGTGCCGCCCGCCCACGACCGTGTGCCGTACGTCCGCTGCCGTCGCGGCGAATACGGCCGTCTCGGCGCCGAGCCTGGGCAGCGGCCCCGCTGTTCTGACCGAGTCCAGCGCGATCGTCGTGAGGTCGGCGCGGGCTCCGGTCTCGATGCGGCCGGTGTCGTCCCAGCCGAGGGCGGCGTGACCGTCGGCGGTGGCGGCGCTCAGCAGTGCGGCGGCGGTCCAGTGGCCGCGGGTGCGGGTGCGCAGGCGTTCGTTCAGCTCCATGGCACGCGCCTCTTCCAGCAGGTCGACGACGGCGTGGCTGTCGGAGCCGAGGGACAGCGGTGAGCCGGCCCGCTGGAGCGCGGCGGCCGGACCGATGCCGTCGGCGAGGTCCCGTTCCGTGGTGGGGCACATGCAGGTGCCGGTGCGGCTGCCGCCGAGCAGGGCGATGTCCTCGTCGGTGAGGTGAGTGTTGTGGACGCCGGTGGTGCGGGCGCCCAGCACCCCGTGGTCGGCGAGGAGCCGGGTGGGCGTGCGGCCGTGGGCCTGTCGGCAGGCGTCGTTCTCGGCGGTCTGCTCGGACAGGTGCACATGCAGCGGGGCCCGCCGCGCCTCCGCCCACTGCGCCACGGTCGCCAACTGGTCCGCGGGCACGGCCCGTACGGAGTGGATCGCGGCCCCGATCCGTGCGTGATCCCGTTCCTTGAGAACTGAACAGCGTTCGGCCCAGGCCTGAGCCGTGCCGTCGGAGAAGCGGAGCTGGTGGGTGCTCGGGGGCTCGCCGAAGCCGGAGGACAGGTAACAGGTGTCGAGGAGGGTGATGCGGACACCGGCTTCGGCGGCGGCCTCGATCAGGGCGTCGCCCATCGCGTTGGGGTCGGCGTAGGGGGTGCCTCCGGGCGCGTGGTGGAGGTAGTGGAACTCGCCGACGGTGGTGATGCCGGCCAGTGCCATCTCGGCGTACACGGCGCGGGCGAGGGCGTGGTAGGTGTCCGGGGTCAGCCGGTCGGCGACGGAGTACATCACCTCGCGCCAGGTCCAGAAGGTGCCGGAGCCGACCTGCACGGTGCCGCGCAGGGCCCGGTGGAAGGCGTGCGAGTGGGCGTTGGCCAGTCCCGGCAGGGTCAGTCCGCGCAGGATCTCGGCGCCCGGAGGCGGCGTGGGGACGTCCGTACGGACGGCGGTGATGCGGCCCTCGCTCACCTCCACGGCGACGTCCGGCTCGACGTGGGTGCCGAGCCAGGCGTGCTCCAGCCAGTACGTGCGGGTCCGCGAGGAGGAGGTCACGTGCAGGCCAGCCCTTCCAGTACGTCGGCGAGTGCACTCACCCCGGCCACGCAGTCGTCCTCGGCGGCGTGCTCGGCCGGGGAGTGCGAGACGCCGGTGGGGTTGCGTACGAACAGCATGGCGGTCGGGATGCGGTCGGAGAGGATTCCGGCGTCGTGTCCGGCGCCGGTGCCGAGGACGGGGACCTTCAGCTCCGTCTCCGTGCCCAGGATGCGGGCGAGTTCGTCGCGCAGGGCGTGGTCGAAGTCGACGACGGGGGTGAAGGACTCGCGGACGACGTCGAGGTCCACGCCGTGGGCGGCGGCGTGCTCGCGGGCGGCCTTCTCGATTCCGGTGACCACGGTGTCCAGGCTCGCCTGGTCGGCGGCGCGGGAGTCGAGCCAGCCGCGCACCAGGGAGGGGATGGCGTTGACGCCGTTGGGTTCGACGCCGATCTTGCCGAAGGTGGCGACGGCACCGGCGAGTTCGGCCTCGCGGCGGGCGGCGAGGACGGTCTCGGCGTAGGGCAGCATCGGGTCGTGCCGGTCGGCGAGGCGGGTGGTGCCGGCGTGGTTGGCCTCGCCGCGGAAGTCGAACCGCCAGCGTCCGTGCGGCCAGATGGCGGAGGCGATGCCGATCCGGTCGCCGGACAGGTCGAGGGCGCGGCCCTGTTCGACGTGGAGTTCGACGAAGGCGCCGATGCGGGCGAGCCGTTCGGGGTCGGGGCCGAGGGTGCCGGGGTCGTACCCGGCGGACTCCATGGCCCGCGGGAGGGTGATGCCGTCGCCGTCGGTGAGGCGGTGCGCCTGCTCGACGGTGAGCGCGCCGGAGGTGAGCCGGGAGCCGACGCAGGCGAGGCCGAAGCGGGCGCCCTCCTCGTCGCCGAAGTTGACGATGCCCAGCGGCCGGGTGAACCGCGCTCCCCGCCCGCGCAGTTCGTCCAGGGCGGCGAAGGCGGAGACGACGCCGAGGGGGCCGTCGAAGGCGCCGCCGTCGGGCACGGAGTCCAGGTGGGACCCGGTGACGACGGCGTTCCCGGCGGCCGGGTCGCCGAGCCAGGCCCACTGGTTGCCGTTGCGGTCGGTCTCGTAGGTGAGCCCGCGCGCCTCGGCCTGCTCCTGGAACCAGGTCCGGCAGTCGGCGTCGGCGCCGGTCCAGGCGTAACGGCGGTAGCCGCCGGAGGCGGAGCTGCGGCCGATCGGCAGCAGCTCCGCCCACATGCTGTGGAAGCTCACGCGCCGTCACCTTCGCGCGCGTCGTCGCCCTCGCGGCCTTCGCGCATCGGCACCCGCACGCCCCGCTCCGCGGCGACCGACTCGGCGATGTCGTACCCGGCGTCGACGTGCCGGATGACGCCCATGCCGGGGTCGTTGGTGAGCACCCGGCGGATCTTCTCCCCGGCGAGCGGGGTGCCGTCGGCGACGGTGACCTGCCCGGCGTGCAGGGAGCGGCCCATGCCGACGCCGCCGCCGTGGTGGAGGGAGACCCAGGAGGCCCCGGAGGCCACGTTGACCATGGCGTTGAGCAGCGGCCAGTCCGCGATGGCGTCGGAGCCGTCGAGCATGGCCTCGGTCTCGCGGTACGGGGAGGCGACGGAGCCGCAGTCGAGGTGGTCGCGGCCGATGACGATCGGGGCGGCCAGCTCGCCGCTCGCGACCATGTCGTTGAACCGCTCACCGGCCTTGTCGCGCTCGCCGTAGCCGAGCCAGCAGATACGGGCGGGCAGGCCCTGGAAGTGGACCCGCTCCCCCGCCATCTTGATCCAGCGGGCCAAGGACTCGTTCTCCGGAAAGAGGTCGAGGATCGCCTTGTCGGTCTTGGCGATGTCGGCGGGGTCGCCGGACAGGGCGGCCCACCGGAAGGGGCCCTTGCCCTCGCAGAACAGGGGGCGGATGTACGCCGGTACGAAGCCCGGGAAGGCGAAGGCCCGGTCGTACCCGGCGAGCCGGGCCTCGCCGCGGATGGAGTTGCCGTAGTCGAAGACCTCGGCACCGGCGTCCTGGAAGCCGACCATGGCCTCGACGTGCCGGGCCATGGACTCGCGGGCCCGGGTGGTGAAGCCGGCCGGGTCCTTGGCGGCGGCGTCGGCCATGTCCTCGAAGGCGATGCCGGTGGGCAGGTAGGCCAGCGGGTCGTGGGCCGAGGTCTGGTCGGTGACGATGTCGATCGGGGCGCCCATGGCGAGGAGCTGCGGGACCAGCTCGGCGGCGTTGCCGAGGACGCCGATGGACAGCGGCTCGCGCCGGTCGCGGGCCTCGGTGGCCAGCTGGAGGGCGTGGTCGAGGGAGTCGGCCTTGACGTCGAGGTAGCGGTGCTCGATGCGGCGGTCGATGGCGCGCGGGTCGCAGTCGACGCAGATCACGACGCCGTCGTTCATGGTGACGGCCAGCGGCTGGGCGCCGCCCATGCCGCCGAGACCGGCGGTGAGGGTGATCGTCCCGGCCAGGGTGCCGCCGAACTTCTTCGCGGCGACGGCGGCGAAGGTCTCGTAGGTGCCCTGGAGGATGCCCTGGGTGCCGATGTAGATCCAGGAGCCGGCCGTCATCTGCCCGTACATGGTCAGGCCGAGGGCCTCCAGGCGGCGGAACTCCTCCCAGTTGGCCCAGTCGCCGACCAGGTTGGAGTTGGCGATGAGGACCCGCGGGGCCCACTCGTGGGTCTGCATGACGCCGACCGGGCGGCCGGACTGGACGAGCATCGTCTCGTCCTGCTTGAGGGTGCGCAGCGTCCGCACCATCGCGTCGAAGGAGCGCCAGTCGCGGGCCGCCTTCCCCGTGCCGCCGTAGACGACGAGCTTGTCGGGGTGCTCGGCGACCTCCGGGTCGAGGTTGTTCTGCAGCATCCGCAGGGCGGCCTCCTGCTGCCAGCCCAGGGCGCTCGGCTCGGTACCGCGTGGCGCTCGGACAGGACGAGGTCCGGACATGGTCTGCCTCCTGGTGGCTTGCTCCCGGCGGATTGTTGCTACGGATATTCATATCCTCGCCTCCTGAATAGAGCTAGTCAACAGGGCCGTGTCCAGCGCGGTGCGCGTGCGCGTGCGCGGGTGCGTGTGTGCGTGCGCGTGCGGGATGGGGGCGCCAGGGCAGGCGGCGGCGTCATGAAGATCCGCGCTGCCCGCCTTCACCGCGAAGGCGGGCAGCGCGGGACGAGCCGGCTCCCCCGTCAGACGGAGACCGGCGTCTTGCGCCTCGCCCCGCCGGGTGCCGCGTCGCCCGCCGCGATGCCCGTGCTGCGGTAGGCCTTGACCCTCTTGCCCGCGGGGCGGCCGGCGTTGTCGGCGAGCCAGTCCACGCGGACCCACAGCAGGGCGTCCCCGGCCTGCTCGCGGCGGCCGATCCAGGCGGACTTGAGCCACAGCCCGGCGCCGCAGCCGGCCAGCAGCAGCCCGCCCGCCGCGGGCACGGCGAAGGCGCTGCCGAGGGCGGCGAGGAAGGCGAGAAGCAGCCACCAGCGGTGGCCCCGGCGCCAGTTGCGCACGGTGACCCGGCGGTCCTGGAGCACGTCGTGCTTGCCCGCGCGGGCGGCCGAACCGGCCAGGGCGGTGTAGCGCCGCCGGCGCACCCACGCCACGGCGGCCGTGGCGACGATGAAGAGCGCGGCACCGGCCAGCACCCCGATCCGGCGTCCGGTGAGCCCCGGCACCAGCACGCCGATGCCCGCCGCGAAAACGCCCAGCCACCACAGTGGTGCGGCGCCCGCCCGTACGACGACGGCGACCCGAGCCAGCCCCACCTGTCCTCCGCGCGCCACGTCCTGCCTCCTGTCCCGTTCCTGCCTGTGCGTTGCGTCTGAAGGGTGTGTCAGGCGCCGCACTGTAACGGGGCAAGCTGAGACGAATCTGAGAACCCGTCCGCCGTCCGGGGCACTCGCGCCAGGTCAGTCCACGAAGAGTCCCCGCGCCGCGGCCTTGGCGTCGAACTCCTCCAGCCGGGCCTGCGCGTCCGGCAGGTCGTCGCACATCGCCTCGAGCAGCACCCGGCCGAGCAGCATCGGCGCGCAGGCGGTGTCGAAGGCGAGGCCGGTGCCGACGGCGGCGGGCAGCAGCAGGTCGGACACCTTGGCGACCGGCGCGAAGGCGGAGTCGGCGACGGTCACCACCGTGAGCCCCGCCTCCTTGGCGTGGGCGAGCGCCTCGACGACCTCGCGCGGGTGCCGGGGCAGGGCGAAGCAGAGCAGCGTGGCCGCCCCGGCCCGGACGGCGGCGTCGATGCGGTCGTGGAGCATCGTGCCGCCCTCGCCGAGCAGCCGGACGTCCGGGTGGACCTTGGCGGCGAAGTAGGCGAAGCCGTGTGCCTGGGCGGCGGCGGCCCGCAGCCCGAGCACCGGCAGCGGCCGGCTTGCGGCGAGCAGGCGGCCCGCTTCCCGCACCGGGCCCGGGTCGGCCAGCACCTCCGCGAGGTGCCGCAGGTTCTCGATCTCGGCCGCCACCGCCTGCTGGTACTCGTTGCCGGACCCGGTGTCCGCGACCGGTTCCGCGGGGGCGACCTCGCGCAGATGGCGCCGCAGCGCCGGATAGCCGTCGAAACCGAGGGCGACGGCGAAGCGGGTCACGGACGGCTGGCTGACCCCCGCCAGCTCGGCCAGCTCCACGCTGGAAAGAAACGGCACGTCGGACGCGCGGCGCACCATGCTGTGCGCGATGCGCCGCTGGGTCGGCGTCAGCCGGTGCCCCTCGAACAGGGCCTGCAACCGTGCGGCCGGGCTGTCCGTGCCGCTCGTCCCGTCCGCCCCGCTGGTGCCGCCAGTCCCGTTCATGACGTGGCCCCCTCGACCTATTCACGCGCCCCGGCATCTGCATACCGTTATACAGGCCGCGGGCGGGCCGCGCCGGGCCGAGTCAGCCGGTGCCGGAGAAGAGGCGCTCGGCAGCCCGTGCGACCAGGTCCGGGCGCTCCTCGTGGAGGTAGTGCCCGCAGCCCGGGACCACCTCGACACTGAGGTCGTCGGCGTGCCCGGGGGCCGGCGTCTGGCCGCGGTCGCGGAGGGGTCGGGGACCCGCTTCGCGGTCCTCGGCGGTCATCGCGGGCCCTGGTCGGCGCCATTGCAGAGGGCGTTGCGTCCGGTCGGCCGCGCCCGGGGGCTGCGGATGATCGACAGGGCGTCGCGGCGTGCCCTGGCCCGGCGGGAGGGACGGGGAGCGGGCTGAACGGGCCGGGAGGCCGCCCGGGTGCCGAGTCCGCCCCCTACCGGACGGCCCCCGCCGAAAACGGGGGTTGTCCCCAGTGCCGACGGCGCCCCGGGTCCCTACCTTGGGTCGCATGACGGGAATGGACGCACGCGACACCGACCTGAAGAAGGAACTCGACGCCACCTTGCAGACCCGCAGGGAACTCGGCGAGGAGTACGAGTCGGCGCTGGTCGACTCGTTCCTGGAGAAGGTCGACCAGCGCATCGACGGAGCGGTGGAGCGCCGGGTGCGCCGGCAGCTCGCCGAGCAGCAGCTGACGGCCGCCCGGGACAGCCGCTCGCCGAGGCCCACGGACTCCTTCGGCGAGCGCTTCGGCTTCGGCATCGTCTCGCTGGTGCTCGCGGTCCCGCTGTCCGCGATCGGCGGCGGCGTGGCGCACCTGCCGGGGATGCTGGTCGCCTGGGCCGGCATCGTCGGGGTCAACGTGGTCCAGGTCGCCCGCACCAATCCCGACCTGTTCGGACGCCGCCGCCGCGGGGACAGGGACGACGCCTGGGAGGACTGAGGGCCGCGGTGGGGCCGGAGGGGGAAAGACTGCGCGGGGACCGCCGCACCCCCATCACTGGGGGGCGGGACGACGGCGGTCCCCGCGGGGGACGCGGTGCCGGGCCTCACGACCGGGCGGCGCGTCCGTGGCGTCCTTGGAGGTCCGGGAGCCGCTCCGGAAAGTCCGTGACGCCGTTCGGCGTCGGCGGGTCCGGGGAGCCGCTCCCTTCCCTGCCGACACCCCGTACTCTGCCGGTCCCGTGTTAAGCGACTGCTGCGCGCACATGACGTGCGCGTACCACTTCCGCGAAGTCCACGAAGATCACGAAGCTCCCGGACCGGGTCGCGGACCCCGCCTGCCCTACTTGCCCTTGGCGAGGAAGGACAGCAGGTCCTGCCGGCTCACCACACCGGTCGGCTTGCCCTCGACGAGGACGATCGCCGCGTCGGCGCCGCCGAGCACCGACATCAGGTCCGCGACGGGCTCACCGGAGCCGACCTGGGGCAGCGGGGCGGACATGTGCTTCTCCAGCGGGTCCTCCAGCGAGGCGCGCTTGGTGAACAGCGCGTCCAGCAGCTCGCGTTCCACGACCGAGCCGACGACCTCCGCGGCCATCACGTCCGGGTGGCCGGCGCCGGGCTTGACGATCGGCATCTGCGAGACGCCGTACTCGCGCAGCACCTCGATGGCCTCGCCGACGGTCTCGTCCGGGTGCATGTGGACGAGGGAGGGGATGTGGCCGCCCTCCTTGTGGTTCAGCACCTCGGCGACGCGGGCGCTGGGGCCGGCGTCCTCCAGGAAGCCGTAGTCGGCCATCCACTCGTCGTTGAAGATCTTGCTGAGGTAGCCGCGTCCGCTGTCCGGCAGCAGCACGACCACCACGTCGTCCTCGCCGAGCCGCGCCGCCACCTCCAGGGCGGCGACGACCGCCATGCCGCAGGAGCCGCCCACCAGCAGGCCCTCCTCCTTGGCGAGGCGGCGGGTCATCTGGAAGGAGTCCTTGTCGGAGACGGCGACGATCTCGTCCGCGACCTCGCGGTCGTACGCCGTCGGCCAGAAGTCCTCGCCGACCCCCTCGACCAGGTACGGGCGTCCGGAGCCGCCGGAGTAGACGGAGCCCTCGGGGTCGGCGCCGATCACCTTCACCGCGCCGTCACTGGCGTCCTTCAGGTACCGGCCGGTGCCGGAGATGGTGCCGCCGGTGCCGACGCCGGTCACGAAGTGGGTGATCTTCCCCTCGGTCTGCTCCCACAGCTCGGGACCCGTGGAGTGGTAGTGCGAGAGCGGGTTGTTCGGGTTGGAGTACTGGTCCGGCTTCCAGGCGCCCGGCGTCTCGCGGACCAGCCGGTCGGAGACGTTGTAGTACGAGTCGGGGTGCTCGGGGTCGACCGCGGTCGGGCAGACGACGACCTCGGCGCCGTACGCGCGCAGCACGTTGATCTTGTCGGTGGACACCTTGTCGGGGCAGACGAAGATGCACTTGTAGCCCTTCTGCTGGGCCACGATGGCGAGTCCCACGCCCGTGTTGCCGCTGGTCGGCTCGACGATCGTGCCGCCCGGCCGCAGCTCTCCGCTCTTCTCCGCGGCCTCGATCATGCGCAGGGCGATGCGGTCCTTCACCGAGCCGCCCGGGTTGAAGTACTCCACCTTGGCCAGGACGGTGGCCCTGATCCCCTTGGTCACGTTGTTGAGCCGCACCAGCGGGGTGTTGCCGACGAGGCTGATCATCGAGTCGTGGAATTGCACCGTGGTCTCCGGATGCCGCAAAGGAAGGGTCGATATCGGTGCGGCCAGCCTATGGCCTGCGGATGCCCCGTGACGGTCGTTCACCCTGCGTTGAGATTGGGCGACCGTCCGTACGGGGCAAGGAGTGGGTGTACGGCTTGGAGGAGGTGGCGGCGACGCATGACGAGCATGTCGAGGGCGCGGGTGGCCCGGCGGATCGCGGCCGGCGCGGCGTACGGCGGCGGCGGTATCGGGCTGGCGGGGGCGGCGGCGGTCGGATTGGTGGTGGCGGAGGTGCAGCTGGCCAGGCGACGGGTGGGCGTGGGCACGCCGACCCGGGTGCCGAACGCGCAGGGGCTGTACGGCGGCACCCTGCCCACGGCCGGTGATCCGCCGCTGCGGCTGATGATGCTGGGCGACTCCACGGCCGCCGGGCAGGGCGTCCACCGGGCCGGGCAGACGCCGGGTGCGCTGCTGGCGTCGGGGCTCGCGGCGGTGGCGGAGCGGCCGGTGCGGCTGGGGTCGGTCGCGCAGCCGGGGGCGTGCTCGGACGACCTGGACCGGCAGGTGGCGCTGGTGCTCGCGGACCCCGACCGGGTGCCGGACATCTGCGTGATCATGGTCGGCGCCAATGACGTCACCCATCGGATGCCGCCCACCCGCTCGGTGCGGCACCTGTCCGGGGCGGTACGGCGGCTGCGCACGGCCGGCGCGGAGGTGGTGGTCGGCACCTGTCCGGACCTGGGCACGATCGAGCGGGTGCGGCAACCGCTGCGCTGGCTGGCCCGGCGGGCCTCGCGGCAGCTCGCGGCGGCGCAGACCATCGGCGTCGTCGAGCAGGGCGGGCGCACGGTGTCGCTGGGCGATCTGCTGGGCCCGGAGTTCGCGCAGAACCCGCGTGAGCTGTTCGGCCCCGACAACTACCACCCGTCCGCCGAGGGGTACGCCACCGCCGCGATGGCCGTCCTGCCGTCGGTGTGCGCCGCGCTCGGCCTGTGGCCGGCCGAGGAGGAGCACCCGGACGCACTGCGCCGCGAGGGTTTCCTGCCGGTGGCCAGGGCGGCCGCGGAGGCGGCGTCCGAGGCCGGCACGGAGGTCGCCGCCGCGATGCCCACGGGCCCGCGCGGCCCCTGGGCCCTCCTGAAACGCCGCAGGCGACGCCGGGTGACCGAGGCGGAACCCACCAGCCCATCCGGCGTCTGAAACCGAGCCCGCTCAACCGCCGGCCGCAGGCCGCCCCCACCAGCCCGTCCGGCGCTTGAGGACGAGGCCGTCCGACGGCCGAACGCGGCGCCGCCGGCCGCAGGCGGGTTCAACCAGCCCGTCCGGCGCTTGAGGACGAGCCCGTCCGACGACCGAACCCGGCACCACCTGACGCAGGCGGGTTCAACCAGCCCGTCCGGCGTTTGAGGACGAGGCCGTCCAGGCCGAAAGGGGGGTCTGGGGGCGCAGCCCCCAGCGACGCCCGCCGCAACCCCCCGCAGAACAAGCCCCGCCCACCGCCGGAGGCAAAAGCAAGCGCTTAGAAAGTTGCGGCCCATCTCACACGCCCATACCCGTGACCCAGGCCATACGGCCGGGTAACTTCCCCAGCAGCCGCCAACCCCTCATCACTGGAGCCGTGATGCCCGAAGCCGTGATCGTCTCTGCCGCCCGTTCCCCCATCGGCCGGGCCTTCAAGGGCTCCCTGAAGGACCTGCGCCCCGACGACCTGGCCGCCACGATCATCCAGGCGGCGCTCGCGAAGGTCCCCGAGCTGGACCCGAGGGACATCGACGACCTGATGCTCGGCTGCGGCCTGCCCGGCGGCGAGCAGGGCAACAACCTCGGCCGGATCGTCGCCGTCGAGATGGGCATGGACCACCTGCCCGGCTGCACCGTCACCCGGTACTGCTCCTCCTCCCTGCAGACCTCCCGCATGGCCCTGCACGCCATCAAGGCCGGTGAGGGCGACGTCTTCATCTCGGCCGGTGTCGAGATGGTCTCCCGGTTCGCCAAGGGCAACTCCGACAGCCTGCCGGACACGCACAACCCGTTCTTCGCCGAGGCCGAGGCGCGCACCGCCGAGGTCGCCCAGCAGGAGGGCACCACCTGGCACGACCCGCGCGAGGACGGCCTGGTCCCCGACCCGTACATCGCGATGGGCCAGACCGCGGAGAACCTCGCCCGCGCCAAGGGCATCACCCGGCAGGACATGGACGAGTTCGGCGTCCGGTCCCAGAACCTCGCCGAGGAAGCCATCAAGAACGGCTTCTGGGAGCGCGAGATCACCCCGGTCACGCTCCCCGACGGCACGGTCGTCGCCAAGGACGACGGCCCCCGCGCCGGCGTCACCCTGGAGGGCGTCCAGGGCCTCAAGCCCGTCTTCCGCCCCGACGGCCTGGTCACCGCGGGCAACTGCTGCCCGCTCAACGACGGCGCCGCCGCCCTGGTGATCATGAGCGACACCAAGGCCCGCGAGCTGGGCCTGACCCCGCTCGCCCGCATCGTCTCCACCGGCGTCTCCGGCCTGTCCCCCGAGATCATGGGCCTGGGCCCGGTCGAGGCCAGCAAGCAGGCACTGTCCCGCGCCGGGCTGACCATCGGCGACATCGACCTGGTCGAGATCAACGAGGCGTTCGCCGCGCAGGTCATCCCCTCCTACCGCGACCTCGGCATCCCGCTGGAGAAGCTGAACGTCAACGGCGGCGCCATCGCCGTCGGCCACCCCTTCGGCATGACCGGCGCCCGCATCACCGGCACGCTGATCAACTCCCTCCAGTGGCACGACAAGCAGTTCGGCCTGGAGACCATGTGCGTCGGCGGCGGCCAGGGCATGGCCATGGTCATCGAGCGCCTGAGCTGACCCCCCGCCGACGGGCGCTGAGGAACCGTCAGTAGCGCCTGGTGGGCCCTGCGTGACGACACGGCCCGGGACCCCGTTCACCCCGGGGTTCTGGGCCGTTTTGTGACCCAAACTCCCCCAGGATGTGACCTACCTCTCCCGTGCCCTGGATTTACGCAGGTCAGACCATCCCCGCCCCTTCCCTCCGGGCCCAAAGTCCTGTCCGTTTCGTGACGTTACGCACTGACAGACGGTTAGTCCTCCCTTCAAGCTGATGTAGGAAGTCGGGGGTCGACTTTGAACCGGGAGTACGTCAGTGAGCGCCATGCCGATCGCCCTGCTGCTCACCACGGCCGCCACCGGCGCCGTGGGCGTCGCCGTCCTGCGCAGCATCCTGGTGCTGCGCCGGCAGGTGAGCGCCCTGCGCGCCGAGCTGGCCGAGAGCCGGGCCACCGCCGCGCGGGGCCGGGTGCCCGCCGCCCGCACCACCGCCGATGCCGAGGAGATACGCGCCGCCGTCGCGGAGGCGCTCGCCGAGGAGCGCGAGCGGGAACTCGCCGAGGCGCGGGCCTTCTGGGCCGCCCAGGAGTCCCGGGACGCCTCCGACGCGCCCCTGCTGCTCGGTCTGTCCGACAGTGAGCTGTTCCTGCCCCGCCAGACGGACCTGGTGGGCCTGGAGCCCGTGATCGAGCCGGTCGCGGACACCGACGAGCCGTCCTCGCAGGACGCGGGCCACGCCGGTCCCAGGGAGTCCGCCGAGCTGGCCGCCGCCCGCCGCCGGCACCCCTCCCACCCGGACTTCGTGCCGAACCCGTCCCCGGCCGTGAACGACCACGACCGCACCGTGGCGACCCTGGAGGAGCTGGCCGAGTCGAGCGTCGCGCTGGCCGACGTCCGTCCGGGCCCGCTGGGCACCCTCGACGTGTACGTCTTCGCCGACGGCACCACCCTGTGCATGACCCCGGGGCACCGCGAGACCGCGGAGCGCCTGGCCGCCGCGCTGGGCGCGGGGCAGACGCCGTACCTGCTGGGCGGCTCGGGGATCTCCGGTGCCTACACGCTGACCTTCGCCTGCGGCGAGGAGAACGTCTACATCCTGGCGGACCGCGTCATCGCGTCCCTGTAGTCACGTCGGCCGCGTCAGACCCCGGCCCGTTTGCGGGCCTCCTCCACCAGCGCCGCCGCCTCTTCCACCTGGCCCTCGTCCTCCAGTACGAGGGCCAGGTCGTGTGCGGCGACGGCGATCTGGTCGGCGGCGGCGAACATGCCGGCGTCCGGCATCTCGCGGGGCTCGGCCCCGGGTTCCTCCACCCGCTGGGCGCGCCGGGCCAACTCCCTGGCCAGCTCCAGCGCCTCGGCGGCGGCGCCGCGTTGCAGCCTGCTCTGCGGGGCGGCGCGCAGCCGGTCGGCGAAGTCGTCCACGGCACGGGTCAAAGGCGTCGTATCAACCACGGCGCGAGCGTACGCGGCCGTCCGGGACTGTTGCCAACGGGCGAACCCTCAGGCACGGTGACCTGAAGGACCGGCTTACATCCCCTTTCGCCCGGAGGCGCCGATGTCCCAAGTCTTCTCCGAGGAGACCCATCGCAATCTGCTCGCCCGTATCCCCCAGTGCACCGGCCGTGAGATCTCCGACTGGCTGCGCGCCGTCGAGGACGGCCCCGCCCTCTTCCGCTTCGAGGAGAAGGTCAGCTGGCTCCGCCACGAACACAACCTCGCGTACGGCCACGCGAAGGCGATCGTCCACGAGTACGACCTGAGAAGGGCCGCACGCAGGCTGCTGTGAGCGGGCGTCGGCCCACCCGACGACGAAGGGCCCCGGGCACGAAGCCCGGGGCCCTTCACTGGTCGTCCTGCTCGGACCGGTCGTCGCCGACTAGTCGTTGCTGTTCAAGATCGCGATCAAGCGCAGGAACTCCAGGTAGATCCAGACCAGCGTCAGCGTGAGGCCGAACGCGGCGAACCAGGCCTCCTCGCGTGGCGCGCCGTAGGCGAGCCCGTCCTCGACCTGCTTGAAGTCGAGGGCGAGGAAGCAGGCGCCGAGGATGATGCCGACGATGCCGAAGACGACGCCGAGCGCGCCGCTGCGGAAGCCGAGGCCGTCGCCGCCGCCGAAGACGGCGAACAGCAGGTTCACCATCATCAGGATGACGAAGCCGAGCGCGGCGGCCATCACGAAGCCGTAGAAGCGCCGGTTGACGCGGATCCAGCCCGCCTTGTAGGCGATCAGCACACCGGCGAAGACCGCCATCGTGCCGATCACGGCCTGCATGGCCGCACCGTCCGCGATGCGGTTGTCGACGACGCTGGAGACGACGCCGAGGAAGACACCCTCGAACGCCGCGTAGAGCAGGATCAGCGCCGGGGTGGGCTTGCGCTTGAAGGACTGGACGAGCGCCAGGACCATGCCGATCAGCGCGGCACCGATACCGATGCCGTACGAGCGGTTGATGTTGGCGTCGTCCACCGGCAGCAGCGCCCACGCGAGCGCGGCCGTCACCACGAGCACGCCGAGCGTGCTCGCCGTACGGATGACGACGTCGTCCATCGTCATCCGGCCGGTGGTGGCGGGCGCCTGCGGCGGCGTGCCGTACTGAAGGTCCTGCTGGGCGTACGGGTTCTGCGCGTACGGGTTGTCGGCGGGCGGCTGGGCGTACGGGTTGCCCTGGGTGCCCTGCGCGTACGGGTTGGCCTGCGTGGCGACGGCGGGTCCCCCGGCCTGCGGCGCGGCGTTGAAGCCCGCGTAGCCGTTGTCGCGGCTGAACCCCCGTCGCGAGAAGACCGGGTTTCTGCTCCTCATTTCACTCCTCCATGGCCACACGACGCAGCCTTGGCTCAAGAGTAATAGAACGGCAAAGGAATGACCCTACTGCTTGGGGAGGATCTTTCCCTCGCCCTGCGCATCAACACGCTACGCCGATCAGTGATTCCCCTCACGGCCGGGCCCCGGCGCGGCAACCGGGGGGCGCTCACCCGATCGGGAACCCGGTGTACGCCTCGGCCAGGTCGGTCTCGGCGGCGCGGGAGGAGGCGATCCGGTCGAGGCGGGCCAGCTGCAGCCGGTCGTCGAAGGGGGTGGCGTCCGGGGCGGTGTGCAGCAGCGTCGTCATGTCGTACGAGAACCGCTCGGCCTGCCAGACGCGGCGCAGGCAGGTCGCGGAATAGGCGTCGAGCAGCGCGTCGGAGCCGGTCGCGGTGCGGTGGGCCAGCGCCCGCGCGAAGGTGACCACGTCGCCGACGGCGAGGTTGAGGCCCTTGGCGCCGGTGGGCGGCACGATGTGCGCGGCGTCCCCGGCCAGGAAGAGGCGGCCGTGCCGCATGGGCTCGTGGACGTGGGAGCGCATCGGCGTGACCGACTTCTGGGTGACGGGGCCCCGCCGCAGGCTCCAGTCGTCGTCGGTCTCGAAGCGGCGCTCCAGCTCGTCCCAGATCCGCTCGTCGCTCCAGCGGTCGGCGTCCGTGTCCGCGGGGACCTGGAGGTAGAGGCGGGAGACGGAGGGGGAGCGCATGGACAGCAGGGCGAAGCCCCGCTCGTGGCGGGCGTAGACCAGCTCGTCGTGCGAGGGGGCGACGTCGGCGAGGATGCCGAGCCAGCCGAAGGGGTACGTCCGTTCGAAGGTCCGCCCGTCCGGGACGGCCGCCCGGGCGACCCCCCAGGAGCCGTCGCAGCCGACGACGTAGTCGCACTCCAGGACGTCCTCGGCGCCCTGGTGGCGGAAGCGGACGCGCGGCCGGTCCGTCTCGGCGCCCTCCACCGCCAGCGCCTCCGCCTCGAACAGCAGCGGGCCGCCCTGCGCGAGCTGGAGGGCGATGAGGTCCTTGCAGACCTCGGTCTGGGCGTAGACCATGACGGACCTGCCGCCGGTGAGCGCGGGGAAGTCGACGCGGTGACGGCGCCGGGCGAACCGCAGCTCGATGCCGTCGTGGCGCAGCCCCTCGCGGTCCATCCGCTCCCCGGCCCCCGCATCGCGCAGCACGTCCACCGTGCCCTGCTCCAGGATCCCGGCGCGCTGCCTGCGCTCGACGTAGGCACGGTCGCGGCTCTCCAGGACGACCGAGTCGATCCCGGCGTTGTGGAGCAGCCGGGCGAGCAGCAGCCCGGCGGGGCCTGCCCCGATGATGCCGACGGTGGTGCGCATCGGTCGTTCCCTTCGATCGGCGTCGTTGCCTTGCTCGAACACGGCGGATGTTCGCGTGGTGAAATTTCCTTCACTGATTGCTGCGCTGAGTTTCGACCCCCCGGGCTCCGCTGTCAACGGTCGCTCCGGCCTGAGAGGGGCGGACGCCGAACGGGGATCAATTGCCCGCACCCTCAAGGCACAGCTGCGCATCGCTCAGCGCATCGGCGCCGCCCTCGGGTTCTCCGACGTGTCCGATCCCCTGGAGCCGGCCGAGGGCATGCCCCTGCTCGCCGACGCGGAGTCCCACCGCGCGACGGAGTGGGAATCGGTCCTGCTCGTCGGGGACGCGGCGACGATCACGGCGGCCCGGCGCTGGCACGAGACGATCTGGACCATCGAGCTGCTCATACGGGATGGGCCGGTCGACGAGGAGATGTGGACCAGGGCCCATCGGCTGGCGAGTGAGGCCCGGGACTCCTTCTACGCGAGCGCGCGCGACGACCTCGGCATCAACGGCGCTCCGCCACCACCGGGACAGTGGCCGCGGGAGTGGCGGGCCGAGCTGACCGGATGAGCGTTGTGCCCGGAGCCGGACTTGAACCGGCACGCCCTCGAAGGGGCAGCGAGGTTTAAGCTCGCCGTGTCTGCATTCCACCATCCGGGCAGGCCATGGGCTCCGCGTAGCGCGCCATGAGCCTATCGGGACGCACCTCCCGGGCCTTGGGCGGGACGACCGATGTTGTCTTATTTTATTGATGCCTGAGGGTCCATCAGATGCCGGGTCAGGCCATCAGCACATGCCAACAGCCTTGCGTGCGACGGTCCGCGCCGCATGCGGAATGACGGGATTTCACCGTCACGACAAGGGCGCCCGCCCTGTTCTCGCGCCGCCCCGCACCACCCCGCTCCCCGGGCTCGACGGCGGCGCGACGGCGCGTTCCCTCGGGGCCGGCCCTCATCCGCAGGTATGACACCGGGCCGCCCCGTCCGACCGAAGTCGCCCCCCGGAACCGGAACAGCGGCTGACTACACGGCGCCGTACGGCCGGGACGATGGAGGAAGTCCCCGAGCACACCGTGCCGACCGCACGCCGTGCCGACCGCACACGCCGTACCGACAGGAGCACCCTTCCCGTGACCACCGCACCCATCGCCGACCGGTCCACCGCCGTGGCCGCACGCGCCACGGAGCTTTCCAAGATCTACGGCCAGGGCGAGACCCAGGTGGTCGCCCTGGACCGCGTCTCCATCGACTTCCGGCAGGCCGAGCTCACCGCGATCATGGGCCCCTCCGGCTCCGGCAAGTCCACGCTGATGCACTGCGTCGCGGGCCTGGACACCTTCTCGTCCGGCTCGGTGTGCATCGGCGAGACCGAGCTGGGGTCGCTCAAGGACAAGCAGCTGACCAAGCTGCGCCGGGACAAGATCGGCTTCATCTTCCAGGCGTTCAACCTGCTGCCGACGCTCACCGCGCTGGAGAACATCACCCTTCCGATGGACATCGCGGGCCGCAAGCCCGACAAGCAGTGGCTGGACTCCGTGATCCAGATGATCGGGCTGTCCGGACGCCTCGGGCACCGCCCCGCCCAGCTCTCCGGCGGGCAGCAGCAGCGCGTCGCGGTGGCGCGGGCGCTGGCCTCCCGGCCGGAGATCATCTTCGGTGACGAGCCGACCGGCAACCTCGACTCCCGGTCCGGCGCCGAGGTGCTGGGCTTCCTGCGCAACTCGGTGCGGGAGCTGGGCCAGACCGTGGTGATGGTGACGCACGACCCGGTGGCCGCCTCCTACGCGGACCGGGTGGTCTTCCTCGCGGACGGACGCATCGTCGACGAGGTGTACGGACCGACGGCCGACTCGGTGCTGGACCGCATGAAGCGGTTCGACGCCAAGGGCCGCACCAGCTGACGTCCCCCGTCCGCTCCCCCCACCCCGTACCCCCGTACGTCTGGACAGAGAAGACCCATGTTCCGTACCGCCTTGCGCAATGTCTTCGCGCACAAGGCCAGGCTGTTGATGACCGTGCTCGCCGTGATGCTCGGCGTGGCGTTCGTGTCGGGCACCCTGGTCTTCGCCGACACCCTCTCCAACGCCTTCCGCAACCAGTCGGCGAAGAGCTACGACGACGTCGCCGTCGCCGTCAGCTCGCACGCCGACCCGGACAACCCCAAGGAGGAGCCCGGCCTCTCCGGCAAGGTCCTCGACCGGATCTCCGCCGTGGACGGCGTCGCCGGGGTGTACGGCCGCGTGGAGGGCTTCGCCGGCGTCGCCGACCCCGACGGGAAGCTGATCGGCGTCGGCTGGTCCAACAAGGGCTCCAACTTCGCCCCCGGCAAGGACGGCAAGGACACCGCCTACACGTTCACCGACGGCTCGGGCCCGGTGAAGGACGACCAGATCGCCCTGGACAAGGAGTCCGCCGCCAAGGGCGAGTACCAGGTCGGCGACCGGGTGCGCGTGGCGACCAACGGCCCGGTGAAGGAGTACACCCTCAGCGGTGTGTTCACCACCGAGGACGGCGCCGTCAACGCCGGCGGCAGCCTCGTCCTCTTCGACACCGCCGTCGCCCAGAAGCAGTACCTCGCACCGGGCTACTTCGAGGACGCCACCGTCACCGCGGCCCCCGGCGCCGACGACGCCAAGATTTTGGCCGCGGTCGAGCCGCTGCTGCCGGACACCGCCGAGGCCCAGACCGGCCAGGCGCTCGCCGACGAGCAAGCCGACCAGATCGAACAGGGCCTGGGCAACCTCAAGCAGGTCCTGCTCGGCTTCGCCGGCATCGCGCTGTTCGTCGGCATCTTCCTGATCTCCAACACGTTCACGATGCTGGTCGCCCAGCGCACCAAGGAGATCGCCCTGATGCGCGCCGTCGGCGCGTCCCGCAGGCAGGTCACCCGCTCGGTGCTCGCCGAGGCCGCGCTGGTGGGCCTGGTGGCCTCCGCGGTCGGCTTCGCCCTCGGCGTCGCCCTGGCCGTCGGACTGCGCTCCGGCATGGCCGCGGCCGACATGAAGATGCCGGACGGCCCGCTGGTGCTGTCGGCCACGCCGGTGGTCGCGGCGTTCGCGGTGGGCGTGCTGATCACGGTGTTCGCCGCCTGGCTGCCCGGCCGCCGGGCCGCGAAGATCCCGCCGGTGGCGGCCATGAACAGCGTCCACGCGGTGGCCACCACCAAGTCGCTGGTGCTGCGCAACTCCATCGGCGCGGCCGTCACCGCCCTCGGTGCGGCAGGCATCGTGGCGGGCGCCTCGACCGGCGGCGACGACGGCCGGATCTACATCGGCGCGGGCGCGTTCCTCGCCCTGATCGGCGTGATCATCCTGATCCCGCTGCTGTCCCGGCCCGTGATCGCGCTCGTCCGCCCGCTGCTCGTCGGGCCTTTCGGGGTGGCGGGCAAGCTGGCCGGCCAGAACGCGGTCCGCAACCCGCGCCGCACCGGCGCCACCGCTTCGGCGCTGGCGATCGGGCTGACGCTGGTGACCGGCCTGTCGGTGCTCGGCGTCACGGTCGGCACCGCCATCGACAAGATGACCACGGACAACATCAAGGCCGACTACATGGTCTCGATGGCCAATGGAGGCGACCTCGACGCGTCCGCGTTGACGGCCCTGGAGAAGGCCGAGGGCGTGTCCGCCGTGTCACCGCAGCAGGACGCCTACTTCCGGGCCGACGGCGACTTCGTGTCCGTCTCGGCGGTCACGCCGGGCGACATCGAGAAGGTCCTGACCGTCGACGTCGTCAGCGGCGACGCCGGCTCGCTCGCCCAGGGCCGGATCGCGGTCGCCGAGAAGACCGCCGAGAGCCGGGGCTGGAAGACGGGCGACACCGTCCCCGTCACCTTCGACGACGACCGGAAGGCCACGCTGACGGTCGGCGCCGTCTACAAGGACAGCGAGTTCCTCTCCCCCGTCCTCGTCGACCGGAAGATCATGGACGGGCACGAGGCGAAGCCGTCCATCCAGCAGATCTTCGTGAAGGTCGACGGCGGCCAGTCCGCGGCGAACGAGAAGGTCCTCGTCGACGCGCTCGGCGACAACCCCGCGATCACCGTCATGGACCGGCAGGACATCCGCGACGAGTTCGGCGGCGCCATCAACACCCTGCTGAACATCATGTACGGACTGCTGGCGATGGCCCTGATCATCGCGGTGCTCGGCGTCGTCAACACCCTCGCGATGTCCGTCTTCGAACGGCAGCAGGAGATCGGCATGCTGCGCGCGATCGGTCTGGACCGGCGCCGGGTGAAGCGGATGGTCCGGCTGGAGGCCGTCGTCATCTCGGTGTTCGGCGCGGTGGTCGGCATCGGGCTCGGCACCTTCCTCGGCTGGGCGATCGGCGAGACCGTCGCCGAGGAGATCCCGGGCTACGCGCTGGTCCTGCCCTGGGACCGGATCGGGATCTTCGTGGTGCTGGCCGGTCTGGTGGGCGTCCTGGCCGCCATGTGGCCGGCCCGCAACGCCGCCCGGCTGAACATGCTGAACGCGATCAAGGCCGAGTGACCTCGTCCCCCGCACGACCCGAAGGGCCGGGCTCCCCGCACGGGGGCCCGGCCCTTCGGGTCGTGCGCGGATCAGGCCCGGCCGGGCGCGCCCCACACCCGGGCCCGCAACGGCATCCCGGAGGCGCCCGAGTCGGGCGTCTTCACGGCGAGGACCTGGTTGACGCCGATGCGGTTGCGCTCGAAAGCGAGCGCGGAGGCGGCCATGTACAGCTGCCAGACCCGGGCGCGCCCCGGACTGACGAGCCGGGTGGCCGTCGCCCACTCGGACTCCAGGTTGGTGACCCAGCGGCGCAGCGTGAGCGCGTAGTGCTCGCGGATCGACTCCACGTCGCGCACCTCGAACCCGGCGCGCTCCAGCTGGGTGACGGTGGTGCCGACGGGGGCCAGTTCGCCGTCGGGGAAGACGTAGGCGTCGATGAACGCGTCGACGCTGTAGGCGGACTCGTCCCGCTGGGGGCGGCGGGCGATCTGGTGGTTCAGCAGCCGGCCGCCGGGCTTGAGCAGCCTGTGCAGGTCGGTGGCGTACTCCAGGTAGCGCTCGGCGCCGACGTGCTCGGCCATGCCGATGGAGGAGATGGCGTCGTACGGCCCGTCCGCGACGTCCCGGTAGTCCTGGACGCGGATCTCCACCCGGTCGGTGAGCCCCTCGTCGGCGACGCGCTTGCGGGCGTAGGCGGCCTGCTCCTGGGACAGGGTCACGCCGACCACGCTCACCCCGTGCTCGCGGGCCGCGTGGATCGCCATGGAGCCCCAGCCGCAGCCGACGTCGAGGAGCCGCTGGCCGGGGCTCAGGTCCAGCTTGCGGCTGACCAGTTCGAGCTTGTCGCGCTGGGCGTCCTCCAGGGTGCCGCCCTCGGCGGGCGGGGCGGGCCAGTAGGCGCAGGAGTACACCATGGAGGGGCCGAGGACGAGTTCGTAGAAGTCGTTGCCGACGTCGTAGTGGTGGCTGATGGCCCGTCTGTCGGTGCGCTTGGTGTGCAGGTGGCCGCGGGCCCGGCGGACCTCCTCCGGCGGCGGGGCGGGCGGCAGCGGCGGCCCGGCGAGCCGCACCAGGCCGCGCACGGCGGCCCGGACCTCGGGGTCGCGCAGCGCCTCGGCCAGGCCGCGGGCGTCCTCGCCGCGCTCCCAGATGAGGCCGGACATCAGGCCGAGGGCGGTGTAGAGGTCGCCGTCGATGTCGATGTCACCGGCCACCCAGGCGCGGGCCAGGCCCAGTTCACCCGGTTTGAACAGCAGACGGCGCAGCGCCCTGCGGTTGCGGACGACGAGGGTCGGCGCGCCCGGCGGACCCGCCTGCGAACCGTCCCAGGCGCGGATGCGCACCGGGAGAGGTGCTCCCAGCAACTGTTCGAAGAGGTTCTGCAGCCGCAGCGCGGCGTCAGCCATGGCGTCCTCCGTGACGAGCGATCCCGGAATGTCCAACACCACGTAAACACCTGCGAGGCCGCCGTACAGTCCCCGGCGCGCGTTACGACTCGGCAAAATAGCTGTACACACCAACGGCTTTGTCGCCCGGGTGGCGCAGCCCGCGCACAGCACGAAGGGGCCGCCCGCACCACGGATGGCGGACGGCCCCTTCGAGGGGTACTGCTGAGGACTGCTACGGCCGGGAGCGACCGGGGGTCAGGAGGCCTTGGCCTCGGTCTTCTCCTGCTGCGCGGCCTTCTCGCCCTGGTCGGCGGCCTTCGCCGCGACGGGCTTGGGGGCCGGCTTGGCGGCCTCGTAGAACTCCTCGCGCGGGGTCTCCATCGCGCCGAGGGAGACGACCTCGCGCTTGAGGAACATGCCGAGCGTCCAGTCCGCGAAGACGCGGATCTTGCGGTTGAAGGTCGGCATCGCCATGCCGTGGTAGCCGCGGTGCATGTACCAGGCGAGACGGCCCTTGAGCTTGATCTTCATCTTGCCCATGACGATCATCGCGACGCCCTTGTGCAGGCCGAGGCCCGCCACCGCGCCCTTGTTGGCGTGGCTGTAGTCCTTCTGCGGGAAGCCCCGCATACCGGAGATCACGTTGTCGCCGAGGACCTTGGCCTGGCGCAGCGCGTGCTGGGCGTTCGGCGGGCACCAGGCGTTCTCGTTGCCCGCCTTGCGGCCGACGAGGTCCGGCACCTGGGCGTTGTCGCCCGCGGCCCAGATGTAGTCGGTGCCCTTGACCTGGAGGGTCGGCTCGCAGTCGACGTGACCGCGGGGACCAAGCGGCAGACTGAAGCGGGCCAGCGCCGGGTTGGGCTTGACGCCGGCCGTCCACACGATGGTGCTGGAGTCGACCTCCAGCCCGTTCTTGAGCACCACGTGGCCGTCGACGCAGGAGTCCATGGAGGTGGACAGGTAGACCTCGACGCCGCGGCCCTCGAGGTGCTCCTTGCCGTACTGGCCGAGCTTGGGACCGACCTCGGGGAGGATCTTGTCGGCGGCGTCCACGAGGATGAAGCGCATGTCCTCGCGGGAGACGTTCTTGTAGTACTTGGCCGCGTCGCGGGCCATGTCCTCGACCTCACCGATGGTCTCCGCGCCGGCGAAGCCGCCGCCGACGAAGACGAAGGTGAGCGCCTTGCGGCGGATCTCCTCGTCGGTGGTGGAGTCGGCCTTGTCGAGCTGCTCCAGGACGTGGTTGCGCAGGCCGATGGACTCCTCGATGCCCTTCATGCCGATGCCCTGCTCGGCGAGGCCGGGGATCGGGAAGGTGCGGGAGACCGCGCCCATGGCGACGACCAGGTAGTCGAACGGCAGCTCGTACGCCTCGCCCACCAGGGGGGCGATCGTGGCGACCTTGCGGTCCTGGTCGATGGTGGTGACCCGGCCGGTGAGGACCTCCGCCTTCGGAAGCACGCGCCGCAGGGGGACGACGACGTGCCGCGGGGAGATGCTGCCGGCGGCGGCTTCGGGGAGGAAGGGCTGGTAGGTCATGTACGACCGCGGGTCGACGACGGTGACGGTCGCCTCGCCGTAACGCATCTTCTTCTGGATGCGTCGAGCTGCGTACAGGCCTACGTACCCACCGCCTACTACGAGGATCCTGGGACGCTCCGTGGTGCTCATGCCATCGAGTATCCACCCGACTGAGGGGGGTGGATCGTGCGCCCCTTCACAAGGTTCGGTGGAGGCTGTGCTACCATCCGCCACCCACGTGACGGAGATCATGGCGGACGACGGAACCAGCGTGTATGGCGCCCCGTTGTCAATGCCGCGTGAGCTGCGCCTCCGCGCCTCCAGGACGGTGGACCACGCTTCCGCGAGGACGCCGCACGACCCCTTCGCGGCACCGACCTGAACACGTTCAAAGGGCAGTTGAAACCCCAAAAGGGTCAACGCGCGCGCTTTCGTCGTCCGACGGGGCCCAATTCCTTGTGAAGAACTTCACGAACTTTCCCGACGGCGCGTCACCGAGGGGCCCCGGGAGACCCCCGGGACCCGCTCAATCGTCGTCCGAGCTGCTCAGACAGCTACCGCGCCGACCCCCGCGCACGCCCTACGCGATCGACCACGCGATGCCGTCGAGGATGTCGTGCTCGCTCACGACGACCTCCTCCGCGCCCGTCCGCTCCATGATCGCCAGCAGGACCAGGGACCCGGCCGCGATCACGTCGACCCGGCCCGGATGCATGGAGGGGACCGCCGCGCGTTCGGCGTGGGTGGAGCGCAGCAGCCAGTCGGTGATCTCCCGGACCCGGTCGCGGGAGACGCGGGAGTGGTGGATGGCGGCCGAGTCGTACTCCGGCAGCTCCTGCGCGATCGCGGACACCGTCGTCACGGAGCCGGCCAGACCGACCAGGGTGCGCGCCTCGCGCAGCGGAACGGACCGCTCGGCGAGGTCCAGGGCCGCCTCGACGTCGGCCCGTATGGCCGCGATCTGGTCCTCGGTCGGCGGGTCGGTCACCGCGCCGTCGCGCACCAGGTGCCGCTCGGTCATCCGGACGCAGCCGACGTCCACGGAGCGGGCGGCGCGCACGTGGTCGTCGCCGACCACGAACTCGGTCGAGCCGCCGCCGATGTCCACGACCAGGTAGGGCCGGTCGAGGTCCGCGCGTCCGGTCAGCTCCCTGGTCGCCCCGGTGAAGGAGAACTCGGCCTCCTGGCCGCCCGAGATGACCTCCGGCTCGACGCCCAGGATGTCGAGCACCCCGCGCACGAAGTCGTCCCGGTTCTCCGCGTCGCGGGAGGCGGAGGTCGCGACGAAGCGCAGCCGCTCGACGCCGTGCGCCTCGACGACCTCGGCGTACTCCCGGCAGGCGGCGAAGGTCCGCTCCAGCGCCTCGGGCGCCAGCCGCCCGGTGCGGTCGACGTCCTGGCCGAGCCGCACGATGGTCATACGGCGGTCCAGGTCGGTCAGCTCGCCCGTCTCGGGGTCCGCGTCGGCCACCAGGAGCCGGATGGAGTTCGTACCGCAGTCGACGGCGGCGACCCGGGTCACTGGGCGTCCTCCTGACACGTCTGGCCGGCGAGGGTCACGCAGGGTCCCTTGCGCCACCACTCGGGCAGCATCGCGATCGCCTCGTCGCCCAGCGGGTTGACGCCGGGACCGGCGGCCAGCGAGTGGGCGACCAGCACGTGCAGGCACTTCACCCGGTCCGGCATGCCGCCCGCGCTCGGGAAGCCGGTCAGCTCCTCGATCTCGTCGCGGCGCCGGACGTAGTCCTCGTGCGCGGCGCGGTAGGCGGCGGCCAGCTCCGGGTCGGCGCCCAGGCGCTCGGTCATCTCCTTCATCACGCCGTTCGCCTCCAGCGTGCCGATGGCGGAGGCCGCCTTCGGGCACGTCAGGTAGTACAGCGTGGGGAAGGGCGTGCCGTCGGGCAGCCGCGGCGCCGTCTCCACGACGTCCGGCTGACCGCACGGGCAGCGGTGCGCGATGGCGCGCAGGCCGCGCGGGGGGCGTCCGAGCTGCTGCTTGAAGGCCGCCACGTCCGCGTCGGTCGGCTCGGTGCGCGGGGTGGTCGGCGGGGGAGTCTGCATGACTGTCTTCTGCTGGTCTTCCTGTTGAGTCAGTGCCGGAGCGGCCGGCGGGGTCGGCGTGGTGGGTTCACTGCCGGCGGGCGGCGGCGTCGGCCTTGTCGACCCCGTCCCACACGTTCCGGTACCAGGGGCGGTCGGCGGCGCCGGCCTCGGCACGGGACTGCTCGGCCGCCTCCGGGTCGACGACGACGAACCCCGTCTCCCCCGGCATCACGTAGTGCAGCCGCAGCCGGACCTGCTGCTCGGCGTAGGCGTCGTCCTGCCAGCGTGCCTTGAGGTCGCGCAGGTCCTCGACCCGCTGCCGGGTCTCCCGCTGCTCCCGCTGGAGATCGGCGATCTCGGCGCGCTGGGCGACGTACTGCCGTATCGGGTAGGCGAGCGCCACGACGAGCGAGCAGAGCACCATCGCGAGCAGCGCGGCCCGGCCGGTCAGCCGGGAGCGCCGGGCCTGGCGCCTGGTCTGCGAGCGGTAGACCCGGGCCGCGGTCTGCTCCCCGATGATCCGGATCCTGGTCGCGGTGGAGAAACGGTCCCGGTCCTTCACGGCCATCTGGTCTCCGCCTCCCGTGCACGCGCGTACGTCCCCGCACACGGTACGGGACCGGATACGGGGACGTACGTACGACGCTGTCCTTCTACGGGCTGTCAGCCCTTGAAGCGGGGGAACGCGCTGCGGCCGGCGTACACCGCGGCGTCGTCGAGGATCTCCTCGATGCGCAGCAGCTGGTTGTACTTGGCCACCCGCTCGGAGCGGGCCGGGGCGCCGGTCTTGATCTGGCCGCAGTTGGTGGCGACGGCCAGGTCGGCGATGGTGACGTCCTCGGTCTCGCCGGAGCGGTGGGACATCATGCACTTGAAGCCGTTGCGCTGGGCCAGCTCCACGGCGTCCAGGGTCTCGGTCAGCGAACCGATCTGGTTGACCTTGACCAGCAGGGCGTTGGCCGAGTTCTCCTCGATGCCGCGGGCCAGGCGCTCCGGGTTGGTGACGAACAGGTCGTCGCCGACCAGCTGGACCTTGTCGCCGAGCTGGGCGGTGATGGTCTTCCAGCCGTCCCAGTCGTCCTCGAACAGCGGGTCCTCGATGGAGACCAGCGGGTACGCGTCCACCAGTTCGGCGTAGTACTCGGTCATCTCGGCGGCCGTGCGGGTCTTGCCCTCGAAGGAGTAGGAGCCGTCCTTGTAGAACTCGGACGCGGCGACGTCGAGCGCGAGGGCGATCTGCTCGCCGGGGGTGTAGCCGGCCTCCTTGATCGCCTCCAGGATGAGGTCGAGGGCCTCGCGGTTGGAGCCGAGGTTCGGGGCGAAGCCGCCCTCGTCGCCCAGGCCGGTGGCCAGGCCCTTGTTCTTCAGGACCTTCTTGAGCGTGTGGTAGACCTCGGCGCCCCAGCGCAGCGCCTCGGAGAAGGACTCCGCGCCGATCGGGGCGATCATGAACTCCTGGATGTCCACGTTGGAGTCGGCGTGCGAGCCGCCGTTCAGGATGTTCATCATCGGCACCGGCAGCAGGTGCGCGTTCGGACCGCCCAGGTAGCGGAAGAGCGGCAGGTCGCTGGCCTCGGAGGCGGCGTGGGCGACGGCGAGGGAGACGCCGAGGATGGCGTTGGCGCCGAGCGAGCCCTTGTTGTCGGTGGCGTCCAGGTCGAACATGGCCTGGTCGATCAGGCGCTGCTCGGTGGCGTCGTAGCCGACCAGCTCCGGGCCGATCTGCTCGATGACGGCCAGCACGGCCTTCTCGACGCCCTTGCCGAGGTAACGGCTCTGGTCGCCGTCACGGAGTTCGATGGCCTCGAAGGCACCGGTGGAGGCGCCGGAGGGAACGGCGGCACGACCCGTGCTGCCGTCGTCGAGGCCGACCTCGACCTCGACCGTGGGGTTGCCTCGGGAGTCCAGGATTTCCCGGGCTACGACGACGTCGATGGACGGCACGAGCATCTCCTTCTTCAATGTGACGCTTCGGTGTGACGCGCGGGTCCCGCAGGACCGCGGCGGCTCTGCGGGACCGAGCCTAACCGGCTCCGGGCGATCGGCCAGCCGATCGCCCACCCGCTGGACAGAACCGAGAGTAAATTGTTTCCGAACGGAACAAAGACGTTTCCGGAAACCGGGACGGAACCGGGGGCGGGCCCCGGCGGGGGCGCGACGCGAAAAACCCGCCCCGGTGCGTACGGGGGGAACACGCACCGGGGCGGGAAGTCGCGGGAGCCGCCGCCGCTTACTTGAGGTGCAGCTGCTGGCCCGGGTAGATCAGGTCGGCCTGGTCGACGATGTCGTCGTTCAGCTTGAACAGCTTGGCCCAGCCGCCCTTGACGTCGTGCTCCGCGGCGATCGAGCTGAGGGTGTCACCCTTGACGACCTTGTACTCGCCGTCGCCCTTCTTGACCTTCTTGCCGGTCGGGGTGGTGACGGTCTTCTTCTCGGCCTTGTCGGTCTTCTGCTCCGCGGCCGGACGCTCGGAGGAGCGGGAGGCCTTCTGCTCGGTGGAGCGCTCGGCGGTGGAGCCGCTGCTCTGGCTCTGGGAGCTCTGCGAGCTCTGGGAGCTGCCGGAACCGCTGTCCTGCGAGCCGCCACCGGTGTTCGCGGCGCCCGACAGGCCGGTGCCGCAGACCGGCCAGGCACCCTTGCCCTGGCCCGCGAGCACCTTCTCGGCGATCTGGATCTGCTGGGACTTGCTCGCCTGGTCGGCGGTGGAGGCGTACTGCGTACCGCCGTAGGCGGCCCAGGTGGAGGCGGAGAACTGCAGACCGCCGTAGTAACCGTTGCCGGTGTTGATGGACCAGTTGCCGCCGGACTCGCACTGGGCGACGGCGTCCCACTCGGACGTGGTGGCGGCGGAGGCGTTGCCGGCCGCCATCAGCGGGGCGGCGACGGCGGCACCGGTGACGCCGGCGACGGCGATGACACGGGTGGCCTTGGACGGACGACGGTGCTTGCCCTTGCCGGAAAACAGCATGGTTGATCCCCTCACCGACGCCTGCGAGGTGAGCTGTCGGGTTCGGGCCGGTTGAGTTGCCCGGCCGGGTTCCTCGCGGAACTCGGCTCCACCCCTAGCCGCTCCGGCTCAACTGCCCGGTGTGGCGCTTACCTTGGGTCCCCCGCTCCTGCCTTCGGCGCTTGACGCGACGACTGTTCCCGTACGGCCGCTGGCAGGATTCGGCGTTGCGACTGTCGGGGCCCGCGGTGGCGAGCGGTCATGACCGTAGACACGCACTCCGCGGTTTTTCAAAGACGATCACGGCTTCTGAGACCTATCTCTCACGAGATCCAAAAGGGACATACAGTCTCTAACCGTGACGTGAACTCCCCCTACTTTTCGCCCGATTCGCCCGTGACCGTGAGCGTCTGACCGGGCAGGATGTGGTCGGGGTCGGCACCGACGACCGCCTCGTTGCCGGCGTAGAGCGCATGCCATCCGCCGTCGACGTCAAGGGAGTCGGCGATGGCCCACAGACTGTCGCCGGTGCGGACGACGTAACGGTCGCCTCCGGCGTCCCGCGCGCCACCGTCGCGCGAGGCGTGCCGCCCCGTCGCCGTGTCCGTGCGGCCCTCCTTCGCGGCGCCCTCGTCCGCGCTGTCGCCGCGGTGCCGCCCGTCGCCGGACGAGCCTTCGGTCTCCCGCGGTTCGGCACGGGCGGAGGAGTCGGATTCGGGGGAAGTGTCCGACTTGGTGGAGGGGTCGGCGTGACCGGACGCGCCGCCGGAACCGTCGGACGACGTGTCAGACGAGGACGAAGAAGAGGGCGAAGGGGACGAAGAGGACGCCTCGGGCGTCGACTCCGCCGTCCCGGTCGAGCCGGACGTTTCGGTCGAGCCGGATGACTCGGACGACGGGGACGACTCGGGCGATCCGGTGGTCGTGGGCGAGCCGGACGACTTGGTGGTGTCCGCCTCCCCCGAGGTGTCCGAACCCTCCGACGCCCCGTCACCGGCCGCGTCCGAGCCGCCGCCCGTGACCCCGGAGTCGTTGCCCAGGCCGGCGAGCAGACCGCAGGTCGGCCAGGCGGCGATGCCCTGGGCCGCGTGTATCTTCTCGGCGATTCTTATCTGCTGGGAGCGACTGGCCCGGTCGGCACTGGGGGCGTAGTCCAGGCCGCCGTACTGCTCCCAGGCGTCCTGGGACAGTTGCAGGCCGCCGTAGTAGCCGTTGCCGCTGTTCTGGCTCCAGGCGCCGCCGGTCTCGCACTCGGCCACCTGGTCCCAGGCCGCCGAGTCGGCCGCGTGGGCGCCGGTGGCGCCGAGCAGCGGGATCGCGATGGCGGAGCCGGTCACTCCGGCGGCGACGACCAGGGCGGGTGCCTGGCGGGGGCGGCGGTGACGACCGTTCCCGGAGAGCATGCGACGACCTTTCACGAGACGACGGGGGGTCACGTGGCGGATGACGCTCGACACCACGTTGATCCGTGAACGTATAGGGAGATCATCGGTTGTCACAAGTTCATGCCGCGCAGATCACGTGAAGATCACAGAGTTGAGCGCGTGTCACTTTTGCGTCGTCGACGGACCGTTGCCGGCCGATGACGCGAACGGCGTGAACGCCACCGGCAAGGTGCGCAGACCTCGCATGATGAGGCCGCCGCGCCAGCGCAGTTCGGCCGGGTCCGCGGCGAGGCGGAGGTCCGGCAGCCGGGTGAGGAGCGTGGCCAGCGCCGTCTGCCCCTCCAGCCGGGCGAGCGGGGCGCCGAGGCAGTAGTGGATGCCGTGGCCGTACCCGAGGTGCTGGCTGTCGCGGCGGGCGAGGTCGAGGGTGTCCGGGTCGGAGAACCGCTCCGGGTCCCGGTCGGCGGCGGCGAGGACGACGAGGACGGGGTCGCCGGCCGCGACGTCCTGGCCGCCGATGGTCAGCGGCCGGGTGGCGAAGCGCCAGGTGGCCAGCTCCACCGGGCCGTCGTAGCGCAGCAGTTCCTCGACGCCGGTCTCCAGCAGGCCGCGCTCCCCGGCGGCGAGGGAGGTCTGGAGCCGCGCCCGCTGCTCGGGGTGGGTGAGCAGGGCGTAGGTGCCGTTGCCGATGAGGTTGACGGTGGTCTCGAACCCCGCGAAGAGCAGGATGAAGGCCATGGCCGCGGCCTCGTTCTCGGTGAGGTGCTCGCCGTGGTCCGAGGCGCGGATCAGACCGGAGATGAGGTCCTCGCCGGGAGCCGGCTCGGGCGGCAGCGCGGCGCGCTTGCGGTGGATGAGCTCGGCGAGGTAGCCGCGCATCTTCTTCACCGACCGGGCGACACCGCCCCGCGGGCCGCCGCCGTGACGGATCATCATGCCCGCCCAGTCCCGGAAGTCGTCCTGGTCCTCGCGGGGGACGCCGAGCAGGTCGCAGATGGCGTAGATGGGCAGGGGGAAGGCGAAGTCGTGGATCAGGTCGGCGGAGCCGGTGGCGGCGAACCGGTCGATGAGGCCGTCGGCCAGCTCCTGCACCCGGGGCGCGAACTCGGCCACCCGGCGGGGCGTGAACGCCTTGCTGACCAGTCGGCGCAGCCGGGTGTGGTCCGGCGGGTCGATGTTCAGCAGGTGGGTCATCAGCTCGGCCTTCCGCTCTCCCGGAATGCCGGTCTTGCCCTTGGCGTGCGCGGGCTCGGCGTGGTGCGCCGGGTTCTTGGACAGCCGCGGGTCGGCGAGGGCCTGCTTGGCGTCGGCGTATCGGGTGACCAGCCATGCCTCCACCCCGCTGGGCAGCCGCGTGCGGTGCACGGGGGCGTGCTCGCGCAGCCAGGCGTAGGCCGGGTAGGGGTCGCTCGCGAACTCCCAGGTGAACAGCTCGGGGGCGGGACCGGCGGCGGGGCCGGGGACGGGCGGGCGGCCGGTCATCCCTCGACCGCCCTGATCGCGTCCCGGTAGGCGCGGGCCGCCGCTCTCAGGGCCGCCTCGGGGTCGGTGCCCTCGGACTCGGCGCGGGCGGCGAGGGCGAGCAGTTCGTAGCCGATGCCGTCGCCGGAGGGCAGCGGGACGTCGAGGCCCGCGGTGCGGACGCGGGAGGCGAGCTTGGCGGCGAGGGCGAGGCCGGGCTGGCCGAGGGGGACGCCCTCGGTGACCGAGGTGCGCTGCTTCTCGGCGGCCTTGGTGCGCAGCCAGTGCTCCCGGACCTCCTCGGGGGTGTCGGCCGTCGCGTCGCCGAAGACGTGCGGGTGGCGGTGGATGAGCTTGTCGACGATGGTGCCGGCCACGTCGTCCACGGAGAACGGGGCGTCGGGGTCCTCCTCGGCGATGCGGGCGTGGAAGACGACCTGGAGCAGTACGTCGCCCAGCTCCTCCCGCAGCTCGTCGCGGTCGCCGTCCTCGATGGCCTCGACGAGTTCGTACGCCTCCTCGATGGCGTACTTGGCCAGGCCCTGGTGGGTGCGCCGGGAGGACCAGGGGCATTCGACGCGGATGCGGTCCATGACCTGGACGAGGTCGAGGAGGCGGGCGCCCGGGAGGTCGTAGGAGGCGGGGAGCAGTTCGAGGTCGGGCATCGGGACGCGGCCGGAGCCGGCGAGTCGGGCCAGGCCGTCGGTGAGCGCGGGGTCGCCCTCGCCGGTCGCGACGACCACCGCGGTGCGGCCGCCGGCGCAGGCGTCCACCAGCTCCTCGGCGGTCGGGGCCGCCTCGTCGACCCGGATGCCCGCCTCGCGCAGGTACGGCAGCTGGGGGTGGGCTCCGTCGGCGCACAGGACGCGGTCGGCGGTGCGCAGGGCCTGCCAGGCGGGCCAGGACAGCAGGCCGGGGGCGACGCGGTGGCTGGTGGTGAGCAGCACGATGCGGCCCTGGTCGGGGGCGGTCGCGCCGGCGGTGGTTGCGTTCACTCTCCGAACCTAACGCACGCCGCCGACGGCCCCCCGAGTTGTCCACAGGGGGCCGTATCGCCGCAGGTCGGTGCGGTTACGCCGGCTGCTGGGAGCCCGCCGCCGTGATCTCCCGCACCCATGGCGTCCGGGTGTCAACGCGGCTGCTCTTCTGGACGTCCCAGGTGCCGTAGCGCGGGTTGAGGTCGACGTCGAGCTTCTTGGAGGCCGCGGACAGGGCCTGCCAGAACTCGGGGCGGCTGGTGTCGGTGCCGAGGCCCTGGGCGAGCTTCTGGGCCTCGAGCTGGACGAGGAGGTTGTCGTCGAGGCGGTCGGGGGCGACGCCGTACTGCTGGAGCCACGCCGTCTCCAGCTGCTCGGGCCCGCCGGCCTGCTTCTCCAGCTCGCCGCGCATGTCCTGCACTTCCTTGCGGCTGACGGTCACTCCGGCGTCCTGGGCGGCGCGGTGCAGGACCCGGTCGAGGACCATGCCGTGCAGGGTGTCGCGGGTGAGGGTGCCGGTCCGGGCGACGACCTGCTGGTACTGGGTGTCGTCCGGGACGGCGGCGCGCTGTGCCGCGCGCACCTCGTCGACGCGGTTCTCCAGCTGGGCGACGGTGATCCGCTGGTCGCCGACGACGGCGGCCGCGCCCGGATGCGCGTCGCTGCCGCAGGCGGTGAGCAGGGGTGCCGCTGCGGCGATCACGGCGGTGAGGAGAAGCGCGGGGCGGCGGCGGTGCAAGGGAACCTCCCGTTTGGAGATTGTGCGACGGTGCACAAAGTCTTGCGGTGATCGATGGTAGGCAGTGGCCCGGCTCTGGCCAACCCATTGGACCAACGATTCATCAGGACTTCGGGCACCTCCTCGCGCCCGCGCGCACCGGTGGCCGTCAGCCGCGCATCTGACCCAGCCACTGGAGGGTGCGCCGGATGTCGCCCGCGAGCGGGTGGCCGGGGCCGTGGACGCGTTCCACGTCGTGCAGCAGCCGGGCCAGCGTGTCGTGGGCGGCCGCGCGGTCGCCGAGGGCGAGCAGGAGGTGGCCGATGCGGCGGCGGACGTCGTGGGCGAGGTCGGGGTCGCCGGCGACGTACTGGTTCTCGTAGTACGGCAGCAGCGCCCGGTACTCGGCGAGGGCGGCGGCGGGTTCGCCGAGCTGTTCCAGGCACTGGGCGGCGTCGTAGCGGTGGCGCAGGGACTGCGGGTCGGCCTGGCCGGCCTCGGCGGCGCGTTCGTCGGCGAGGCGGCGCAGTTCGGGCAGGGCGCGCCGGTACTGGCCGTCGTCCAGGAGGGTCGCCGCGTACTGCTTGCGCAGGGTGCGCACGACCGGGGAGCGTTCGCCGTGCTGTTCGGCGGCGGCGGGCAGGATCGCGCCGAGGATGTCGACGGCCTGGGTGATGCGGCCCTCGCCGAGGAGGCGCTTGACGTCGTCGACGGCGCGGGCGACGTCCGGCTTCCCGGCGTCGGGTGCGGCCGGTACGGGCGCCGGCTGCGGCGCGGGGGTGCGGGCGCGGTCGGGCCAGGGGGCGTGCGGGCGCACGAAGGGGCGGGTGGGGTCGAGGGGGCCGCCGGTGGGCATGCCGCGCGCGGGCAGCAGCAGCGCGAGGTGCTCGTAGACCTCCTGGGCGGAGTCGGGGCGGTGCTGCGGGTCCTTGGCGAGCAGGCGCAGGACGAGCGCTTCGAGGGCTTCGGGGATCTCGGGGCGGATGCGGCGCACCGGCAGCGGTGGCTCGTACAGGTGCCGGTGGAGTACGCCGAGGGCGGTCGAGCCCGCGAACGGGACGTCGCCGCTGAGCAGTTCGTGCAGGAGGACGCCGAGTGCGTAGAGGTCGGTGTACGGGCCGACGGCGCCGCCCATGGCCTGCTCGGGCGCCATGTAGGCGGGCGAGCCGATGGGGGTGCCGGTGTGGGTGAGGCGGGTGGTGTCGGCGTCCATGACGGAGGCGACGCCGAGGTCGAGGACGGTGACGGTGCCGTCCTGCTTGACCATGACGTTGCGCGGCTTGAGGTCGCGGTGGACGATCGGCACGGCGTGCACGGCGCTCAGGACGGCGCACAGCTGGGCGGCGACCGCGACGGCCCACGGCCACGGGTAGGGCTCGTGCTCGGCGAGGTGGTCGGAGAGGTCGGCGCCGTCGACGTACTGCATGACGAGGAACAGCTCCTCGCCCTCGCTGCCCGCGTCGTGCACGGTGACCAGGCCGGGGTGGTCGACCTGTGCGGTGACCCGGCACTCGCGCACGAACCGGCGGCGCAGTTCGTCGGCCTCCTGGCCGGCCACCTTGTCGGGGCGCAGCAGCTTGACCGCCACGCGCCGGTCCAGGCGCCGGTCGTAGGCCGTCCAGACCTGCCCCATGCCGCCCTGGCCGATGAGTGTGGACAGCTCGTACCGGCCGGCGACGACGCGTCCGGTCGCCACGGTCACCTTCCGCCCCCGTGGCCGCCGTCGCGGCCGTCGTGGTGGCGCAGGTAGTCGCTGAGCTCGTCGAGTTCGGCGCGGACCTGGTCGATGCGGGCGGGGGCGGGGTGGTGCGGGGGCGGGGCCTGGTACGGCGGAACGGGCGCCTGCACGGGGGCGGGAACGGGGCCGGCGACCGGCGCGTAGGGATACGGGGGCTGCGGGTGGCCGTACCCGGCCGCCGGGAGCGGCGGCAGCGCGGGGAGGTGACCGGGGTGGGACGGCTGCCGGTGGTGGCGGATGTCCGCGTAGAGGAAGTACCCGGCGCAGACGCAGGCGTTGAGCAGCAGGACGATCATGCCGGTGGTGCCGGCCGGCGTGCTGAAGTCGTCGGTGTCGTCGGTCGCCAGGAAGCAGAAGCTGACCACCAGGACGGCGGCCGTCGCCGCGAACGCCCACCAGTCGCGCGGCCGGCGGGTCACGATGGCCGCGTACAGGGGCGAGATCCAGGCGAGGAAGCCGAGGCTCAGCAGGGGCAGGGCCACGAAGAAGACGCGCAGCAGGACCAGCACCGCGGTTCTGGGGCGGCGCGGCGGCGGTGGCGCGTAACCGTGGCCGTGCATGACTTCTCCTGGAGACCTGATGGGACGGGTGTGCGCCGGGCGACCGGTGCGGAGACGAGCGTATAGGCCGACACCGACGACCGGCCCCGGGTTGTACCGAACCGTTGTCGTCCTGGTCACTCCGCCCGCGCGGGGCCGCTCAGTCGGGGGCGACCGTGCCGTCCGCGAGCCCGTCGTACATGCCCCGCACCAGCTGCTCCCCGAGGCGGCCCGCGCGCCGCAGCGCACGCTCGAACTCATCCAGGGCGCGGAAGCGGTCGCCGTAGCCGCGCTGGGCGTCCAGGGGCAGCCGGGGCAGTTGCAGGCGCCGTACGTCGAGGCGGGTGGCGGTGGAGGCGTGGCTGCTGGCCCGCCGGTGGTTGGCGGTGCCGCGCAGGAACCCGGCGAGGAACCAGGGGTCGAGCGCTGCGGGGTCGGGGCGCAGCAGCACGAGGTTGCGCCCGAGGGCGGCACCGGCCGTGGCGTCGTCGATGACGCGCGCGACGGAGCCGCCGCCGAGCACGGGCACGACGACGTCGCCGGGTTCGGTCAGGACGGGTTCCTCGTCGCCCTCCGGGAGGGTGCCCGAGGGGCCGGTGCCGGTGAGGACGTCGTGGTCGGTGAGCAGGGGTACGCGCGCGGGGCCGGCGTTCGTCCCGGTGTGCAGGGTGAGGGCGCCGCCGCGGGCGAGTTCGCCGACGGTGGTGAGCGGCCGGTGGGGCGCGGGGCGTGCGGTGCCGGGGGGTGCGGGGGTGAGTTCCGCGGTCAGCCGCAGCGTCTCGTCCAGGCGCGCGCGCACGTCCGCGAGCCGTCCGGTGCCGCCGGTGGCGCCGGGGGGCGGCAGATGGCGGGCGGGGGCCAGGTCGACGTCGTCGTCGAGGAGTTCGATGACGGGCACGCAGCGGGCCAGGCCCGGCCGTTCGTCGAGCCGTCCGGTGCGGCCGAAGTCGCCCCAGGCGTCGAGCACGGCCTCCCGCACGGACCGCCAGTCCGGTCCGCCGCGCCCCTCCCCGGCGAACTGCCCCGCGTCGGCGAGCAGCAGCCCGGGCTGCGCGGGCGCCCGCTCGGGCCGGCGCAGCACCCACAGGTGGAGGGGGAGGTGGTACGGGGGTGCCGCACCGGCCGGCAGGGCGATCACGGCGCGCAGGGCCCCCCGGCGCAGCAGGTCGGCGCGGACCCGGCGGCCGGAGCGGCGGGAGGCCGCGGCGGGCGGCATGAGGACGACGACGGTGCCGCCGTCCCTGACCCGGGCCAGGGTGTGCTGCACCCAGGCCAGTTCGGACTCGGTGCGGGCCGGGAAGCCGTACTCCCAGCGGGGGTCGTAGGCGAGTTCGTCGTGGCCCCAGTTGCGCTCGTTGAACGGCGGGTGGCACAGCGCGGTGTCGGCGCGCAGGCCGCTGCGAGCGTCCGCGCGCAGGCTGTCCCCGGCGGCGATCCGCACGGCGGCGTCCGTGCTCAGGGCGAGCCGCAGCGCGGTGAGGGCGGCCAGGGCGGGGTCGCTGTCCTGGCCGTACAGCTCCTGCCCGGGCCGGGCGGTGGCAGCGGCGGCGCGGAGCAGGGAGCCGGTGCCGCAGGCGGGGTCGAGGACCGTGCGGGCGGGGCCGGCGAGTTCGGCCATCAGCTCGGCGAGGGGGTCCGGGGTGAGCGTGTACTGCCGCGGGTTGGCGTCGAGGTGCCGGCCGAGCAGGAACTCGTACGCCTTGCGGGCGCCCGGTCCGGCGGCGAGTTCGGCGGCGCCGCGCAGGAGCGGGGCGGAGGGGAGCAGCCGGGGGCCGGCCGGGGTGGGGACGGCGCGCTCGGGGCCGGGGCCGAAGCGGGCGTCGAGCACCTGGTCGAGGGCGGCGGGCAGCAGGGCGGCGAGGCGTTCGTCGGAGCCGGCGCTCGCCTCCAGCCAGAGGGTCGGGCGGTCGTGGACGAGCAGGAGGGCGCAGCCCGCGTGCACCAGGGCGGCGGCCGGTCCCTCGGGGTGGCCGAGGAGTTGCTGCCAGACGCGTTCGCGTGGGGGGACCTCGGCGAGTTTGCCCTGGGCGCGCAGCCACGCCTCGACGTCGGCGAGGGCGAAGGAGGGGCTGGTCTCGGTGCCGCCGACCGGTTGGGGGAAGTCCGCGTGGCGGCGGCGCCAGTTGCTGACGGCGGCGCGGCCGACGCCGGCGAGCCGGGCGATACCGGCGGCGGTCACCTCTGTCCCGTTGTCCTGCACGGTCGGGCCCCCTCGTCCTGGTGTGTGACGCCAATCCTACCGAGGAACGCCGCCCGACTTCGATTCACACCGTGAATCACCCCTTCACCTGTGAACCGTGTTGACTCGGTTCACAGGCTCTGCTGTTATTGACGCATCGAACCGGCCGAGGCGAGGGGCTTCGGTGCACGGTCGATGGATCTGTCTCTGGGGAGAGGACCGACGTCATGGGCATGAAGACCAAGATCGCGCTGGGTGCCGTGGTGGGGATCGCCGTCATCGGCGCGATGTCGGCGAACTCGGGCGACGGGGACGGCGACGCCAGGAGCGACAGCCGGGCCTCCGCGAGCGCGGGCGAGAAGGCGGGCGGGGACGAGAAGGCGGACGGCGCGTCCGGCGCGAAGCCCGCCGAGGACAAGGCCGTCGAGAAGGCGTCCCAGGCCGAGCAGTTCAAGGCGTTCGTGCGGAAGAACGGCACGCCCAAGGAGAAGGACGCCGTCTCGCACGTCACCAAGGTGCAGGGCGCCGACGAGCAGAACGACATCCTCGACGCCGCCGACGTCTACACCGACTTCACCGGCGGCATCATGGGCGAGGGCACGGGCCCGGCCAAGCTCATCGCCTCCGCGTTCGCCGACTGGAAGGACAGCGAGAACGGCCTCGTCACGATCTACGACGCCGACGGCGAACTGCTCGGCAACGGCCAGTTCTGAGCGCCGGACCGCGCCCACCGTTCACCGGCTCCGCCCGGCCCCCGGGGGCGCTGAGGTCACCGGCGCGGCAGAGGCGTCAGCCCCGGCACTGCTTCGCCATCATCGACCGGTCCGCCTCGGTCACCGCCAGCTCGTACTTGACGGCGACCTGAGCGAAGCGGACGGCGTACGCGCACCGGATCGACTTGGTGGGCGGCAGCCACGAGGCCGGCCCGGAGTCGCGCTTGGCGGAGTTGGCGCGGCCCTCGACGGGCAGCAGGTTGAGCGGGTCGTTGGCCAGCTGCTCACGCTTGTTCTCGGGCCAGCGCGAGGAGCCCATCTGCCAGCTGTAGGACAGCGGCACGACGTGGTCGATCTGGACCTCGCTCGCCTTCCGCTTGCGCCACTCGATACTCGTCCCGGTGTACGGGTCGTCCAGGGTCATCGCGATGACCACGCAGTCCGAGCCGGACTTGAAGCGCACCTGCTGACCGTCGCGTTTCAGCAGGTCGTTGCGGGTGTCGCAGCCGTTGCGGGCGAGCGGAACCCCGTCGGCGGTGTCCATCCAGGCGTAGCCGAACTCGTCGCGGTCGTACCCCGTCTTCGGGCCGCGCCCCTTGGTCTTCAGACCGTCGATCAGCTTGCGGGCCGCCGCCTGCGAGCCGTCGCCCGTGACCGGGGCGAGGCCCGGCTCGGTGCCGTCCGGGTTGTCCAGCGGGCTGACGGCGCGGCCGGAGGCGGGGGCCTCGGCGCCGCCGCCGGAGGCCGGGGCGTCGTCGCCCGCGTCCAGTCCTTCGCAGCCGGTCACCAGGGCCAGGGCGAGGGCCGCCCCGGCGGCCCATCCGGTACGGACCCTGCTGTGCCGCCTCATGCGCGCCCCTCCCCTTGCCGTTCGCAGCCACCACCGTAGCGAGGGAGAGGTCCGGGCCATAGGGGGCCTTAGACGGGCGTTAGTGGGCACACGGGACATATCTGTCGTACCGTCGACAGTGAGTCACGTCTCGGAAGGAGCTCTGCATGGGCATCCTCGACAAGATGAAGAGCATGGCCGGCAAGGACAAGGACAGGTCACGGAAGATGTCCGACGCCGCCGAACGCCAGGTCAACCAGAGGACCGGCGGCAAGCACGAGAAGCAGGTCGACGCCGCGCAGCAGCAGGCCGAGGGCAAGCTCGGCTTCGGGCGCGAGCAGGGCGGCGGCCGGGAGCAGCAGTAACCGCTCCCCGTACCTCCGGACACGTCGAAGCCGTCCACGGAACTGTCCCCGTGGACGGCTTCGACGCGTGCGGGCTGGGAACCTGTGCGGGCTAGGAACCCGGGATCGAGGTGAGGAACTCGCCCACCCAGCCGAGCAGTTCCCGCCCGACCAGCGGCTTGCCGCCCACCTTCGCGGTCTTCGGGCGCGGCACGAGCACCTGGTGGGCGCCCGGCTTGATGACGCTGCCCGGGTAGAGCCGCTTGAGCCTCAGCTCCTGGGACTCGCGCAACTCCACCGGCGCGAAACGGATGTTGTTGCCCTGGAGCACGACCTCGCCGACGGCGCACGCCCGCGCGAGCATGCGCAGGCCCGCGACCAGCAGCAGATTCTCCACCGGCTCGGGCAACTTGCCGTACCGGTCGACGAGTTCCTCGCGTACGGCCTTGATGTCCGCCTCGCTGTTCGCGGAGGCGATGGACCGGTACGCCTGGAGGCGCAGCCGCTCGCCGGGGGCGTAGTCGTGCGGGACGTGCGCGTCGACCGGCAGCTCGATCTTGACCTCGAGCGGCGGCTCCTCCTCCACACCGCCCTCCAGGGAGGCCCGGTAGTCGGCGACGGCCTCGCCGACCATCCGTACGTACAGGTCGAAGCCGACGCCGGCGATGTGGCCGGACTGCTCGCCGCCGAGCAGGTTGCCCGCGCCGCGGATCTCCAGGTCCTTCATCGCCACGTACATGCCCGCGCCCATCTCGGTGTGCTGGGCGATGGTGGCGAGCCGCTCGTGCGCGGTCTCCGTCAGCGGCTTCTCCGGCGGGTAGAGGAAGTAGGCGTAACCGCGCTCCCGGCCTCGGCCGACGCGGCCGCGCAACTGGTGGAGCTGGCTGAGGCCGAAGTTGTCGCCGCGCTCGACGATGAGGGTGTTGGCGTTGGAGATGTCGATGCCGGACTCGACGATGGTCGTGGAGACCAGCACGTCGAACTTCTTCTCCCAGAAGTCGACGACGACCTGCTCCAGTGCCTGCTCCGACATCTGGCCGTGGGCGGTGGCGATGCGCGCCTCGGGGACGATCTCGCGGAGCTTGGCCGCCGCGCGGTCGATGGACTCGACGCGGTTGTGGATGTAGAAGACCTGGCCCTCGCGCAGCAGCTCGCGGCGGATGGCGGCGCCGATCTGCTTGTGCTCGTAGGGGCCGACGAAGGTCAGCACCGGGTGGCGCTCCTCCGGCGGGGTGGTGATCGTGGACATCTCGCGGATGCCGGTGACGGCCATCTCCAGGGTGCGCGGGATGGGCGTCGCGGACATGGTCAGGACGTCCACGTTGGCGCGGAGCTTCTTCAGCTGCTCCTTGTGCTCGACGCCGAAGCGCTGCTCCTCGTCGACGATGACCAGGCCCAGGTCCTTGAACCGGGTGTCGGAGGAGAACAGGCGGTGGGTGCCGATGACGATGTCCACCGAGCCGTCGCGCAGGCCCTCCAGGACCGCCTTGGACTCGGTGTCGGTCTGGAAGCGGGACAGCGCCTTCACCTTCACCGGGAACTGCGCGTACCGCTCGCTGAAGGTCCCGAAGTGCTGCTGCACCAGCAGGGTGGTGGGGACGAGCACGGCGACCTGCTTGCCGTCCTGGACGGCCTTGAAGGCGGCGCGGACCGCGATCTCCGTCTTGCCGTAGCCGACGTCGCCGCAGATCAGGCGGTCCATCGGGACCGTCTTCTCCATGTCGTCCTTGACCTCGGCGATGGTGGTGAGCTGGTCCGGGGTCTCCACGTAGGGGAAGGCGTCCTCCAGCTCGCGCTGCCAGGGGGTGTCCGCGCCGAACGCGTGGCCCGGCGCCGCCATCCGCGCGCTGTAGAGCTTGATCAGGTCGGCGGCGATCTCCTTGACGGCCTTCTTGGCGCGGGCCTTGGTCTTGGTCCAGTCGGCGCCGCCCAGGCGGTGCAGGGTGGGGGACTCGCCGCCGACGTACTTGGTGATCTGCTCCAGCTGGTCGGTGGGGATGTAGAGGCGGTCGCCGGGCTGGCCGCGCTTGGCGGGGGCGTACTCCACGACCAGGTACTCGCGGGTGGCGCCCTGGACGGTGCGCTGCACCATCTCGATGTAGCGGCCGACGCCGTGCTGCTCGTGGACGATGTAGTCGCCCGCCTCCAGGGTGAGCGGGTCGATGGTCTTGCGGCGCCGGGCGGGCATCCGGGCGCCCTCGCGTCCGGCGGCCTTCTGGCCGGTCAGGTCGGTCTCGGTGAGCACGGCGAGCTTGAGGGCCGGGTCGACGAAGCCGTGGTCGATCGAGCCGCAGGAGACGTGCACGACCGAGGGGCTGAGCGCGTCCAGGTCGCTGTCGAGGCGGGCGGCGATCCCCTCGCCGCCGAGGACCTCGACGGTGCGGGCGGCCGGGCCGTGGCCCTCGGTGAGGTAGACGGCGCGCCAGCCGTCGGACAGCCAGCCCTTGGTGTCGGCCAGCGCCTTGGCGGTGTCGCCCCGGTAGGTCTCGGGGGCGCGCATGCCGAGCTTGAGGGTGTCGGCGTCGTCCAGCGCGTCGTCGGCGGCGAACGGCGACACCGACCACCACATCATGTCCAGCTCGCGGGCCCGCTCCCGGACGTCCGCGAGGGACCACAGGGACGCCGCGTCGACGTCGATCGGCGCCTCGCCGCCGCCCGCGGTGGCCGCCCAGGACGCCTGGAGGAACTCCTGCGACGTCGCCACCAGGTCGGCGGCCCGGGTGCGCACCCGCTCCGGGTCGCAGACCAGGGACATCGAGCCCTTGGGCAGCACGTCCAGGAGCAGCTCCATGTCGTCCACGAGGACCGGGGCCAGGGACTCCATGCCCTCCACCGCGATGCCCTCGGCGATCTTCCCGAGCAGTTCGCCCAGCTCCGGGTGGTCCTCGGCCAGGGCGGCGGCCCGCTCGCGCACGTCCTGGGTCAGCAGCAGCTCACGGCAGGGCGGGGCCCACAGGCCGTGTGCGGCGACCTCCAGGGAACGCTGGTCGGCGACCTTGAAGTAGCGGATCTCCTCGACGTCGTCGCCCCAGAACTCGACCCGGAGCGGATGCTCCTCGGTCGGCGGGAACACGTCCAGGATGCCGCCGCGCACGGCGAACTCGCCGCGCTTCTCCACCAGCTCGACCCGCGCGTACGCCGCTGCCGCCAGCGCCTGGACGACCTCCTCCAGGTCGGCGCTCTGCCCGGTGCGCAGGGCCACCGGCTCCAGGTCACCCAGGCCCTTGACCTGCGGCTGGAGCACGGAGCGTACGGGTGCGACGACGACCGAGACCGGGCCGGTCTCGGGGTCGTCGGGGCGGGGGTGGGCCAGGCGCCGCAGGACGGCGAGGCGGCGGCCGACGGTGTCGCTGCGGGGGCTGAGCCGCTCGTGCGGGAGGGTCTCCCAGGACGGGTACTCCACGACGCCCTCGGGCGGCAGCAGGGAGCGCAGCGCCGCCGCCAGATCCTCCGCCTCACGTCCCGTCGCCGTCACCGCCAGCACCGGGCGGCCCGTCTCGCGGGCCAGGGCGGCGATCGCGAAGGGCCGGGCGGCGGGCGGGCCGACCAGGTCGACGTGCATGCGGTTGCCGTCTGCGGCCGCCGAGATCGCTTCCGCGAGGGCGGTGTCCTTGACGACGGCGTCTAGCAGACCGTGCAGGCTCATGGAGGGGGCGCTTCCGTCCTGGGGTGGGACAACACGAATAACCCGACTCGGTGAGGGCCGGGGGTGTCCAGGTTACGTCGGTCTGCTCGACGGCGCCGGAGCTGTGGATGACGCCGGGTAAGTGGCGGGCCGGCACCGCCGTGGACGTACCAGGGGGCTCCGCCCCCTGGACCCCCGGGCCTGTGCCCACCCACCACCCGACTCGGCGGGATGAAAAGTCCCCACCAAAAGAGGCCCGGCGCCTCCGTCCCCCTGGGACGTCGGCGCCGGGCCCTCCCGCGCACCCCCGTGCTACTCCGTCGCGATGGCGTTCAGGACGTTCATGCGGCCCGCGCGGAAGGCCGGGACCAGGGCGGCGAACAGGCCCACGAAGGCCGAGCCGATGAAGACGCCGATGATCGTCGGCCAGGGGATGTCGAGGACGTTCAGGCCCTCCAGGGCGAGCAGCTTCTGGGCCGTGGCGCCCCAGCCCATGCCCAGGCCGAGGCCGAGCAGGGCACCGAAGAGGGCGATGACCACGGACTCCATGCGGATCATGCGGCGCAGCTGGCGGCGGGAGAGGCCGATGGCCCGCATCAGGCCGATCTCCCGGGTCCGCTCCACCACCGACAGCGCCAGGGTGTTCACCACACCGAGGACGGCGACGATGATCGCGAGGGCGAGCAGGCCGTAGACCAGGTTCAGCAGCTGGCCGATCTGGTCCTTCAGCTCCTGCTTGTAGTCGGTCTGGTCGGCCACCTGGTACTGCGGGTAGGCGTCCAGCGACTTCTTCAGCGCGGCGTACGCCTGCTCGGCCTGGCCGTCCTTCGCCTTGGCGAACATGATCGTGCTCGGCGGGACGTTCTCGGCCGGCAGGTACTTCCGCATCGTCTCGATGCCGATGTACCGGGCGCCCTGGTCGATGGCCACGTCGTCGCTGGTGATCGCGGCGACCCTGAGCTTCGCCCTCTCGCCGCCCTCGAAGGCGACGGTGAGGGTGTCGCCGACGTGCACGCCGTGCTTCGCGGCGTAGTCCGAGCCGACCGACATGGCGTCGGTGCCGTAGGCCGCGGAGAGCTTGCCCTCCGTGGTCACCCGGCGCACGTCCTCGGCGTAGGTCGGGTCGGCGGCCGTGACGCCGTCGTCGTCCGTCTTGCCGTCGGGCGTGGTCAGCGTGGCGTCGAGCATCTTGTAGCGGGTGACGTGCTCCAGGCCGGGCGTGTCGGTCATGGCCTTCTCGGCCTGCGGCACGATCCGCTGGTTGCCCTGGACGATGAAGTCCGCGCCGACCGTCTTGTCCAGCTCGCTGGTGGCCGAGGCGACCATGGAGGAGCCGACGACGGACAGGCAGGCCACCAGTGCGAGGCCGATCATCAGCGCGGCGCCGGTGGCGCCGGTGCGGCGCGGGTTGCGCAGGGCGTTGCGCTCGGCCAGGCGGCCGACGGGTCCGAAGGCCCGCAGCAGCACCGCGCTGATCACCCGGACCACGAAGCCGGCCAGCAGCGGGCCGATGACGACGAAGCCGATGAGGGAGAGCACGATGCCCGCGCCGAGCATCACGGAACCATCGCTCGCCTTGTCGGCGGAGGCGGCCGTGAGCAGGGCGGCGACACCGGCGCCGGTGAGCACCAGGCCGATCAGGCCGCGTATCCAGCCGGCCTTGCCGTCGGCCGGGGTGCCGGCGTCGCGCAGGGCGGCCATCGGGGAGACCTTGCCGGCCCGGCGGGCGGGCAGGTAGGCGGCGAGGACGGTGACCACGACGCCCAGGACCAGGCCGATCACGGGAGTCGCCGTCTTGACGGTCAGGTCGTCGGTGGACAGGTTCATGCCCGCCGCGGACATCAGCTTCATCAGGCCGACGGCGATGCCGACACCGGCCGCGACACCGAGGACCGAACCGACGACGCCGAGGAGGAACGCCTCGACCAGCACCGAGCGGTTGACCTGCCGGCGGGAGGAGCCGATGGCCCGCATCAGTCCGATCTCGCGGGTGCGCTGGGCGACCAGCATGGAGAAGGTGTTGATGATGAGGAAGATGCCGACCAGGAACGCGATCCCGGCGAAGCCGAGCATGGCGTACTTGATGACGTTCATGAACTCGCCGACGTCCTCGCGGCCTTCGTCCGACGCCTCCTTGGCCGTCTGGATCTTGAACGTGTCGCCCAGCGCGCCGGAGACGTTCCGCTTGAGCTGCGCGTCGGTGACACCGGCGGCGGCGGTGACGTTGAACTGGCTGAACCGGTCCGCGCCGCCGAGCAGTTCACGCTGGGCGGTGGGGGTGTCGAAGTAGACGACCGCGGCACCCGGGTTGGTGACGGTGAAGGAGGCGATGCCGACGATCTCGGCCTTGAAGTCGCCGGTCTGCGAAATGGTGCGCAGCTCGTCGCCGATCTTCAGGTCGTGCTTGTCGGCGGTGTCGGAGTCGACCATCGTCTCGGTCGGGCCGCGCGGGGCGTGGCCCGAGGTGATCTCCATGGACCGCAGGTCGTTCCTGGTCCAGTTCCCGGCGATGGTCGGGGCGCCGTTGGTGGCCCCCACGTTGTCGTTGTCGGCGTTGACGACGGTCACGTTCATCGAGGCGACCGCGCCCTCGACGGACTTCACGCCGTCGACCGAGCGGATCTTCTCCACGGTGGACGCCGGCAGCGACTCGGGCACCCCGTTCTGCGGGGCGTCCTCGGCCTCGGCGTCCTTCGGGGCGACCGTCACGTCGGACGAGGTGACCGCGAAGAGCTTGTCGAAGGTGGTGTTCATCGTGTCGGTGAACACCAGGGTGCCGCACACGAACGCCACCGACAGCAGCACCGCCACCGCCGAGAGCGCCATGCGGCCCTTGTGCGCGAAGAAGTTGCGCATCGAGGTCTTCACGACGGTCATGACGTGCGCCCCCGGGCGTCGAAGTCCTTCATGCGGTCGAGGACGGCTTCGGCGGTGGGCTGGTACATCTCGTCCACGATCCGGCCGTCGGCGAGGTACAGCACCCGGTCCGCGTAGCTGGCGGCCACCGGATCGTGGGTGACCATCACGATGGTCTGGCCCAGTTCGGTGACCGACCGGCGCAGGAAGCCGAGCACCTCGGCGCCCGCGCGCGAGTCCAGGTTTCCGGTCGGCTCGTCACCGAAGATGATCTCCGGCCGGGCGGCGAGGGCCCGCGCCACCGCGACCCGCTGCTGCTGGCCCCCGGAGAGCTGGGTGGGCCGGTGCTTGAGCCGCCCGGCGAGCCCCACGGTCTCCACGACCCGGTCCAGCCACGCGCGGTCGTACGCACGGCCGGCGATGTCCATGGGCAGCGTGATGTTCTCGATCGCGTTGAGCGTCGGGAGCAGGTTGAACGCCTGGAAGATGAAACCGATCCGGTCCCGGCGCAACCGCGTGAGCTTCTTGTCCTTCAGACCGGTTATCTCGGTCTCGTCGAGGTAGATCTGCCCGCTGGTCACGGTGTCCAGGCCGGCCAGGCAGTGCATCAGCGTGGACTTGCCGGACCCCGAGGGGCCCATGATCGCGGTGAACTGGCCGCGCGCGATGTCCACGTCCACGTGGTCGAGGGCGACCACCCGGGTCTCGCCCGATCCGTAGGCCTTCACGACCTGCCGCGCTCGCGCGGCAACGGCCGTACGCCCTCCAGTGCTCCCGTGCGCGGGAATACTTACGGCCGATGTCATGTCAAGTCTCCTATGTCGGTCATCGAGTGAGCCGCCGGTGCCGCGACCGTCGTGGTGTGTGCTGTGTTGCGGCAGCCGCGCTGCCGTCTCGAAGAGTCTGTCCGGAGCCGGGGGTCGACCGCGCTGGTGTTCAGCGCAGTCTTCTACTGAGGAAAACCCCACCCCCGAGGGTCCGGTTCACCGCCCCCCAGCGGCGTAAGGCCAGATTAACGACGCCGCCGGGCCCCTCTCGTCCTCCGTCGGTACGAACCCTCCCCGACCCGTAGTACGGAGGTACCCCTAGGGGCAGCCCACCCTCCGGTGGAGCGGGCCTCGGGGTCGTCCTCCACCCCGGGACGCATCGAGCGTCCACCCTCACGCGACGTCAGGAGCAAGCGGAGGCGGCGCGAGCACCGGCCCGGGTACATACCGACCGACCAGTTCGGCCAAAACGCCGCGTGCCGCCGAACCCGCGAGTAACGTGCGTGGCCCCCACCCCCCACCTCCTGCGGTCCACCGCTCGGACCCAAGCCGCGCAAGGAGAACCGGGATGACCTACGACCCGTCCCCGTCGTACCCGCACCGCCCACCACCACCCCCGCCCCCGTACGCCCCGCACGCCCGCCCCACCACCCACCGAGCCCCCCACCGCGCACCCCGCCGCGACCCGCTGGGGCACCACAGCGACCTGCGGATCCTGCGCAGCGCCTACCGCCGGCAGCGGCGCACCGCGACGCTCACCGCGCTCGGCTACTTCACGCTGTTCCTGCTCCTGTCCGCGTACGCGCCCGGGCTGATGACCGGCACCGCCGTCGCCGGGCTGCCCACCGGGCTGCTGCTCGCCCTGGTGCAACTCCCCGTCACCTGGCTGGCGATCGCGCTGTACGAGTACACCGCCCGGCGCCGCGTCGACCCGCTCGCGGACCGCATCCGCACGGAGGCCGCGCTGGACGCCCGGCGGGGGGCGGGACGGTGACGGAGTTCAGCGGCAACGCCCAGACGATGTCCCTGGTCGGCTTCACCGCCGTCGCCACCGTCACGCTGCTGCTGTGCGTGATGACCGGCCCCGACCGGGACGACCTCGACGAGTTCTACACCGGCTACGGCTCCCTGTCCCCCATGCGCAACGGCCTCGCGATCGCCGGCGACTACATCTCGGCGGCCTCCGTGCTCGGCACGGGCGGTGTCATCGCCCTCTTCGGCCACGACGGCGTCGTGCTGGCGCTGAGCACCGCGCTGTCCCTGATGCTGCTGATGTTCCTGCTGGCCGAACCACTGCGCAACGCGGGCCGGTTCACGATGGGCGACGCGCTCGCCCGCCGGATGCCGGGGCGCGGCGTGCGCATGACGGCCTGCGCCGTGACCCTCGCGGCGCTGCTGCCGCTGATGCTGGTGCAGCTCGCGGGCACCGGCCAACTGCTCGCGTTCGTCCTCGGTTTCTCCGGTGAGACATTGCAGACCGGCTGCATCATCGGCCTGGGGGTGCTGATGATCGGGTACGCGGCGATCGGCGGCATGAAGGGCACCGCCCTCATCCAGATCCTCAAGATCGTGATGCTGCTGGGCTCGGGCCTCGTGGTCGCCGCGCTGATCCTGCACTGCTTCGACTGGGACCCGGGCGCGCTGTTCGACGCGGCGGCGGACAACAGCGGCGCGGGTCCGGCGTTCCTGAACTCCGGGCTCCAGTTCGCGGGCGGGCCGCACCCGGACGCGGACATGATCTCCGCGCAGCTCACCGTCGTCCTCGGCGGCGCCTGCCTCCCGCACGTCACCATGCGCATGTACACCGCCTCCTCCGCCCGCCAGGTGCGCCGCTCGATGTCCTGGGCGGTGTCCGGCGTGGCGCTGTTCGTGCTGGTCGTCACGGTGATCGGGTTCGGCGCGACGGCGCTGGTGGGGCGGTCGGTCATCGCCGGGATCGACCCGCAGGGCAACACCGCCTACCTGCTGGGCTCCCAGGCGGCCTTCGGCGCGCGGGTCTCCACCGCGGAAACGTTCCTGTTCACGACCGTCACCACGGCCGTCTTCCTCACCCTGCTCGCCTCCGTCGGCGGCATGATCCTCGCCTGCGCCAACTCCCTGGCCCACGACCTCTTCGCCGCCCGCGTCCAGGAGATGTCCCCGCGCCGCGAGATGACCCTCGCCCGCGTCTGCGCCCTGGCCGTCGGCGTGCCCGCGATCGTGCTGGCGACCCTCGTCCAGCACCGCAGCCTCCAGCCGCTGGTGACCCTGTCCTTCTGCCTGGGCGCCTCGGCCATCGCCCCCGCCCTGGTCTACGGCCTCTTCTGGCGCCGCTACACCCGCGCCGGGCTGCTGAGCACCCTCATCGGGGGCTCCCTGGCCGTGCTGCTGCTGATGCCGGGCACCAACCTCGTCTCCGGCTCACCGGTCTCCGCCTTCCCCGAGGCCGACTTCAACTGGTTCCCGTTCACCACGACGGGCCTGGTCTCCATCCCGCTGGGCTTCGCCTGCGGCTGGCTCGGCACGATGCTCTCCGGCCGGCGCACGGCGCAGGAACAGCGCCGGCACTACGAGGCGGTGGAGGGCTGGATCCTGGCGGGCGCGGTCCGCAGGGGCGACTGACCGCGGCACGGGCGCGGGGACGGGCTGGGCGCGGGGACGGGCTGGGCGCGGGCTCGGGCACGGGCGCAGGCTGGGCGCGGGCTCGGGCACGGGCGCGGGCTGGGCACGGGCTCGGGCTCGGGTACGGCTGGGCCGGACAGCCGACCGGCCCGTCGGCCCACCCGACCCGGCCCGGCCCACCGACCCGGCCCGGCCTACCGGTCCTGGTCCACCGGCTGGTCCACCGGTTCCGGTCCCGGCCCGGCCTCTGGGTGTCACTCCACCGCGCGCCCCGTCAGCGTGCTGAGATTGCTCCGTACGGAGGCCATGTGGGCCTGGAGTTCGTCCCACCGCTCGCCGTGCTCGCGCAGCACCCGTTCCGTGTCGCGGGCGATGCGCTCGCTACGCGCCCGGGCCTCGGCGACCACCTCGGCCGCCCGGGCCCGGGCCTCCTCCTGCCGCCGCCCGGCCGCCTCCCGGGCGTCGGCCAGCTCCCGCTCGGCGTCACGCAGTCCCTGCTCCGCGCGCGCCACCAACTCCTCGTGCCGCGCGTCCAGGGCCCGCGCGCGCTCCTCCTCGGCACGCTCGGCGTCGGCCCACCGCTCGGCCAGTTCCTTGCTCTGCTCGGCGGCCGCCCCGGCGCTGCGCCTGCGCATCTCACGCAACACGGACAACGCCTCCGCGCGCCCCGCCTTCACCTCGCGCCGCGCCTCGATCCGCGCCTCGTCGGCCTCCGCGCGCGCCGCCAGCAGCCGCTGCCTGGCCCGTTCGTCCGCCTCGGCGCGTACGGCGTCGGCATGCGCCCGGGCCGCCTCCCGCACACCGGCCGCGTACGCCCGCGCGTCCTCCATCAGCTCCGCCGCGGCACCGCGCGCCCGCTCCCGTACCGCCTCGGCCTCCTCCTCGCCGAGCCGGAACAGGTCTCGCGCGCGCTCCCCGAGCACCTCGTAGTCCTGCGGGGCGAGCCGCGCGACCACCTCCTCCAGGTCCCCCAGGTCCTCCTCCATCTCCCTGGCCAGCACGGTGAGCCGGGCGGCCCGTTCCCAGGCCGCGTCGCGCTCCTCGGAGAGGGCCGCGGCGTACGCCTCCACCTGCTCGGGACGGTAACCGCGCTCGCGCCCGCGTACGGTCACGAAACCGTGGGGAGAAGCCGATGCACCGCTCACGCTCATCACCCCTGCATCACCCTTCGCGTCACGCTGGTGGTGAACCTGCCGCATCACCCGGACCTGACCGACTTTATGGACCAGACGTAAGCCCACATAATCCGACACACCGCACACAAAGGGGCGGGGCCCGGTCGACTCGCAGGTCGACCGGGCCCCGCCCGTCGGGTACGTCAGCGGCGCGAACGCCTCACAGCAGCCCGTCCCACATCTGCTCCAGCAGCACGGACCACCAGCTCTCCGGCGACCCGAGCGCCGCCGGGTCCAGCGCGGCCAACTGCGCCTGGAAGTCCACCGTCCAGCGGCCCGCCTGCTCCTGGTTCAGACCGAACCTGAGCCGCCACATCCGGCCCAGCAGGGCCAGGCAGCGCGCGAACTCCGGCAGCCCCGTGTTCACGAACTGCGGCGGCACGGGCGCACCGCCCGGACCCGCCTCCACCGGGACCGCCACGATGGCCGCCGTCCCGTACTGCACACAGATCGCCCGGCCGAAGTCGCTGCCCACGACGAGATACGACCCCGCGTCCGAGGCCGACCGCACCCCGCGCTCGGCCGCCAGCTCCGCCAGCGTCGGCACCGGGCGCCCCGGCTGGGCCTGCGCCCAGAAGAACGGACCCATGTCCATCGGCAGCCCGGCGGCCACCAGCGTGTGCGCCACGACCGGCGGCACCCCTTGCCGGGACACCGCGGCCTGCTCGAACCGGAAGACCCCCGGACCGAACGCGCCCGCCAGCTCCTGCCCGATGGCCTCCGGCGGAACCGGCGGCACCGGCTGCACCCGGGGCAGCGGAGCACGCACCGGCGCCGGCCGCGCGGGCCCGTCGGCCACCTGGTGCAGCTCGCCCTGGTGCGCCAGCAACTGCTGCATGCCCTGCTGCCGGCTCGCGTGGTCCAGCCCGTACGGCGCGATCGAGGCGATCCGTGCCTGCGGCCACTGCTCCCGGATCATCCGCGCGCAGTACGCGCCCGGCAGTTCGCAGGACTCCAGCTCGGTGTGCAGCTCCAGCACCTGGTCCGGCGGCACGTTCATGGACCGCAGCTCGTGGAAGATCTGCCACTCCGGGTGCGGCGTACCCGGCGCGGAACGCCGGATCAGCTGCTGCTCGGACCCGTCCTGGGCGCGGTAGCGCAGTACGGCCTGGTAGCCGGGGCCGACGGTCGGCTGACCGGTGGGCTGCGGCGGATAGCCGTACGCCTGCGGCGGACCGGGGACGGGCTGCCCGGGCGGCGGCGGCACGGCACCGGGCGGGGGCGGCGGGGGCGGCGGCGCACCGACACCGCCGGGACCGCCCACCGAGGGCGAGGCCAGCACGGTCTGCGCGTGGTGCACGGCACCGCCCGCGCCTCCCGCGGAACCCTGCGCACCCGGAGCACCGGGAGGGGCCGGCGGAGGCGGCGGCGTACCGGGACCGGAAGGCGCGCCGGGCGCACCCGGAGCACCGGGGACACCGGGAGGAGGTCCGGGCGGACCCGGGGGGTTGGGCGGACCGGGGGGACCGGGGGGCTGCGGGGCACCGCCGCCCGTCCGGCCCGGGTCGGCCAGCATCGTGGCGGCGTGATGCATCCCGCCCGGCGGCGTCCCACCCGGCGCACCCGGCGCACCCGGCGCACCGGGCGCACTCGGCGGAGGCGGCGTACCCGGCGCGCCCGCACCGGCCGGAGGCTGCGGCGCGTGGGGCGGCGGGGTGCCCGGGGCGCTGGGCGGAGGCGGCGTGCCCGGGCCGCCCGGGCCCTCGGGACCGAGCGACGACACCAACTGCGTCGGCACGTAGCCTCCCGCCGGCGTACCCGGCGCGGGAGTCCCCGACGGCGGCGGGGGCGTACCCGCCGGACGCGCACCCGGCATACCCGGGGCGCTCGGCGGGGGCGGCGTGGGCGAACCGCCGCCACGGCGGGGCGGCGGCGTCGCCTTGCTGGTCGCGGCGTCGGCGATGTCCCCGGCGTTCGACGCGAGCGGCCGGGGCGGCGTGCCGGACGCAGCGGGACCGGCGGACGGCCCGGCCGCGGGCGGCACCGGAGCCGCGGGCGGCGGCGTGCCCGTACCACCGGGCGCACCGGGCGCACCGGGCGCACCAGACGCACCGGGCCCACCGGGAGCCCCGGGAGCGTTCGGACCGCCGATCGCCGGCGCGAGCGCCGTCGGCGGGAGCTGGCTGCCGCCCGACATCAGCGCCGTCTTGGCGTCCGGCGTCGTGGACGGCGGCGGCGTGTCGTCGTCGGCACCGCTCAACGGCGGCGCGAACACGGTCTGAGGCAGCGGTACGGAACGGTCCTCACCGGCGTCCGCGTTGGTGTCCGTCCCCGCCCAGGGCGTCGCCCCGGCAGGCGCGCTCGGCGCACTCGGGACACCCGGCGCACTCGGCGCACCCGCGCCGGACGTACCCGCGCCGGAGCCACCGGCGCCCGACCCGGCATCTGACCCGGCACCCGCGGCCGGCCACCCCGCACCGCTCCCGGACGAGCCGCCCGCCGACGCCGACGCCGATTCCGACGCGGCGGGAGCCGAAGGCACCCCGGCCTGCGTCTCGGGCAGCGCGCCCCCGGCGCCCCCGGCACTCCCGGCGCCCCCCGTGTCACCGCGCTCCTGGTCGCCCCGCCGGCGATCCGGAATGCCGATCCGGTCCGCCGCCTCCTGCAACCACTCCGGCGGACTCAACAGGAACGACGTCTGGTTCAGGTCCACCCGCGCCGCAGGCGCCGGAGCCGCCGCCTCCGCCTCGTCGGGACGGCCGTACTCCTCCTCGTACCGGCGGATCACCTCGCCCACCGGCAGCGCGGGCCACAGCGTCGCCTCGCCACTGTCCCGGGCGATCACCAGCCGCTGCGCTCCCCCGTCCGAACGCGGGCCGTCCGCCCGGTCCTCGGCCCACACCACGAACCCGAGGTCGAACTCCCGCACCCGCACCTCACGGTGCTGGTACGCCGGCAGCTCGCCGTTGACCCACTCCTCGGCGCGCTCCTGCGCCTGCGCGAACGTCACCATCGTCAGCTCACTCCCCTACCGACGCCGACGCGGGCACCGCACGCGCGAAACCGCCGTCCACCATCAGGTTCGCCACCGTCTCCAGCTCCGGCGGGGAACCCGCCAGCCGCGACAGGAACGCGTCGAAGTCCTCACCGCACGGCAGCAGCAGCCGCTCCACCCGGTCCGCCGGCGGCCACGACGGGTCCACGTCCCGCACGTCGTCATAAGCGCAGAACCACACCGAACCGATCCGCTCACCCTTCACCTTCACGGCGAGCAGACCGCCCTGGACGAACGCGACGCCCAGGTAGTCCTTCGTCAGATGGTCCCGCAGACACTTGTTCACATAGACCAGGTCGTTGACCGCCGCCTCCTCACGCACCGTGAAGAACGGCTGGTCCACCAGCAGCCCCAGCTCCGCGTCGAGCGCCGTGCCCACCGGCGCACAGCCGCCCGCAGCCTTCAGGAACGACCGGTAGGCGCCCGGCAGCCGGTACCCGAGGTCCTCCTCGACCCCCTGCACCTGCTGCTCCGTGACGGCCACCCCCGACTTCGGCAGACCGAAGTGCGCCGGACGCGTCTCCTGCAACGGCCGCGTGCCCCGCTTGCCCTGGTCCACCGCCGCCGTCGAGATCCCGCCGTGGTGCCGCAGCAGCGCCTTCACCTCGACCGGGACCAGCTCCATCCGCCGCGAACCCGCCACGTGATGCCAGGTCCAGCCGTGCGGCGTCGCCACCGCGGGCACCGTGTCCCACAGCTCGTGCCCCGACGCCGACAGAGCCGCGTTCGCCGACACGTAGTCCGTCAGCCGCAACTCGTCGACCCCGAACCCCTCCGGCGGGTCCGCGATCTCCGCGACCGCCCGCGCGTACGGCGAGAAGTCGGGGTAACCACCCGCGTCCACCCGTACCCCTCTCGGGTGACGGGCCGCCCGCACCGGATCCGGGAAATGCACGACCTGCCCGGCATAGGCCGCGTTCGGCGGCGCGGCTGCTTGCCCGAGCCGACCTGTCGTCATGGCGGTTGCCCCCTGCGGCGTCTGTCTGCTGCCAGATCCGTCTGATCTGCCTGCACTGTCTGGGTCCACCGCGTACGAGAGCGCGGTGCCGACAGCCTATGCGGTACGGCAAGAGGGGTCACCGGCACCGGACCCCGCACCCGCCACCGGCACCTCCGCTTCCGTGACCAGCCGTCACCCTCCCGTGACCCACCGCCCATACCCGGGCGTGTCACCCCGCCCCAGCTTCCCCAGCAGCCACCGGATTTGGCACTCTGTGACCTTCGGGGGATGTGCAGGAGGGGAAGACGATCATGAGTGCGACACAGACGGGACCCGACACCGGGCGGTCCGACGACCCCCGCGACGGCGACCCCCGCATCGGCTGGAGCAGCGCCGACGGCCACCGGACCCCCATCCTCCGGCACCGCCGCGACGGCATACTCCCGACCGTCGCCGCCGCCCTCTCCGTACGCGGCACCACTCTCACCGGCACCGCCACCCGCGCCGACACACCCCCCGCCCTGCACCACCTCGTACAGGACTTCCTCGACACCCTCACCAGCGGCCAACGAGACCGCTACACCGGCCGCTGCGCCGAGACGATCCTCATCTCACGCCACCTGGCCACCGCCGACGCCACCCGCAGCAAACGCGCCGCGCGCAGACCCATGACCAACGGCGAAGCCCGCAAAGCACTCAAACACGCGAAACTCACCACCCGCCGCATCCGCGAGGACGGCGACCCCCTCCACGGCGCCTTCGCCGCACCCTGCCGCGCCTGCACCGCCCTCAGCGCCCACTTCGGCGTCCGCATCGTCGATCCCACGGCGGAGAGGGACTGACCGCGCCGATCGACCCGAACCAGCCGACCGAGACGAACCAAGGGCCGATGCAAGCCGACCGCACCTTCACCACCCGCTTCCCCGTCCCCGTCGACGCCGCCCTGCGCGACGCCGGCTGGCAACCGGGACGCTGGGACATCAAGCAGGCCGAGATCTGGGCCGACACCCTGCGCGAACACACCTCACCCGCGGGACACCGCCACACCGTCTTCCCCGCCGCCGTCGAGGCCTGGGCCGAATTCGGCGGCCTGCACCTCGCGCCCACCGGCCCCGGCCGCCAGGTCGCCCCCGCCACCCTGCACCTCGACCCCCTCCACGGCCTCCACATGGCCCGCACCCTCGGCGACCTCGGCCGCGCCCTCGGCACCCAGACCTGCCCCCTCGGCACCGAAACCGACAGCCAGGCCCTCATCGCCATCGACGCCGAAGGCCGCGTCTACGCCCTCGACCACACCGGCGACTGGTACCTCGGCGCCACCATCGACGCCGCCCTCGCCACCCTCGTCGTCGGCACCCAGCCGCCCCGCCTCACCATCACCGGCTGACCCGCGGGCGCGGCTACGACGCCGGGATCACCGCCGACACCCGGAAACCTCCCGCGTCGGTCGGCCCCGACACGAACACACCCCCCAGAGCGGCCACCCGCTCCTTCATCCCCACCAGCCCGTTGCCCCCCGACGGCAACCGCGCCGACGACGCCGCCGAGGCCACCGGCGGCGGCTCGTTCTCCACCTGCATCGCGATCTCCGACGCGCGGTGCGCCAGCCGCACGTACGTCTTCGCACCCGCCGCGTGCTTGTGCACGTTCGTCAGCGCCTCCTGCACCACCCGGAACGCCGTCGACTCCACCTCCGCCGCGTACAGCCGCTCCTCCCCCTCCACCGACAGATCCACGACCATCCCGGCCGCCTCCGACTGCCCGATCAACTCGTCCAGCTCCGACAGGCACGGCCCCTCCGAAGGCGACTCCCCGTCCGCCACCGCCCGTGACGCCGCCACCGCGGCAGCCACCCCCACCGCCGCCAACGGCACCGACGCCCGCTCGGCCCGCGCCCCCGCCCCGCCACTGCGCAGCACCCCGAGCATCTCCCGCAGCTCCGTCAGCGCCTGCCGCCCCATGTCCCCCACCAGGGCCGCGTTCTTCACCGCCTTCTCCGGGTCCTTCCGGGCCACCGCCTGGAGCGCGGCGGCATGCACCACCATCAGACTCACCCGGTGCGCGACCACGTCGTGCATCTCCCGCGCGATCCGCGTCCGCTCCTCGTTGCGCGCCCACTGGGCACGCTCCTCCGCCCGCTCCGCGAGCAACTGCAACTCACGCTCCAGGCTGTCCGCCCGCTCCCGCAGACTCTCCATCAACCGGCGCCGCTGCCCCACGTACAGGCCCAGCAGCAAGGGCGGCGCGGTCAGCCCCAGCGACGACCCGACCGACGCGAACGGGATGAACCAGTCCCCCAGGTCCACACCGTCCCGGCCCATGTCCTGCCGCAGCCGCACGAACGTCACGATCAACGTCCCCAGGAACGACATCCCCGCCAGGGCCCCGATGATCCGCCGCGGCAGCTCCGAGGCCGCCAGCGTGTACAGGCCGACGACCCCCATCAGGAAACCCATCTCGGCCGGCGTGATGGCGATCGCCACCAGCACCACCGCGATCGGCCACTTCCGCCGCACCAGCAGCACCGAACCGGCCAGCAGCCCGAACACCACCCCCATCGCCACCGGAATCCCGGCATCCCATGCGAACGGAACCCCCTCCGCCGCGCACTCCAGCGCGGACACGGCCCCCAGGCTCACATCGAGCACCGCGCCGCGCCGCCGGTCCCACCACCAGGGCCCACCCCGGGCCGGTACGTGGTCTTCCCCCGTCGTGGTCATGCCTCCAGCCTACGGGCGCCGCCCGCCCCATTTCCGGTGACTTTCGACAAACGATACGACGCGATATCCCTCGAACTGGTGAAGCCCGCACGCCGACTTGTACCGTCGCGTCGAAGGCTCCCGGTACGGCATAGTGTTGGGTGCCGACTCGGCGAGCCGGCCGAACGCCCGGTTCGGTCGAGTTCCGTCCCCCATGGTGTAACCAGGCAGCACTGAGGGTTTTGGTCCCTTAAGTTCAGGTTCAAATCCTGATGGGGGAGCTCTTGTTCGGGCCCTGACATAACCGTCAGGGCCCGCACTCATGTCGCCCGTGAACCGCCCCGGTATCCTGCGGATGTCCCCACCTCCTCAACAGCCGAAGGGCATCCCGTGAGCGCCATTCGCCCGGCAGCCGTCGTCGTTCTCGCAGCGGGTGAGGGCACCCGTATGAAGTCGGCCACACCCAAGGTCCTGCACGAGCTGTGCGGCCGGTCCCTCGTCGGGCACGTGCTCGCCGCCGCCGGTGAGCTGCACCCCGAGAACCTGGTCACCGTCGTCGGGCACGCCCGCGAGAAGGTCACCGCGCACCTCGCCGAGGTCGCCCCCGACGTACGCACCGCCGTCCAGGAGCAGCAGAACGGCACCGGGCACGCCGTGCGGATGGGTCTCGAGGCGCTGGGCGGTGCCGTGGACGGGGTCGTCGTGGTCGTCTGCGGTGACACCCCGCTCCTCACCGGCGAGACGCTCAAGGCCCTCGCCGCCACGCACTCCGCCGACGGCAACGCGGTGACGGTGCTGACGGCCGAGGTGCCGGACGCGACGGGGTACGGCCGGATCGTGCGGGACGGGGCCTCGGGTGCCGTGACGGCGATCGTCGAGCACAAGGACGCCTCGGAGTCGCAGCGGGCGATCCGGGAGATCAACTCGGGTGTGTTCGCCTTCGACGGACAGCTGCTCGCGGACGCGCTGGGCAAGGTGCGCACGGACAACAGCCAGGGTGAGGAGTACCTGACGGACGTGCTCGGCATCCTGCGCGAGGCGGGGCACCGGGTGGGCGCTTCGGTCGCCGGTGACCACCGGGAGATCGCCGGGATCAACAACCGTGTGCAGCTGGCCGAGGCGCGGCGGATCCTGAACGACCGGTTGCTGACCGGGGCGATGCTGGCCGGCGTGACGGTGGTGGACCCGGCGACGACGTGGGTCGACGTGACGGTGACGTTCGAGCAGGACGTGGTCGTGCACCCGGGCACGCAGCTGCACGGTGCCACGCATCTCGCCGAGGGCTGCGAGGTCGGGCCGAACACCCGGCTGACGGACACCCGGGTCGACGCGGGGGCGCGGGTGGACAACACGGTCGCCGTCGGCGCGCACGTCGGGCCGCAGGCCTCGGTCGGTCCGTACGCGTATCTGCGGCCGGGGACCCGGCTCGGGCTCAAGTCGAAGATCGGTACGTTCGTCGAGGCGAAGAACGCGTCGATCGGTGAGGGGACGAAGGTCCCGCACCTCTCCTACATGGGTGACGCGACGATCGGTGAGTTCACCAACATCGGTGCCGCGAGCGTGTTCGTGAACTACGACGGGCAGGACAAGCACCACACGACGATCGGCTCGCACTGCCGTACGGGTTCGGACAACATGTTTGTGGCGCCTGTCACGGTCGGGGACGGTGCCTACACCGCCGCCGGCTCGGTGATCACGAAGGACGTGCCGCCCGGTTCGCTGGCCGTGGCCCGCGGCCAGCAGCGGAATATCGAGGGTTGGGTGGCCCGGAAGCGTCCGGGGAGCGCGGCGGCGAAGGCGGCCGAGGCGGTGTCCCGCGAGGCGGGCGGCGAAGACTGACCGGAAACCGGCGCGTCGAACACGGCGTACCGTGATAAGTGCACATCCGCACCCCACCAGCTGAGACGCCCCCGCGGCCAGTCGGGAGAGCGCCCATGAGCTCAGCTGCGAACCTCTGAGGAGAAAGTGCTGTGACCGGGATCAAGACGACCGGCGAGAAGAAGATGATGTTCTTCTCCGGCCGCGCACACCCCGAGCTTGCCGAGGAGGTCGCCCAGCAGTTGGGTGTCGGGGTCGTCCCGACGAAGGCCTTCGACTTCGCCAATGGTGAGATCTATGTGCGGTATCAGGAGTCGGCGCGCGGTGCGGACTGCTTCCTGATCCAGAGCCACACGGCTCCGATCAACAAGTGGGTCATGGAGCAGCTGATCATGATCGACGCGTTGAAGCGCGCGTCGGCCCGCTCCATCACCGTCATCGTGCCGTTCTACGGTTACGCGCGGCAGGACAAGAAGCACCGTGGACGTGAACCGATTTCGGCGCGTCTGATCGCGGATCTGATGAAGACCGCGGGTGCGGACCGGATTCTGGCCGTGGATCTGCACACGGACCAGATCCAGGGCTTCTTCGACGGCCCGGTGGACCACTTGTTCGCGCTGCCGCTGCTCGCGGACTACGTGGGTGCGAAGGTGGACCGTTCGAAGCTGACGGTGGTGTCTCCGGACGCGGGCCGGGTGCGGGTGGCGGACCGGTGGTGCGACCGTCTGGGCGCGCCGTTGGCGATCGTGCACAAGCGGCGGGACAAGGACGTGGCGAACCAGGTCACGGTGCACGAGGTCGTGGGCGATGTGGAGGGGCGCATCTGCGTCCTGGTCGACGACATGATCGACACGGGGGGCACGATCTGCGCCGCGGCGGACGCGCTGTTCGCGCACGGTGCGGAGGACGTGATCGTGACGGCGACGCACGGTGTGCTGTCGGGTCCGGCGGCGGACCGGCTGAAGAATTCGAAGGTGAGCGAGTTCGTGTTCACGAACACGCTGCCGTCGGCGAGTGAGCTGGAGCTGGACAAGATCACGGTGCTGTCGATCGCGCCGACGATCGCGCGTGCGGTGCGTGAGGTGTTCGAGGACGGTTCGGTGACGAGCCTGTTCGACGAGCAGTGAGCGTTGTGCAGTAACCGTTCTGCAGGTGGCGTCCCGCCTGTCTGATCGTTTTGGGTACGGCCTCCCTCTCCGAGTAGACTGCTGAAGTTGCTCGGCGAGGGAGGCCGTACCCGTGTGTGCGGGTGTGGCGCTCCGTTATCGACGCGCTCTTCGTAGCAGGCCGTTCGTGGCCGGGTGACCACGTCCGTTCCTGATTTCCACGAGGAGTGATCATGTCCGAGGTCAAGCTCACCGCCGTGACGCGTACCGAGTTCGGCAAGGGTGCCGCGCGTCGCATCCGCCGTGACAACAAGGTTCCCGGTGTTCTGTACGGTCACGGTTCCGACCCGCTGCACCTGACCCTGCCGGGTCACGAGCTGCTGCTGGCGCTGCGTACGTCCAACGTGCTGATCGCGCTGGACATCGACGGCAAGACCAACGAGCTGGCGATCCCGAAGTCGGTCCAGCGTGACCCGATCAAGGGCTTCCTGGAGCACGTCGACCTTCAGCTGGTGAAGCGCGGCGAGACCGTGTCGGTCGAGATCCCGGTGCAGGCCGAGGGCGAGCTGGCCCCGGGCAACTACCTGCTGGAGTACGTCCTGGACGCGCTGCCGGTCGAGGCCGAGGCCACGCACATCCCGGAGAACGTCACCGTGTCGGTGGAGGGTCTGGAGGCCGGTGCCTCGGTCCACGCCAAGGACATCGCGCTGCCGTCCGGCGTGAAGCTGGACGTGGACGGCGACACCGTGGTGCTCCAGGTCCTGGCCGCGCAGGCCGAGGAGGCCCCGGCCGAGGGCGAGGGCGGGGGCGAAGAGGCCGCCGAGGCCTGATCCTCCCGCACGGTCATCGTGTGGTCGGCCGCTGTTCCCGTGCGGGGCAGCGGCCGACGCGTATGTGGGGACGGGTGGTTACGGGTGGTACCGGTGGTGAAGGAGACAGGGACGTGACGACGGACGCGGGCGCTCCGTGGCTGGTGGCCGGCCTCGGGAATCCGGGACCCGAGTACGCCGCGAACCGGCACAACGTCGGCTTCATGGTGGCGGATCTGCTGGCGGAGCGGATCGGTGCGCGCTTCAAGCGGCACGGCAAGGCGCAGGCGCAGGTGGTCGAGGGGCGGATCGGTCCGCCGGGTCCGGCCAACCGGCGGGTGATCCTGGCGAAGCCGATGTCGTTCATGAACGTGTCGGGCGGTCCGGTGACGGCGCTGCGGGACTTCTACAAGGTGCCGGTCGGCAACATCGTGGCGGTGCACGACGAGTTGGACATCGACTACGGCGTGCTGCGGCTGAAGCTGGGCGGCGGGGACAACGGGCACAACGGGCTGAAGTCGATCACGAAGTCGCTGGGCCCGGACTACCACCGGGTGCGGTTCGGGATCGGGCGGCCGCCGGGGCGGATGCCGGTGGCGGATTTCGTGCTGCGGGACTTCTCGTCGACGGAGCGCAAGGAGCTGGACTACTTCGTCGACCGGGCGGCGGACGCGGTGGAGGCTCTGGTGATCGAGGGTCTGGAGCGGGCGCAGAGCGCGTACAACTCCTGACTTGTCCGACGATGCCGCGCGGGTGAGTTGACCGGGTGTGCAGGTATGGCCAATGATCCCGGCCATGCCTGCCTCCGCCCCCGCCGCTCGTCCCCGTCAGGCCGCCTCCGTGTCCTCCGCGTCCTCCGCCCTGCTGGGGTTCGGCCGGGTCGTGGCGATGGGTACGGTCACGGCGTTGATCCTGATCGCGGGGGTGTGGGCGTCGTGGGGCACGGCGCAGCACGTGCTGCTGACCAAGGGCCGGGAGCGGGGCACGGTCGAGGTGACGCGGTGCGGCGGGGGGACGTGCAGTGGGCCGTATGCGCCGGTGTCGGCGGGGTCGCAGGCGCGGGAGCGGGTCGTCATCGAGGACTCCGTCGCGGTGGCGAAGGGGCGGACGTACGCGGTGGTGGTGAAGCCCGGCGGTGACGAGGTGGTGCGGTCGGGGCCGGCGGGGGTGCTGTACGCGTGGGTGCCGTTGGGTGGGGCGTTGTTGCTGGCGTCGGTGATCGTGGCCGGGGGGCTGCGGCGGACTCGGGCGGCGTGGGGGATGGCGGGGGCGGGGGTCGTGCTGCTGACGGCGGCGTTCTTCGCGGTGTGAGGTTCTGACGTACGACGTGACGGTGCCCCGGGCTCTGGTGAGCTCGGGGCACCGGTGTTTTCCCGTGCGGGGCGGGGGCGGGGCGACTGCCCGCAGGCGGGGGTTGCCGTCAGCCGGTGTTGCGCAGGCCGGCGGCGACGCCGTTGACGGTGAGCAGCAGGGCCCGGGCGAGCAGCGGGTCGACTTCCTCGCCGGCGGCGGCCGCCTCGCGCTGGCGGCCGAGGAGGGCGACCTGGAGGTAGGAGATGGGGTCGAGGTAGGCGTCGCGGATGGCGAAGGTCTGCTTGAGGACCGGGTCGGCGTCGAGGAGTTCCGTCTCGCCGGTGACCCGCAGGACCTCGCGGACCGTGAGTTCGTGTTCGGCCTTGATGGTGTCGAAGACGTGCTTGAGCTCGTCGGGGACGAGGGTGTCGACGTAGTGCTGGGCGATGCGCAGGTCGGTCTTGGCCAGCGTCATCTCGACGTTGGAGATGAAGTTCCGGAAGAAGTGCCACTGCTGGTGCATCTCGTCCAGCACGGTGTCCAGGCCGGCCTCGCGCAGGGCCTTGAGGCCGGAGCCGACGCCGTACCAGCCGGGGACGATCTGCCGGGACTGGGTCCAGCCGAACACCCACGGGATGGCGCGCAGTCCGTCGAGCGAGACGCCCGAGCCGGGGCGGCGCGAGGGCCGTGAGCCGAGGTGCAGGTCGGCGAGCTGGTCGACCGGCGTGGAGGCCAGGAAGTACGTCGGCAGGTCGGGGTCCTCGACCAGGTGCCGGTAGGCGGTGTGGGCGGCGTCGGAGACGACGTCCATCGCGGCGTCCCAGCGGGCGAGGGCCTCGTCGGACTGGCGGGGCGCGGTGTGCAGGGCGGAGGCCTGGAGGGTGGCCGCGACGGTCAGTTCCAGGTTCTCCCGGGCGAGGGCCGGGATGAGGTACTTGTCGGAGATGACCTCGCCCTGCTCGGTGACCTTGATCTCGCCCTCCAGGGTGCCCCAGGGCTGGGCGAGGATGGCGTCGTGGGTGGGGCCGCCGCCGCGGCCGACGGTGCCGCCGCGGCCGTGGAAGAGGCGCAGCCGTACGCCGTAGCGGTGGGCGACGTCGCGCAGGCGGCGCTGGGCGCGGTGGATCTCCCACTGGCTGGTGGTGATGCCGCCGAACTTGGAGGAGTCGGAGTAGCCGAGCATGACCTCCTGGACGTCGCCGCGCAGGGCGACCAGGCGCCGGTAGGAGGGGTCGGCGAGGAGGTCTTCGAGGATGGTGTCGGCGGCCTTGAGCTCGTCGGTGGTCTCCAGGAGCGGCACGATGCCGATCTTGGCCCAGCCGGCGTGCAGGTCGATCAGTCCGGCCTCGCGGGCCAGCACCGCCGCGGCGAAGACGTCGTCGGCGCCCTGGCACATGGAGATGATGTAGGACTCGATGACCTCGGGGCCGAAGACCTCCAGGGCGCGGCGGACGGTCTGGAAGACGCCGAGGGTCTTCTCACCGGGTGCGTCGACGGGGGCCGGGCTGGGGGCCAGGGGCCGGCGGGAGCGCAGTTCCTTCGCGAGGAGCTTGGTGCGGTACTCGCGGGGCATGTCGGCGTAGCGCCAGGACTCCTCGCCGAGCCGGTCGAAGAGCTGGCCGAGGGCGTGGTGGTGGGCGTCGGCGTGCTCGCGGACGTCCATGGTGGCGAGCTGGAGGCCGAAGGCGGCCAGGGTGCGGATGGTGCGGGCGAGGCGGCCGTCGGCGAAGAGGCCGCCGCGGTGCTCGCGCAGGGAGGTCTGGACGATGCGCAGGTCGTCAATGAGCTGAGCGGTGCCGAGGTAGTCGCGGCCCGCTTCGTGGGCGGTGCCCTTGGCGAGGCGCTGCTTGGTGTTCTCCAGCTTCTGCCGGATGCAGGTGGCCTTGAGCCGGTAGGGCTCCTCGGCGTTGAGGCGCTTGTAGCGGGGGCTGATCTCGGGGAGCCGCTCCAGGTCGGCCTGGAGGGAGGTGAGCAGTTCCTCCGTGGCGCCCGCGTAGCGGATGGAGTTGGAGAGGAAGCCGCGCAGCTCGTCGATCATCTCCAGGGCGTCGTTGATGCCGTGTTCGTGCTGGAGGATGAGGATGTCCCAGGTCACCTGGGGGGTGACGTTGGGGTTGCCGTCGCGGTCGCCGCCGATCCAGGTGCCGAAGGTGAGGGGGCGGGTGTCGTCGGGGAGCTTGACGCCGGCCCGCTCCAGTTCGGCGGTGAGGTCTTCGAGGACGTCGCCGACGGCGCCCAGGTGCAGCTCGTCGAGGTAGTAGATGGCGTTGCGGGCCTCGTCGGCGGGCTCGGGGCGGACGACGCGCAGTTCGTCGGTCTGCCAGACGAGGTCGATGTTCTCCGCGAGCCGGGTGTCCAGGCGGCGCCGGTCGGACTCGTTGACCGGGGTGTCCAGGAGGGCGGCGATGCGGCGCAGCTTGTTGAGGACGGAGCGGCGGGCGGCCTCGGTGGGGTGCGCGGTGAAGACGGGCCGCACGTTGAGGTTGCGGACCGTCTCGCGCAGGTGCTCGGGGTCGGCGTCCTTCAGGCGGTCGGCGGTCCGGGCGAGCAGTCCGCCCTCGGCGGCGCGCTTGGCGCCCAGTTCGCGGCCGCGGTGCACCTGCTCGGTGACGTTGGCGAGGTGGAAGTAGGTGGAGAAGGCGCGGACGAGCTTGGCGGCGGTCTCCAGTTCGGTGCCGCGCAGCAGTTCGGCGGCGGCTTCGCCGTCCTCGCGGGTGAGTCGGCGTACCTTCTCGACGAGTTCCAGCAGCTCGGGGCCTTCCTGCCGGACCAGGGTCTCCCCGAGGAGATCACCCAGCCGGCGGATGTCGGCGCGCAGCTCGCTGCTGGTCGTCGTGGTGCTCTGGTCGTCGGCACTGCTCACAGGTGCGGCTCCTTGCAGTGTTGAAGCTCGTCTGGGAGGGAACCCGGACGGCCGTCTCGCGCGGCGGGCGCCGCTTACCGGGCCGGACGTCCGGGAAGTAATCAGAGCGGACCGCGCTGTCCGACCGACACCAGGATAGGTGTCGGCCGGGACGCGCAGGCTCTGGGGCTCTTGCCGTGCGGCCACGCACTGTCATACTTACGTCGCCGTAGGTTACGGAACCGTAGGAAATCGTGCAGGTTCCGGAGCCCGGCACCGGCCACACCACACGACCCCATCCTCGACCCCACAGGGGACGCGCATGACCACGAGTTCCGATGTGATCCCAGACGCTTCGCAGCCGGCCGATTCCGGCGCGGCGTCCTCCGCCACGCTGGGCGGTGAGCAGAAGCGGTCCATCGAGCAGATCACGCTGCTGCTGTTCATCACCCTTCCGTTCCTCGCGCTGGTGGCGGCGGTGCCACTGGCGTGGGGCTGGGGGGTGAGCTGGCTGGACCTGGGGTTGCTGGTCTTCTTCTACTTCCTGGGCTGCCACGGCATCACCATCGGGTTCCACCGGCACTTCACCCATGGTTCCTTCAAGGCGAAACGGCCGTTGAAGATCGCGTTGGCGATCGCGGGCTCGATGGCGGTCGAGGGGCCGCTGGTCCGCTGGGTGGCCGACCACCGCAAGCACCACAAGTTCTCCGACGACGAGGGCGACCCGCACTCGCCGTGGCGGTACGGCGAGACGGTGCCCGCCCTGATCAAGGGCCTGTGGTGGGCCCACATCGCCTGGATGTTCGACGAGGAGCAGACGCCGCAGGAGAAGTACGCGCCGGACCTGATCAAGGACCCGGCGCTGCGGGCGGTCTCCCGCCAGTTCATCCTGTGGACCGTGGTGTCCCTGGCGCTGCCCGCGCTGATCGGCGGACTGGTCACGATGTCCTGGTGGGGCGCGTTCACCGGGTTCTTCTGGGGTTCACTCGTGCGGGTGGCGTTGCTGCACCACGTGACCTGGTCGATCAACTCGATCTGCCACGCGGTGGGCAAGCGCCCCTTCAAGTCCCGGGACCGCTCGGGCAACGTGTGGTGGCTGGCGATCCTGTCCTGCGGTGAGTCCTGGCACAACCTGCACCACGCGGACCCGACCTCGGCGCGGCACGGGGTGATGCGCGGGCAGCTCGATTCGAGCGCCCGGCTGATCCGCTGGTTCGAGCGCCTCGGGTGGGCCTACGACGTGCGCTGGCCGTCACGCTCGCGTATCGATTCGCGCCGCAACACGGACCAGGACGGCGCCCGCCGCCGGAAGGAGACGGCGAAGGCGGCATGATGGACGCCGTGGCGACCGACTCCAGCAGCACCCCGAGCAATGACAAGCCGCGGCGCCCACGTCGCACCCGGATGACCGGTGCCGAGCGCCGCCAGCAGCTGCTGGAGATCGGTCGCACCCTCTTCGCGACGAAGGGTTTCGAGGGCACCTCGGTGGAGGAGATCGCGGCGAAGGCCGGGGTGTCCAAGCCGGTGGTGTACGAGCACTTCGGCGGCAAGGAGGGGTTGTACGCGGTGGTCGTGGACCGCGAGATGCGGCGGCTGCTCGACATGGTGACCAGCTCCCTGACGGCCGGGCACCCGCGTGAGCTGTGCGAGCAGGCCGCCTTCGCGCTCCTGGACTACATCGAGGAGTACACGGACGGCTTCCGCATCCTGGTCCGCGACTCCCCCATCCCGCAGTCGACGGGTACCTTCGCCTCGCTGATCTCGGACATCGCCACCCAGGTGGAGGACATCCTGGGCCGCGAGTTCAAGAACCGCGGCTTCGACGCCAAGCTGGCCCCGCTGTACGCGCAGGCGCTGGTGGGCATGGTGGCGCTGACCGGCCAGTGGTGGCTGGACGTGCGCCGTCCGAAGAAGGCGGAGGTGGCGGCGCACCTGGTGAACCTGGCGTGGCACGGCCTGGACGGTCTGGAGCCGAAGCCGCGGCTGATCGGTCACCGCAAGAGCTAGATCCGCAAGAGCCGGGTCCGCGAGATCCAGGTCTTGCTAGAGCCGGGTCCGCAGGAGCCAGGTCCCGCAAGAGCCAGGTCCCCGAGGGCAGAACACATGCAGCCACTGCGCGGCGTCACCGTCGTCTCGCTCGAACAGGCGATCGCCGCTCCCTACGCCAGCCGTCAGCTCGCCGACCTCGGCGCGCGGGTGATCAAGGTGGAGCGCCCGGGGACGGGGGACTTCGCCCGGGCGTACGACTCCCGGGTGCGGGGTCTGAGTTCGCACTTCGTGTGGGTCAACCGCAACAAGGAGTCCGTCACCCTGGACTTCAAGGACCCGCGGGGCCTGGAGCTGCTGCGCCGGCTGATCGCGGACGCCGACGTGTTCCTGCAAAACCTGGCGCCGGGTGCGGCGGCTCGCGCCGGGCTCGGCGCGGAGGAGCTGCGGGCGGCGCACCCGGGGCTGATCGTGTGCGACATCTCCGGCTACGGCGCCTCGGGCCCGTACGAGGGCCGCAAGGCGTACGACCTGCTGGTGCAGTCCGAGGCGGGGCTGCTGTCGGTCACGGGCACGCCGGACGGCATGGCCAAGGCGGGCATCCCGGTGTCGGACATCGCCGCCGGGATGTACGCGTACAGCTCGATCCTGGCCGCGCTGCTGGAGCGGGGCCGTACCGGACGGGGTGCGCGGCTGGACGTGTCGATGCTGGAGTCCACCGTGGAGTGGCTGGGCTTTCCGCTGTACTACTCCTTCGACGGCGCGCCGCCGCCTCCCCGGGCGGGCGCCGCGCACGCGACGATCTATCCGTACGGCCCGTTCACGGCGGGCGACGGGAAGGTCGTGATGACGGCGGTGCAGAACGAGCGCGAGTGGCACGGTTTCTGCGCGGGCTTCCTGGGCCGTCCGGAGCTGGCCGGGCACCCGCACTACGCCACCAACGCGGACCGCGACGCGCACCGGGAGGAGCTGGGCGCGGTGATCTCGGCCCGGTTCGCGGAGCTGACCAGTACCGAGGCGATCGCGCTGCTCGACGCGGTGCCGGTGGCCAACGCCCGGGTGAACACGCTCGCCGAGGTGTGGGACCACCCGCAGCTGGCCGCGCGCGGGCGCCTGCACGAGGTGTCCACCCCGGCCGGTCCCGTACCGGCGATGGCGCCGCCGGGACCGACCGGTCAGGCGCCGCGCATGGAGGCGGTCCCGGCGCTGGGCGAGCACACCCGCGCCGTACTCGGCGGCCTCGGCCTGTCGGAGGAGGACCTCGACGCGCTCGCCGCGGACGGCGTGGTGTGAGCCCGGCCGGGTGGTCCCTGTCAGGCGGGTGCGTCCGGCTCCAGGAACTCCAGGCGGTTGCCGACCGGGTCGGCGCAGTGGAAGCGCCGGTGGCCGGGCAGGGCGTCGTCCCAGGTGACGGGCGTGCCGTGGGCCTCCAGGCGGGCGGCGTACGCGTCGATCCCGGTGACCCGCAGCCCGGGGTGGGCCTTGCGGGCGGGCCGGAAGCCGCTCGTCTCGACGCCCAGGTGGAGCTGGACGGGGCCGGCCGCGAACCAGCAGCCGCCGCGGGCGGCGAGCACGGGCGGCTTGGGGATCTCGGTCATGCCGAGCACTCCGGCGTAGAAGGCGCGCAGCGGCTCCTCGGCGCCGGGCGGCGCGGCGAGCTGCACGTGGTCGAGACCGGTGATCACCGGACCGCCTCCCCCGCCCCATCCGTCCCCACGGGCTTCCGGGCGACGGCGAAGACCCGGCGGAAGGGGAACGGGGTGCCGTGCGCCTCGGCGGGGTAGGCGGCGCGCAGGACCGCCCGGTACTCCTCGACGAACGCGTCCCGGGCTGCCGGATCGTCGCCGAGGGCGTCCAGTACGGGCCGCAGTCCCGTCCCCTTCACCCAGTCGAGGACGGCGTCCTCGCCGGGCAGCAGGTGGACGTACGTCGTCTCCCACACGTCGGCGGTGCAGCCCGCGGCGGTCAGGCGGGCCAGGTAGCCCTCGGGGGTGAGGACTGCGTCGTCGTGGCGCAGGACGCCGGTGAGGCGGTCCCGCCAGCGCCGGGAGTCGGCCAGCTCGCGCATCAGGCGGTGGCTGGGGGCGTCGAAGTTGCCGGGGACCTGGAGGGCGAGGGTGCCGCCGGGGGCGAGGCGGTTGATCCAGTCGGGGAAGCGGTCGGCGTGGCCGGGGACCCACTGGAGGGTGGCGTTGCTGACGAGGAGGTCGAACGGCTCGTCGGGGGTCCAGGTGCGGGCGTCGGCGGGGGCGAAGTCGAGGTGGCCGCCGCCGGGGGTGGGGCCGGCGTACTGCCGGGCCCGTTCGAGCATCGGGGGCGAGTTGTCGTAGCCGGTGACGCGGGCGGTGGGCCAGCGGTCGGCGAGCAGGACGGTGGCGTTGCCGGGGCCGCAGCCGAGGTCGGCGATGCGGGGCGCGTCCGCGGGGAGGTCCGGGATCCGGGCGAGGAGGTCGGTGAAGGGGCGGGCGCGGTGGCCGGCGTGGCGCAGGTACTGGGCGGGGTCCCAGGTGGGGGCGGTGGCGGGCATGGAGCCTCCAGAGGGTGTCCGTGCGGGACGGGTACCCAGCGTCACCCCAAAGTATCTCGACGTCAAGACAGTTGGCCTCAAGAGACTTCACATCGACACAACCACTACACTGATCGTCATGGAGGACGAGGTCGATCGGCTGGTCGCAGCGTGGCGCCGGGAGCGCCCGGACCTCGACGTGGAACCGCTCGAGGTGCTGAGCCGCGTCAGCAGGCTGGCCCGGCACCTGGACCGCGCCCGCCGGCTGGCCTTCTCCGAACACCAGCTGGAGCCGTGGGAGTTCGACGTGCTGACGGCGCTGCGCCGCGCGGGCACCCCGTACCAGCTCTCCCCGGGACAGCTCCTCACCCAGACCCTGGTCACGTCGGGCACGATGACCAACCGGATCGACCGGCTCGCGAAGAAGGGCCTGGTGGAGCGCCTGCCCGACCCCAGCGACCGGCGCGGCGTCCTGGTCCGGCTCACGGACGAGGGCCGGGACCGCGCCGACCAGTCACTGGCGGGCCTGCTGGCCCAGGAGCGGGCGATCCTGGGCGAGCTGTCCCGCGCCCAGCGCAGCGAACTGGCGGCCCTGCTACGCCAGCTGACCGCCCCGTTCGACAACATCCCCGGCTGAGGACCCGTCCAGGTCCACCGGTCCCACCCCGGCCCTGCGCGCCAGCGCCACGGCGGCCAGGGTGGAGTGGACGCCCAGCTTGCCCAGGACGTTCTGCATGTGGGTGCGCACCGTGTGCGGGGACAGGTACAGCCGCTCGGCGACCGCCTTGCGGCCGAGCCCGGCGACCATGCAGCGCAGCACCTCGCGCTCGCGCGGGGTCAGCGACTCCACCAGCAGCTCGCTCTCGGTGCGGTGCTTGCGGGCCGCGGTCAGCTCGCGCAGGACGCCGGTGAGCAGGGCGGGCGGCAGGTGCGTCTCGTCGCGCAGGACGCCCCGGATGACGCTGAGCAGCCGGGACAGGGAGCAGTCCTTGGCCACCCACCCGCAGGCCCCGGCCCCCAGGGCGAGGGCGGCCCGCCGGGGGTCGTCCTTCTCGGCGAGGACGACGATCCGTACGCCCGGCTGCCCCGACCGCACCCCGGCGACCAGCGAGATCCCGTCCACCAGCCCGTCCTCGTTGCCGTCCCGGACGGGTACGGCGGGCCGGGCGCCGGGCACATGGCCGCCCAGGTCGGCGTCGACCAGCAGCACGTCGAACCGCCGCCCCTCGGAGGCGGCCCGCTCCAGGCAGCGGAGTGCGGCCGGACCGCTGCCGGCCGCGGAGACGTCGACGTCGGGCTCGGCGGCCAGGGCGGCCGCGAGCGACTCGGCGAAGATGCGATGGTCGTCGACGACCAGGACTCGGATACGCACCACGAAACCCCCTCCCCCGAGCTCCGCGAGGAGCAGGGGATACCCATCGTCTGTCCGTCCTCGGACGACGGCACCGGCACGGGTACGACGTCCGGGGCCCCGCATCCAGCTGTGCTGTTGTGCTCGGTACTCCGGGACGGGCCGCCGCAGCCGCACGACCGCCGCCGTGCGGCAACCGCTGTCCCCGCCCCGGGCGCCGTACCCGGCTGTCTCGCCCCCTGAACGGCACCGGCCCCCACCGGTGCTGCTCATCAGAGTACGGACGGGCGCCGGGAGCGGAAGGCTATTTGCAGAACTGACTCCGTGGCACGTTTATGGTGAGCCGCATGTTTCGTCTTGTGACAGAAGTCGACAAGGAACGGCGCGATCTGCTGCGCACCCGCCTGCGGGAGACGAACACAGCGGCCTCTTCCGTCCTGCGTTCCCTGCGCGGGACCCCTCACGAACGCGAATTCCCGCTGCACGTCTGGGTCCTGGACCGGGCCGGTGGCCTGGCGGGCGGCCTGGTCGGCCACACCTGGGCGACCTGGCTGCACGTGACCTACCTGTGGGTGGACGGCGGCCACCGGGGCGCGGGCCTCGGCTCCGCCCTCCTCGACGAGGCGGAACGCACCGCCCGCACCGAACGCGGTTGCACCGCCGCCCGCGTGGAGACCTGGGACTTCCAGGCCCCCGGCTTCTACACCAAGCGCGGCTACGACGTGGTGTGCGTGATCCCCGACTACCCGCCGGGGATCACGGAGTACACGCTGGTGAAGCGGCTCGGCTGACCGGCTCAGAGCAGGCGCCGCGCCCCCGCCGAGGGCACCGCCTCGAAGACCCGCGGGGTCGTGAAGGACGCCGCCGCGAAGGCGTCCTCGACCGCCTCGGTGACGGCGTCCACGTCGGCGGCCTCCACCAGGACGATGGCCGAGCCGCCGAAGCCGCCGCCGGTCATCCGGGCGCCGAGGGCGCCGGCGGCCAGGGCCGTGTCGACGACCAGGTCCAGCTCGGGGCAGGAGATGCGGAAGTCGTCGCGCAGCGAGGCGTGTCCCTCGACGAGGACGGGGCCGATGGCCCGGGTGTCGCCGGACTCCAGCAGCGACACCACCCGCTCGACCCGCTCGTCCTCGGTCACCACGTGCCGGACCAGGCGGCGCACCTCCTCCTCGTCGCCCAGCCGCTCCAGCGCCACGTCCAGGTCGGCGTAGGGCACGTCGCGCAGCGCGTCGACGCCGAGCAGCGCGGCGCCCTTCTCGCAGCCGGCCCGGCGCTTGCCGTACTCGCCCTCGCTGTGGGAGTGCTTGACCCGGGTGTCGACGACCAGCAGGCGCATCCCCTCGGCGGCGAGGTCGAAGGGGATCTGGCGCTGGGACAGGTCGCGGGTGTCCAGGAAGAGGGCGTGGCCCGCCTCGCAGCAGGCGGCGGCCGTCTGGTCCATGATGCCGACCGGGGCGCCGACGTAGACGTTCTCCGCGCGCTGGCACAGCCGGGCCAGCTGCCAGCCGCGCAGGCCGAGGGAGTACAGGTCGTTCAGCGCGAGGGCGACGACGACCTCCAGGGCGGCCGAGGACGAGAGTCCCGCGCCCGACGGGACCGTCGAGGCCAGGTGGACGTCGGCGCCGGTCAGCTCGTGGCCCGCCTCGCGCAGCGCCCAGACGACGCCCGACGGGTAGGCGGTCCAGGACTTGTCCGAACCGGGGGCCAGATCGGCGACGCGCAGCTCGACCGGCCCGGCGTCGATGTCGGCCGAGTGCAGGCGCAGGACGCCGTCGTCGCGCCGGGAGACGGCGGCGACGGCCTGGTGCGGCAGGGCGAACGGCATCACGAAGCCGTCGTTGTAGTCGGTGTGCTCGCCGATGAGGTTCACCCGGCCCGGCGCCGCCCACACGCCCTCAGGGTCCGCCCCGTACAGCTCCCGGAACCGCTCGCCGACGGTCTCCGCGACAGCCTCGCCCATGCCCTGACCCCTCGCCCTTCCGGTAACTGCGGTAAGTACTAGCCCGCGCGCCGCTGCGCGAACTCCCACGCGTCCGACACGATCCCCGCGAGGTCCGCGCGGGACGGGTTCCAGCCCAGTTTCTCCCGGGCGGTGTCCGCGGAGGCCACCAGGACCGCCGGGTCGCCGCCCCGGCGCGGGGCCACCACCTCGGGAATGGGGTGGCCCGTCACCCGCCGCACGGTCTCGACGACCTCGCGGACGGAGAAGCCGTTGCCGTTGCCCAGGTTGCAGATGAGGTGCTCGCCCGGGGTGGCGGCCGCCACGGCCAGCAGATGGGCCTCGGCCAGGTCGGCGACGTGGATGTAGTCGCGCACACAGGTGCCGTCCGGCGTCGGATAGTCGTCGCCGAAGACGGAGATGGCCTCCCGCCTGCCCTGCGCCACCTGGAGCACCAGCGGAATCAGATGCGACTCGGGGTCGTGGCGCTCACCGTACTCCCCGTAGGCGCCCGCGACGTTGAAGTACCGCAGCGAGACCGCGCCCAGTCCGTGGGCGGCCGCCTCACCGGTGATCATGTGGTCGACGGCCAGCTTCGAGGCACCGTAGGGGTTCGTGGGCTTCGTCGGCGCGGACTCGACGATCGGGACCTGCTCGGGCTCGCCGTAGGTGGCGGCCGTGGAGGAGAAGACGAGCCGCCGCACGCCCGCGCCCCGCATGGCCTCCAGCAGCGCCATGCTGCCACCGACGTTGTTGTCCCAGTACTTCTCGGGCTTCACGACCGACTCGCCGACCTGGGAGAAGGCGGCGAAGTGCAGCACGCCGTCGAAGGAGCCGTCCAGCCACTTGGCGGCGTCGCGGATGTCACCCTCGATGAACGAGGCACCGGCCGGCACACCCTCGCGGAAGCCGGTCGACAGATTGTCGAGCACGACGACCTCGTGCCCGGCCTCCACCAGATGCTGGGCGACGACGCTGCCGACGTATCCGGCACCACCTGTCACCAGGTACTTCCCGCTCATGAACTGGCTACCTCTCGCAGTCGCTCGGCCGCGCGCTCCGGGGGCACGTCGTTGATGAAGACGTTCATGCCGGACTCGGAGCCCGCGAGGAACTTCAGCTTGCCGGACGTACGGCGAATGGTGAAAAGCTCCAGGTGCAGCGCGAAGTCGTCCCGCGTCACGCCCTCGAACTCGTCCAGCTGCCCGAACGGCGCCTGGTGCCAGGCCGCGATGTACGGCGTCGGCGGCTCCGTCTCGCCGAAGATCCGGTCGAAGCGCCTCAACAGTTCCAGATAGACCTTGGGGAATTCTGTGCGCGCCGCCTCGTCGAGCCCCAGCAGATCGGGCACCCGCCGCTTCGGATACAGATGCACCTCGTACGGCCAGTGCGCCGCGTACGGCACGAAGGCGGCCCAGTGTTCACCCTCCAGGACGACCCGCTCACCGGCCAGCTCCTCCTCCAGCACGGCGTCGAACAGGTTCCCCCCGCCCGTCGCGTCCTTGTGGGCGGCGAGTGAACGGAGCATCAGGGCGGTGCGGGGGGTGGTGAACGGGTAGGCGTAGATCTGCCCGTGCGGGTGACCCAGCGTCACCCCGATCTCGGCGCCCCGGTTCTCGAAGCAGAACACCTGGTCGACGGAGGGCAGATGGGACAGCTCTGAGGTGCGGTCCGTCCAGGCGTCGAGCACGAGCCGGGCCTGCTCCTCGCTCAGGTCGGCGAAGGAGGCGTCGTGGTCGGAGGTGAAGCAGACGACCTCGCAGCGCCCGGAGTCGCCGACCAGCGAGGGAAACCGATTCTCGAAGACCACCACGTCGTACGACGAGTCCGGGATCTCGCTCAGCCGCTCCCCGTCCGAGGGGCACAGCGGGCACTGGTCGGCCGGCGGGTGGTAGGTGCGCCCCTGGCGGTGCGAGGCGACGGCGACCGAGTCACCGAGCAGCGGATCGCGGCGCACCTCGGAGGTGGTGACGGTCCGCTCCAGCGGACGGCGGTCCACGGCATCGCGCACGGTGTCGTCGCGCAGGTCGTAGTAGACCAGCTCACGGCCGTCGGCCAGCCGGGTCGAGGTCTTCTTCACTGCCGCACTCCTCTGCGCCCACCCATGACAGTCACCAGTCATCCAACACAATCAAACATAACACATCACAACCCACCAACCTCGGTGGCACATCACAATCAAACAAAGTTCATCACCAGAAGTGTTCAATTACTGAACGCGGAGGCGTAGGTTCCGCTCCGGATCAGTTCGCGAACGAAGCGAGTGCTCAATGCAAACCCCCACAAGCTCCACTTACCTAGCCGCAGAGCTTCGACTCCCCACCAACTGGCTCGACTACACGATCCTCGGGATCTACTTCGTGGTCGTCCTGGGCATCGGCTTCGCCGCCCGCCGCTCGGTCAAGACCAGCCTGGACTTCTTCCTGTCCGGCCGTTCCCTGCCCGCCTGGGTCACCGGCCTCGCCTTCGTCGCGGCCAACCTGGGCGCCACCGAGATCCTCGGCATGGCCGCCAACAGCGCCCAGTACGGCGTCTACACGACCCACTGGTACTGGATCGGCGCCATCCCGGCGATGGTCTTCCTCGGCCTGGTGATGATGCCGTTCTACTACGGCTCGAAGGTCCGCTCGGTCCCGGAGTTCCTCCTGCTCCGCTTCGACAAGGCCTCCCACCTCCTCAGCTCGGCCCTGTTCGCCGTGGCGGCCATCCTGATCGCCGGCGTGAACCTCTACGCCCTCGCGATCGTCGTCGAGGCCCTGCTCGGCTGGCCGGAGTGGGTGGCCATCGTGGTGGCCGGCTTCTTCGTCCTGGCGTACATCACCCTGGGCGGCCTCTCCTCGGCCATCTACAACGAGGTGCTCCAGTTCTTCGTGATCCTGGCCGGCCTCATCCCGATCACCGTCCTGGGCCTGAAGAAGGTCGGCGGCTGGGACGGCCTGTCCGACTCCCTCTCCAAGTCCCACGGCTCCGACTTCATGACGGCGTGGGGCGGCACGGGCATCGGCAGCGACAACCCGCTGGGCGCCAACTGGCTGACCATCGTCCTGGGCCTCGGCTTCGTCCTCTCCTTCGGCTACTGGACGACGAACTTCGCCGAGGTCCAGCGCGCCCTGTCCGCGAAGAACCTCTCGGCGGCCCAGCGCACCCCGCTGATCGCCGCGTTCCCGAAGATCTTCATCGTCTTCGTCGTCATGATCCCGGGCCTGGTCGCCGCGGTCCTGGTCCCGAAGATCGGCACCCCCGGCTCGGACCTCCAGTACAACGACGCGATCCCGTACCTGATGCAGCAACTGCTGCCCAACGGTGTGCTGGGCATCGCGGTGACCGGCCTGCTGGCCGCCTTCATGGCGGGCATGGCGGCCAACATCTCCTCCTTCAACACCGTCTTCACCACCGACATCTGGCAGAAGTACGTGGTGAAGGACCGCGAGGACGGCTACTACGTCCGCTTCGGCCGCCTGATCACGGTGATCGGCGTCCTGGCCTCCATCGGCACGGCGTTCCTGGCCTCGTCCTTCTCCAACATCATGAGCTACCTCCAGACGCTCTTCTCCTTCTTCAACGTGCCGATGTTCGTGGTCTTCATCATCGGCATGTTCTGGAAGCGGGCGTCCATGAAGTCCGGCTTCTGGGGCCTGGTCGCGGGCACCACGGCCGCGATGGTGAACTACTTCGTCATCTACAAGCAGGGCATCATCGACATCCCCTCCGACCAGGGCGCCAACTTCGTCTCCGCGATCGCGGGCTTCGTCGCCGGTGCGGTGGTCATGGTGGCCGTGTCCCTGTTCACCGCACCGAAGCCCACCGCCGACCTCCAGGGCCTGGTCTACGGCACCACCTCCCCCGGCATGACGGAGGCGCCCGCCAAGGGCGACGACGCGTGGTACCGCAAGCCGGCGCTGCTGGGCTGGGGGGCGGTCGTCCTGGCCGCCGCCTGCTACATCCCGTTCTCGTTCTGATCGCGGGAGGATTGAGAGAGCATGTCTGATTCCTACTCCGACAAGAACGTCCAGGACGAGGTCTCCGAGCTGGAGACCAAGTCCGTCACCGCCGCGCGGCTGTTCGACATCCGGCGGATCATCGGCGGGCTGTTCGTGATCTACGGCGTCATCGTGACGATCGCGGGGATCGCGGCGTCCGACGAGGACATCGACAAGGCGCAGGGGGTGAACATCAATCTGTGGACCGGGGTGGGGATGCTGGTCCTGGGGGTGTTCTTCCTGGCCTGGCTGAAGCTGAGGCCGACGGCTCCGCCGACGCCGCCGCTGGAGGAGGAGGCCGGCAAGAAGTGACGGTCGCCTTGTGACGCCGGGCAGTGGTCCGGCGTCACCCGGCCGCCCGGCGCGAGTGCGGGCGCGGGGTGGGGGACGCGGGCCGGGTGCCGCCGCGCCCACCCGTGCCGCCCCAGCGGCACGACTGCCCGCAGCTACGCGCACGCGGCGGGAAAGCCGCGTACGGCGAGAAGGGGTCGTGTCGGGGGGTGTCCGCCCGCAGCGGTTGGCGCGTCCGCGCCGGTGAGTTCTGTGGCCGACCGATTCCGCGCCGTTCCGAGGACGGACACCCCCCGGCGCGGCCCCGACCCACCACCGGACGCACCGCGCAACGCGCACCCCCACCGAAGCCGCAGCCGAAGCCGCTCAACCGCCGGAGGCCCCCGCCCGGTCCAGCAACCCCGTCCGCGCCGCCAGCGCCGCCGCCTCCAGCCGCGACCCCACGCCCAGCTTCATCAGCACCCGCTGCACATGCGTACGCGCCGTAGACGGCGCGATCCCCATCCCCGCCGCGATCAGCCGCGTGTCCTCGCCGTCCGCGACCCGCACCAGCACCTCCACCTCCCGAGGCGTGAGCATCTGCAACAGCCGCTGCCCCTCGTCGTCGGGCTGCGCGGCCGGGTTCAGCAGCTCACCGAAGGCCCCCTGCAACAACGCGGGCGCCACCGCCGCATCCCCCGCCCGCGCCTTCATGATCGCCCGCTCGACGCCCTCTATGCGCTCGTCGTGCCGCACGTACCCCGACGCCCCCGACGCGAACGCCGCCGCGATGCCGCGGGGGCTCGGCACCGGCCCCAGCACCAGCATCGCCACCTGCGGACGCTCCCGCTTGATCCGCACCACCGGGTCGAAGATCCCCGGCTCCGCCGGTGTCGCCGTCCCCAGCAGGCACACCTCCGGCGCCCGGCTGATCACCAGCTCCGCCGCCCCCGCGGCCGGTGCCGCCGCGGCCAGCACCCGGTGCCCCCGCAGCTTCAGCGCCGAGGCCAGCGCCTCGGCGTGCAATCGGTGATCGTCGACCACCATGAGCCGTACTCCCATGGAGCAACCCCCCAGTCACCCAGTCCCCGGCACCCATGCCCCCGGCATGCCCCGGAAGCTACACGCTAGCCCGCCCGGGCGCTGCCCCTACCGGCGACAACCACCCCACAAAAGCCCGGCCCCGCCCCTGCGCAAGCAGAGACGGGGCCGGGACCGGGACCGGGCCGGACCGGTTCAGCCGCTGGTGCCGAACCCGATCGCCAGGTACTCCTTCTCGCCCGCGCTGCTCGGCTCGCTCGCGTACACCTGCGACATGTACAGGTGCCCCTGCGAGTAGAGCAGCTCGGAGTAGTCCGGCGACATGCTGGACTCCACGTCCCGCACCGCCTCCGTCGCCGGGTTCTCCAGCAGCGTCGTCTGCTTGAACGTCGCGCCGTCGATGCTCACGACCTGGCCGCCCTTGTCGTACGGCGGGCGCTTGTAGGCGATCACGTTGCCGCCGTCCATGCGCAGCGGGGTGATCGTGTAGTCGTCGCCGGAGTCCGCGCGCTGGCCGGTCTGCTTGCCGGTGGCCAGGTCGAAGGCGACGACCTCGTTGGCCCGGCTGTAGGACTCGCCGCTGCCCTCGTGCTCCTCGGTCGCGATGTAGAGCTTGCCGTTGCCGGCCGCGAGCCCGTTGCAGCTCTCGGTCTTGGTGATGCTGTCGCAGCGGGCCGCGAACTGGTCGCCGGGCGCCGAGATGCGGGTGAGCAGCTTGCCGGTCTTGTTGTCGATGGAGAAGAAGTCCGAGATGCCGCTGCCGTCACCGGCGGAGTCACCGACGTCGGCGGCCACGACCAGCGGCTCCGTCGACACGACGCCCGCGTACTCGATGCCCTTGGCCATCTTGTACTCGGAGAGCACCTTCCCGCTCTTCGGGTCGATGGTCTGGATGTTCAGCTGCCGGGCGTCGTACGAGCCGCACTTGCGCACCGCGACCAGCTTCTCGCCGCCGCCGTAGCCCGCGTCGTAGCAGGTGTCGGTGGTCTTCGGGGACCACAGGATGTCGCCCTTGGCGAGGTCGAAGGCGACGCCGCCGTCGGTGCTGCCCGCGGCGACGGTGCCACCGCTGATCGTGACGTTGTCGAAGGAGATCGGTTCGTCACCGGCGGTCTTCGTCCACACCTTCTTCCCGGCGTCGAGGTCGAGGACCGCGACCTGGGTGCAGCCGTGCGAGGGCTCGGCCTTGGTCGGCATGGCGGGCTGGTGGACGATCACCGTCTTGTCGTCGTCGGTGACGTGCCGGGTGACGGCGCACACCGGGCCTTCCAGCTTGATCGTCCACTTCTTGCTGCCCTTGGCGGGGTCGTACCCGTTGACCTCGGCGATGCCGCTCTTGGCGTACACCGTGTCGGTGAGCCACGAGCCGGAAACGACGACGCTGTCGTCCTCCTTGCTCACCGCGGGCATCGGGACCTGGAAGAGCACCTTGGCGGCCGGGTCGGCGGGCGCCTTCTCCTGGGCGCCGGAGGACTTGCCGCCGTCGCCGCCCTTCTGGTCCGTACCACCCTCGCCGCCCGTACCCCCGCTGGAGCTGGCGGTGTCGTCCTTGCCTCCGTCGTCGGAGGAACCGGCGTACCAGACCCCGCCGCCGATGATCAGCGCGATCGCGACGACGGCGGACACGATGATCGCGACCTGCGCGTTGATCTTCCGCCCACCGCCCGCCCCCGCGGCCTGCGGCTGCATGGGCATGGTGGCCGGGGGCTGGTACCCGTAACCGGGCTGGCCGGGCTGACCGGGCTGCCCGTAGGGCGGCGTCGGCTGCCCGTACGGCCCGGGCTGACCGGGCTGACCCGGGTAGCCGTACCCGGGCTGCGGCTGGGGCGGCGGCGGAGTCTGCGGATACCCGTACCCCGGCTGCTGCGGCGGCGGCCCCGCCGGCGGCGCGGGCGGAGCCGCTGGCGCCTGGGGCGGCGTCTGCGGCGGCGTCTGCGGATAGCCGTAACCCGGCTGCTGCGGCGGCTGGTTCTGCGGCGGCCCGAACCCGCCCCCCTGCGGGGGCTGGTTGGGCGGCGGGGGCGGCGGCTGGGTCATGACGTGAGCACCTCGGAAAGCGGAGAGGACGGAGACGGGGACGGGGACGGAGACGCAACGGCCCGCGGAACCACGGCCGCAGAAGAGGAAGAGGTCACTTGCCGTAGGCGAGCATCAACTTCTCCTTCGACTCGTCGTTCCCGGTCAGCCGGGTGCTGGAGATGAAGAACCGCCCGTCGACCCAGTCGATGTCCTTGGAGTAGAAGCCGTTCTCGATGTCCGCGACGCCCTGCGGGTTCTGCAACAGCTTGGCCGGCTGGTGGCTGCTGCCGCCGGTCGGGATGGACACGACCTGCCCGCCCGCGTCGTAGGACGGCTGGACGTACGCGATGAGCTGGTCGCCCTCGACCTTCATCGGCATCATCGACTCGTCCGCCGGGGACTTGGTGCGCCACTTCTCCTTGCCGGTGGCGAGGTTGATCGCGACGATCTCGTTGGCGCCGCTGGTCGCCTCGGTCGGCAGGTAGAGCGTGCCCCCGGCGACCGCCACGCCCGAGCAGCCCTGGAGGTCGCGTTCGAGGATGGCCCAGCCGCACTCGGGGGCGAAGTCCTCGTCGACGCCGACCTGTTCCTGGACCTTGCCGGCGGAGGTGAAGCTGGAGATGTTCCAGACCTTCTTGTCCTCGTTGGTGGCGTAGACGACCAGCGGGTCGACGGAGTAGGCGCGGGCGATCCGCCAGTCCTTCTCGTACTTGTAGGTCCACAGGACCTTGCCGGTCTTCGGGTCGAGGCCCTGGAGCTCGTCGTGCGCGTTGTTGCCGCCGGCGCCGCAGGAGGCGACCTGGACCAGCTTCTTCGCGCTGCCCGCGAACCCGGCCGGGAAGCAGGCGTCGCCGTACTTCTTCTTCTCGTACAGCTTCTTGCCGCTGCGGACGTCGTAGGCGGTGCCGGACTGGGAGCGGCCGACCATCAGGATGTCGCCGCTGAGCGAGAGTTCGACGGAGAGCGTGGAGTCGAACAGGTCACCGTCGGCGACCTCCTCGGACCAGCCCTTCTGGCCGGTGGCGAGGTCGATCTCCTGGAGCTTGTTGCACTTGGCGCGGTCGCTGGAGCCGCTCATGTAGGCGACGACGATCTTGTCGTCGGCGGTCTTCTCCGGAGTGACCGAGCAGATCTTCTCCGGGAAGGCGATCGGGTCCCAGGCGGGCTTCCCGTCGCCGACGTTGTAGGCGAAGACCTGCTTGTACGCCGCCTTCACCGCGGCCTTGCCGGTGATCCACATGCCGTCGGCGTCGGCGCCGGAACCGGGGGCGTCGGGCGCCTCCTTGTACCAGAGCACCTTGGACTCGCCGGCCTGGCGGCCCTCGTTGAGGTCCTCGGGGTCCTCGCCGCCGTCGCCGCTGCCGTCCCCGGGGTTGACCGGGGCGCCGCCCTTGGAGCCGGAGGGCTTGGGGTCGTCGGTCTTGGCGACGACGGGCTTCTTGCCCTTCTCGTCGTCACCGCCGCCGGAGGTGACGGCCCACACGCTGCCGCCGATGACGAGCAGGGCCAGGGCCGCGGCGCCGATGGCGAGGGCGGGCTTGCCCTTGAAGGGGTTGCGCGAGCCGGGACCGCCGGGCGGCGGCGTGCCGGGGGCGCCGGGGAAGCCGGGGTACTGCTGCTGTGGGTAGCCGTAGCCGGGCTGCTGTCCGTACGGCCCCGGCTGCTGCGGCTGGGCGTACGGACCGGAGTTGTACGGTCCGGGCTGCTGACCGTAGGGCCCGGGCTGGGCGGGCTGACCGGGCTGCTGCGGATAGCCGTAGCCCGGCTGCTGCTGCGGCGGCGGACCGGGCGGCGGCCCCTGCGGGGGCGGTGGGGTCGGCGCCCCGAAACCTCCCGGCGGTGGGTCCTGCGGTGCTCCGAAGCCACCCGGCTGCGGCGGCTGATTCGGCGGCTGGCTCATCAGCGCGTTCCCCCTTATTACTCACTGATTTTTAGCCACGCCCCGGGTCACGCGCTGGCCCCGGAGTCGTCGTAGGCATTCGTTCCACATGCCTCGGACCGCCCTGGGACAGTCCTCGGACGGCCTTTCTATCACCCGCGGCCAACCGCCCACCGGGCCGCGTCCGCCCCTGTTCCCAAGGGCGGACCGGCCCGTGATGCCTCTGTTACGCAGGGGGGTCTGGGGGGCCTCCCCCCAGAAAGCACAGCACGCGCCCTTTACACCACCCGCGCCCCCCGCACGCAGGCGGTCAGGCGTCCTCGGCCAGTTCCAGCCAGCGCATCTCCAGCTCGTCGCGCTGCCCCGCCAGCTCGCGCAGCTCGGCGTCCAGTCCGGCCACCTTCGCGAAGTCCGTGGCGTTCTCCGCGATCTGCGCGTGCAGCCTGGTCTCCTTCTCGGAGACCTTGTCCAGCTGCCGCTCGATCTTCTGGAGCTCCTTCTTGGCGGCGCGCACGTCGGCCGCGCTCTTCTCGGGCACGGCGGCGGCGGGCTTGGCCGCGACGGCCGGGGCGCTCGACGCGGCGGCCTCCTCCATGCGCCGGCGCCGCTCCAGGTACTCGTCGATGCCGCGCGGCAGCATGCGCAGCGCGCCGTCGCCGAGCAGGGCGAAGACCCGGTCGGTGGTGCGTTCGATGAAGAACCGGTCGTGGGAGATGACGATCATCGAGCCGGGCCAGCCGTCGAGGACGTCCTCCAGTTGGGTCAGGGTCTCGATGTCGAGGTCGTTGGTGGGCTCGTCGAGGAAGAGGACGTTGGGCTCGTCCATGAGCAGCCGCAGCAGTTGCAGCCGCCGCCGCTCACCGCCGGACAGGTCCCCGACGGGCGTCCACTGCTTCTCCTTGCCGAAGCCGAACGTCTCGCACAGCTGCCCCGCGGTCATCTCGCGCCCCTTGCCGAGGTCGACGCGCTCACGGACGCGCTGCACGGCCTCCAGCACCCGCCAGCTGGGGTCGAGTTCGGCGACCTCCTGCGACAGGTACGCCAGCTTGACGGTCCGGCCGACCCGCACCCGGCCGCCCGCCGGCTGCTGCTCGCCGTCGCTGCGGGCGGCCTCCGCCATGGCCCGCAGCAGCGAGGTCTTGCCGGCGCCGTTGACGCCGACCAGGCCGATGCGGTCGCCGGGGCCGAGCTGCCAGGTGACGTGCTTGAGCAGCACCTTGGGGCCGGCCTGGACGGTGATGTCCTCCAGGTCGAAGACGGTCTTGCCGAGCCGGGAGGAGGCGAACTTCATCAGCTCGCTGCTGTCCCGGGGCGGCGGCACGTCGGCGATCAGCTCGTTGGCGGCCTCGACGCGGAAGCGGGGCTTGGAGGTGCGGGCGGGCGCGCCGCGCCGCAGCCAGGCCAGCTCCTTGCGGACCAGGTTCTGCCGCTTGGTCTCCTCGGTGGCGGCGATGCGCTCGCGCTCGGCGCGGGCGAAGACGTAGTCGGAGTAGCCGCCCTCGTACTCGTAGACGTCGCCCTTCTGCACGTCCCACATGCGGGTGCAGACCTGGTCCAGGAACCACCGGTCGTGGGTGACGCACACGAGCGCGGAGCGCCGCTCGCGCAGGTGCCGGGCGAGCCAGGCGATGCCCTCGACGTCGAGGTGGTTGGTGGGCTCGTCGAGGACGATCAGGTCCTGTTCCTCGATGAGCAGCTTGGCCAGCGCGATCCGGCGCCGCTCGCCGCCGGAGAGCGGCCCGATGACGGTGTCGAGCCCCTGCGGGAAGCCCGGCATGTCCAGCCCGCCGAACAGGCCGGTGAGCACGTCCCGGACCTTGGCGTTGCCCGCCCACTCGTGGTCGGCCAGGTCGCCGATGACCTCGTGCCGGACGGTGGCGGCGGGGTCGAGGGAGTCGTGCTGGGTGAGCACCCCGAGCCGCAGTCCGCCGGAGTGGGTGACCCGGCCGGTGTCGGGCTCCTCCAGCCGGGCCAGCATCCGGATCATGGTCGTCTTGCCGTCGCCGTTGCGCCCGACGACACCGATGCGGTCCCCCTCGGAGACGCCGAGGGACACGCCGTCGAGGAGTGCACGGGTGCCGTACACCTTGCTGACGTTCTCGACATTGACCAGATTGACGGCCATTTCTCTCCTGCCTGGGGGATCGATCAGCCTTCAAGCGTAGGCCCTCCGGGGGGTGGGGGGACGCGGGCGGGGTTGGTCACTCTTTGTGGTGACGCGTGTCGGGGGCGCCCCGCTAACGTGGAGGGCAGGCAGCAGGATCCCGTCCATGGGAGGAACCATGACCGCCGAGTCCGTCAAGCGCCGCGTCGAGTGGCCCATGCCGCCGCAGGACGGTTACACCGTGGACGACCTGTTCACGCTGCCTGATCTCCCGCCGCACACCGAGCTGATCGACGGCAGTTTGGTTTTCGTGAGTCCGCAGCGCCGTTTCCACTACCTTGCGATCAACTTGCTGTTCAACGGACTGCAGAGCTCTCTTCCCCGGGAACTCAGTGTGGAGCGGGAGATGACCATCGTCATCGACAAGCGCAACGGCCCCGAGCCCGACATCAGCGTGGTACGAGCCGACGCGGTCTCGGGGGTGGAGCAGACCCACTTCCGAGCCGAGGACGTCGTCCTCGCGATCGAGGTCGTGTCACCCGACTCCGAGGCCCGCGACCGGAACAGCAAGCCAGGCAAGTACGCTGCCGCCGGCATCCCCCACTTCTGGCTGGTCGAGATGGCGGGAGAGGCGAAGCTGCCGGCCGTCCAGGTGTACGAACGCGGTGAGGCCACGGGCACCTACGCCCTGACCGGCATCCACCACGACCACCTGAAGATCAGCGTCCCTTATGACATCAGCATCGACCTGACCGCCCTCGGTGCCCGCTGACGCCTTCACACCACCGAAGCCCCCGCCGCCGCCCCCACCGCCGTCCGCACGTCGCGGCAGGTCCCCGACGCCCGCAGCACCCCGGCGATGTCGGAGGCGGACTTCGCGTCGGTCGCGAGGAAGGCCGTCGTCGGGCCGGAGCCCGAGACCAGGGCCGCCAGTGCCCCGGCCGCCCGGCCCGCCGCGAGGGTGTCGCCCAGTTCCGGGTAGAGGGAGAGCGCCGCGGGCTGGAGGTCGTTGGAGACGGCGACCGCGAGCGCGGCGGTGTCGCCCTTGGCGAGGGCGTCGAGCACCGCCTGGTCGGCGACCGGTTCCGGGACGTCCCGGCCCTCGGCCAGCCGGTCGAACTCGCGGTAGACGGCCGGGGTGGACAGCCCCCGCGCGGCCAGCGCGAACACCCAGTGGAAGTCGCCGCCGACCTCCAGCTCCGTCAGCCGTTCCCCCCGCCCCGTGCCCAGCGCCGCCCCGCCGACCAGGCTGAACGGCACGTCGCTGCCGAGCCCGGCGCAGATGTCCAGCAGTTCATCGCGGGAGGCACCGGTGCCCCACAGGGCGTCGCAGGCGAGCAGCGCGCCCGCGCCGTCGGCGCTGCCGCCCGCCATGCCGCCGGCGACGGGGATGTCCTTGGTGATGTGCAGGTGGACGTCGGGTGCGCGGCCGTACCGTTCGGCGAGGGCGAGGGCCGCGCGGGCGGCGAGGTTGGTGCGGTCCAGGGGGACCTGGTCGGCGTCCGGCCCCTCGCAGGTGACGCGGAGCCCGTCGGCGGCCGGGGCCGCGGTGACCTCGTCGTACAGGGAGACGGCGAGGAAGACGTTGGCCAGGTCGTGGAAGCCGTCGGGGCGGGCGGCGCCGACCGCGAGCTGGACGTTGACCTTGGCGGGGACGCGGACCGTCACGCTCACTTGCTCGTCACTCCTTGTGTTCGGCGATACGCGCGAACTCTTCCACGGTCAGGGCCTCTCCGCGCGCCTGCGGCGACACGCCCGCGCCGACGAGCGCGGCCTCGGCGGCCGCGGCGGACCCCGCCCACCCGGCGAGCGCGGCCCGCAGGGTCTTGCGGCGCTGGGCGAACGCGGCGTCGACGACGGCGAAGACCTCCGCCTTGGACGCGGTCGTCCTGAGCGGCTCCGTCCGCCGGACGAGTGACACCAGGCCGCTGTCCACGTTCGGCGCGGGCCAGAAGACGTTGCGGCCGATGGAACCGGCCCGCTTCACCGTGGCGTACCAGTTGGCCTTCACGGACGGGACGCCGTACACCTTCGAGCCGGGTCCGGCGGCGAGCCGGTCGGCGACCTCGGCCTGCACCATGACGAGGGTCCGCTCGATGCTCGGGAAGGTGTCGAGCATGTGGAGGAGGACGGGGACGGCGACGTTGTAGGGGAGGTTGGCGACCAGGGCGGTCGGGGCGGGCCCCGGCAGCTCCCGCACGTGCAGGGCGTCGGAGTGCACGAGCGCGAACCGGTCGGCGCGCTCCGGCATGCGGGTGGCGACGGTGGCGGGCAGGGCGCCGGCGAGGACGTCGTCGATCTCGACGGCGGTGACCCGGTCGGCGGCCTCCAGCAGGCCCAGGGTGAGCGAGCCGAGACCCGGTCCCACCTCGACCACCACGTCGTCGGGGCGTACCTCGGCGGTGCGGACGATGCGGCGGACCGTGTTCGCGTCGATGACGAAGTTCTGGCCGCGCTGCTTGGTGGGGCGCACGCCGAGGGCGGCCGCGAGTTCACGGACGTCGGCGGGACCCAGGAGGGCGTCGGAGGTGGGGCTGCTCACCCCGCAAGGGTAGCCGGGGGCGGGGCGGCCTCGATCCCGCAGCCGAGGCCGGGCGGTCTCGGTCCCCGCAGCCGGACGCCGGGGCGTTCGCTCCGGCAGCCGGGGGCCGGACGGCCTGCGTCCCGCAGTGGGCGCCGCGTGGCCTGAGGCCCGTCCGCAGCCGGCGTCGGGTGGTCTCCCTTCCGGTGCCGGGCGCCGTACGGGCTCACTCCCGCAGCCGGGCACCGCAGTGCGGCCAGGCGGCGGCGCCGCTGCGTACGTACAGCTTCTGCGCCCGGTACGTCTGCTCCGCGGCCGACGCGTCCTCGGGGCGGCCCGTGCCGCCGAGACCGTGCCAGGTGGCGGAGTCGAACTGGTAGAGGCCCCCGTACGTCCCGGACGGGTCGACGGCGTCCGGGCGGCCGCCGGACTCGCAGGCGGCCAGGCCCTGCCAGTTCAGGTGGTCGGCGCCGTGCACGGAGACCGGCCGGGGCCGGGTGCCGACCCGCACGATGCGCGGGCTGGGCTCGCGGACCACCTCGGTGCGCAGGCGGCGCGGCTTCTGCCGGACGCCGTTGACGGTGCGCACGGCGTACGTGGTGCGGCGCAGTCCGGGCCGGCCGGCCTGCTCGACAACCTCGGCGCCCCGGAAGAGGGTGGCGTCCTCGGCCCGCTGCTCGTCGAAGGGGATCGGGTCCTCGCGGACCTCCTGGGACCCGGTGATCCGCAGCACCGTGACGGTCTGCCCGTCGCGCGGGAAGCCGGTGGCGGGGACGGAGGTGGTGTCCTCGCCGCGCAGGGTGACGCCGGCCTCCTCGACGGCCTCCCGCACGGTCGCCGCGTTGGTGCGGACGGTACGGGTCCGGCCGTCCGCCATCACGGTCACCACCCGTTCGGTGCGGACCACCAGGGCGAGGCCCTCGCGGCCGATGCGCCGGGTGGGCTCGGTGGACAGGTACGCGCCCTGCGTGCGCACCCCGAGCTGCCGCAGCGCCCCCTCCACCGTCCCGGCCGTCGTCCACACCTGGCGCCGGTGGCCGTCGAGGGTGAGCAGCACCGGCCGTCCGTACCGGACGGTGACGTCCTCGCCGCTGGTCAGCGGGGTGCCGGGGGCGGGTGCGATCACGTCGTGGGCGCCCACCTGGACGCCTTCCTCGGCGAGCAGCTCGGTCACGTCGTCTGCGAAGGTGTGCAGCGTGCGGGGGGTGCCGTCGACGGTCAGCTCGACGGCCTTGTCCTTGGCGACGAAGGCCGTGGTGCCGCCCGCGAGGAAGGCCACGACCAGCGCCCGCGGCAGCAGCCTGCGCAGGGAGGTGTCCGCGCGCTCCGCGCACCGCGCCCGGCGGCGGCGCTCGGCCCGCCCCTCGCCCGGCGCGCGGAGCGACTGGGGCTGGAGCTGGGGGTGGGGCTGGAGCTGCGGCTGCGGTTCCCCCGGTGCGGTGCCCTGCCGGGGCAGTGCGGGCGCGGTCGGCTCATGGGCGGGCGGCGGCGCGGGCCAGTACGGGTCGGCGTACCCGCCGCCGTAGCCGTACGGCAGGGTCGGCGCGCTGTGCACGTCGTACGGTGCGAGGTACTCGTAACCCTCGTACGCCGCTGCCGGCTCGAACTGCGTTCTGCTCACACCCACACGCTCCAGGGGTCCCGATCGGGCCCCCAGAACCTAGCGGAGGGCCGGTCACTCTCCCAAGCGACGCGGCTACTCAGCGTGTCCGTACCCGAACGCCCGGGCGGTGTTCGCGGCGAGGGCGGTGGCCAGGGTGTCCTCGTCGACGCCCCGCACGGCCGCCATGGCACGCACCGTCACCGGCACCAGATAGGGGGCGTTCGGCCGCCCCCGGTAGGGCGCCGGCGTCAGGAACGGCGCGTCGGTCTCCACCAGGACCAGCTCGGGCGGGGCCGCGGCGAGGGCGTCGCGCAGGTTCTGGGCGTTCTTGAAGGTGACGTTGCCGGCGAAGGACATGTAGTACCCGGCGCGGGCGCAGACCTCGGCCATCTCGGCGTCGCCGGAGTAGCAGTGGAAGACGGTGCGCTCGGGGGCGCCCTCCTCCTTGAGGACGCGCAGGACGTCGGCGTGGGCGTCGCGGTCGTGGATGACGAGGGTCTTGCCGTGCCGCTTGGCGATCTCGATGTGGGCGCGGAAGGACCGCTCCTGCGCCTCCTTGCCCTCGGGGCCGGTGCGGAAGTAGTCGAGGCCGGTCTCGCCGACGCCCCTGACCTGCGGGAGCGCCGCGAGCCGGTCGATCTCCGCGAGCGCGTCGTCGAGGGCCGCGGCACCGCCGGGCTCGCGCGCCCCCTGCCGCGACCAGCCGTCGGGGTCGCCGTGCACGATGCGCGGGGCCTCGTTGGGGTGCAGGGCGACGGTGGCGTGGACGGCGTCGTGCGCCGCGGCGGTCTCGGCGGCCCAGCGGGACCCGGCGAGGTCGCAGCCGACCTGGACGACGGTCGTGACGCCGACGGACGCGGCCTTGGCGAGCGCCTCCTCGACCGTGCCGGACTGCATGTCGAGGTGGGTGTGCGAGTCGGCGACCGGTACCCGGAGGGGCTCGGGCAGCGGGGGCGCGGCGTTCTTGTCGGACCGGCCCGAGGCGTTCGAAGGCATGCCCCCGATCCTACGGAAGCTCCCGCGCGCCCCCGAAGGGTCGGTCAGCTCGCCCGGCGGTGGAGGTGGAGGGCGTGCAGCAGGTCGGCCAGGTGCCAGTGGCGGCGCTCCCCGGACAGTCCCGGCGCCCCCGGGCCCGGTGCCTCGGGCAGCCGCGCCCCGGGCACCCGCGGCACCTCCAGGGGACCGGCCGGGGGCACCCGGTGGATGCCGGGGGTGGTGCCGCGGACGGAGGCGACCCGGCCCGGGCGCAGGATGCGGACGACGTGGCTGTCGCAGGCGGCGCAGGTCGGCCGGGTCAGCGGGGAGGGCACGACGCGGCCGTCCGCGACGTAGAGCACGAACGCGTGGCCGTCGGTGTCCGTGTGGTGCTCGATCTCGAACGACTGCTCCCAGCCGTGCCCGCAGCGCATGCAGGCGAAGGAGTACGACTCGTGGACGACGGCGGTGGCACCGGCACGCACTCGGGTCCGCACGGTGCTCTCACTCATGCTCATCCCGGCTCCTTCGGTTCGTTCGGTTCCTTCCTCCAGTGGACTCCTCCACCAGCGGGAAAGCACCAGGCGCTGCCGAGTGTTTGAGCCGATTTGGGCTGTCCTTGGCCGGAGTGCCCGCAAGGTCAGTGGCGGGTCAAAGGCGGGACGGTCCAGGTCAAGGACGGGGGTGCTCCGGGCCAAGGACGGGGGCGCTCCGGGTCAAGCCGAGCCCTTCGCGCCCCCTCGCCTCCCCTCAGCTCCCCGCGTTCTTCGCCGCCACCACCGCGTCGAACACCTCCCGCTTGGGCACGCCCACCTGGGCGGCCACCGCGGCGATCGCCTCCTTGCGCCGCTCCCCCGCCTCCTCGCGCACCCGCACCCTGCGCACCAGCTCCTCGGCGCCGATCTCCCCGGGCCCCTTGTCCGGCGCCCCCTCGACGACGACGGTGATCTCGCCGCGCACCCCCTCGGCGGCCCACGCGGCCAGCTCACCGAGCCCGCCCCGCCTGACCTCCTCGTACGTCTTGGTCAGCTCCCGGCAGACGGCGGCCCGCCGGTCGGTGCCGAAGACCTCGGCCATGGCGGCGAGGGTGTCGTCGAGGCGGTGCGGGGCCTCGAAGTAGACGAGGGTCCGGCGCTCCTCGGCGACCTCGCGCAGCCGGGTCAGCCGCTCGCCGGCCTTGCGGGGCAGGAAGCCCTCGAAGCAGAACCGGTCGACCGGCAGCCCCGACAGGGCGAGCGCGGTCAGCACGGCGGACGGGCCGGGGACGGCGGTGACGCGCACCCCGCGCTCGACGGCCGCGGCGACCAGCCGGTACCCGGGGTCGGACACCGACGGCATCCCGGCGTCGGTGACCAGCAGCACCCGCGCTCCGCCGGCCAGCTCCTCCACCAGCTCGGGCGTACGGGCGGACTCGTTGCCCTCGAAGTACGACACGACACGCCCCGCGGGTGCGACGCCGAGCGCCTGGGTGAGCCGGCGCAGCCGCCGGGTGTCCTCGGCGGCGACGACGTCCGCGCCGGCCAGTTCCGCGGCGAGCCGGGGCGGGGCGTCCTGGACGTCGCCGATGGGGGTGCCCGCGAGTACAAGGGTTCCAGTCACGCCCCCATCCTCCCAGTCCGGCCGGCCTGCCCTCGGGAAGGGGAACGCATCCGCACCCGGGAGGCCCATGCGCGGGACGTGCACAGCGCGGTTCCCTACGATGGCGCGGTGACCAGTACCGCGTCCTCCACGGACACCCTGCACGACCAGGCCCCGCACGACGAGCGGCCCACCTGGCAGCAGCGGCTGCGCCGCTTCGGCTACCCGGCGGGGCCCGCGGCCGGCGACGTCCGCGACCGGCTGGTGCCGCCGTACACGAGCCCGAGTCCGCGCCTGTGGGCCTTCCTGGGGCTGTCGAAGCCGCTCACCGACCGGATGATCTGCTGGTCGGCGTGGGGCGGGCCGCTGCTGGTGGCGCTGCTCGCGGGGGTGCTGCGGTTCTGGAACCTGGGCAGCCCGAAGGCGGTGATATTCGACGAGACGTACTACGCGAAGGACGCGTGGGCGCTGATCCACCGCGGCTTCGAGGTCAACTGGGACAAGAACGCCAACGACCTGATCCTGAACTCCGGCGGGGACGTCCCGATCCCGACCGACGCGGCGTACGTCGTACACCCGCCGGTCGGCAAGTACGTGATCGGTCTCGGCGAGCTGCTGTTCGGCTTCGACCCCTTCGGCTGGCGCTTCATGACGGCGCTGCTGGGCACGCTGTCGGTGCTGCTGCTGTGCCGGATCGGCCGCCGGCTGTTCCGCTCGACGTTCCTGGGCTGCCTGGCGGGCGCCCTGATGGCGCTGGACGGCCTGCACTTCGTGATGAGCCGCACCGCGCTGCTGGACGGCGTGCTGATGTTCTTCGTGCTGGCCGCCTTCGGCTGCCTGGTCGTGGACCGCGACCGGGCCCGCGCCCGGCTCGCCGCGGCGCTCCCGGTGGACGAGGACGGCCGCGTCCGCCCCGACGCGCACGTCGCCGAGTCCCTCCGCCTCGGGTGGCGCCCCTGGCGGCTGGCGGCGGGCCTGATGCTGGGCCTGGCGGCGGCCACCAAGTGGAACGGCCTGTACATCATGGCGGCGTTCTGTGTGATGGCCGTGCTGTGGGACGTCGGCTCCCGCCGCGTCGCGGGCGCCCACCGCCCCTACCGCGCGGTACTCCGCCACGACCTGGGCTGGGCCTTCCTCTCCACGGTCCCGGTGGCCCTGGCCACGTACCTCCTCTCCTGGCTCGGCTGGATCCTCTCCCCCTCCGACGGCACCGGCGGCTACTACCGCGACTGGGCGGCGAAGGACGGCGCGCACAGCTCCTGGTCGTGGCTCTTCCCCGACTGGCTGCGCAGCCTGTGGCACTACGAGAACCAGGTGCTGGAATTCCACACCCACCTCACCTCGCCGCACACCTACCAGTCGAACCCCTGGAGCTGGATCGTCCTGGGCCGCCCGGTCTCCTACTTCTACGAGTCCCCGGCGGCGGGCTCGGACGGCTGCCCGGTCGACGCGGGCGAGAAGTGCGCCCGCGAGGTCCTCGCCCTGGGCACGCCCCTCCTGTGGTGGCTGGGCTGCTTCGCCCTGCTGTACGTCCTGTGGCGCTGGCTCTTCCGCCGCGACTGGCGCGCGGGCGCCATCGCCTGCGGCGTGGCCGCCGGTTACCTCCCCTGGTTCCTGTACCAGGAGCGCACGATCTTCCTCTTCTACGCCGTCGTCTTCGTCCCGTTCCTGTGCCTCGCGGTGGCGATGCTCCTGGGCGCGATCATCGGCCGCCCGGGCTGCACCGACACCCGCCGGGTGGCGGGCGCGACGGGCGCGGGTGTCCTGGTCCTCCTCATCGCCTGGAACTTCATCTACTTCTGGCCCCTGTACACGGGCACGGCGATCCCGATGGAGGAATGGCGGGCCCGGATGTGGCTGGACACGTGGGTCTAGCCGGGCAGCTCCGGGCTGGTCGCCCGCAGCCGGCTCCGGGGCTCCTGGTGCTGTGGGAGAGGCTGTGCCTGCTGCGCCGAGAGAGTCTTGTAGACGGTACCGGCGAGGTCGGGCAGCGTGTCCTCTTCACCGACGGCGCTGTTGACGGCAATGGCGATGATCATGCCGGTCTTCGGGAAGTACATGTGCAGCACCCGGTTCCCATAAGTGGCCCCCTCATAGGCCCAGTCCGTCCCGGTCACGGGATGGGCGAGTTTCACGACACCGAGCCCGAAACCGACGGGATCGTCGGCCGTGACGGTCTTGATGGGCTTGCTCGTCTTCGCCGAGACCAGGGACTCCAGCTCGCGCTGCTGCGCTGAGGGCAGCAGTCGACCGCTGTACAGCGCCCTGTCCCAAACCGTCATGTCTCGCAGCGAACTCACCAGGCCACCCGCGCCCTGCGCCCAGGACAGGTCGAGCCGGGGAAGCGGCTTGTTGAGGTGCTTCGGCAGGACGGAATGGGTGGTGTACGGCGTCGGCATCCGCGAGGCCGTGTCCGGAGAGCAGTCCGGGGGGAGGCAGGTGTCGTTCATTCCGAGAGGTTCGAGGATGCGCTCGGCGAGCCGCTCTTGGTACGTGTCGTGCGACGCTCGTTCGACAATCATCTGCGCGAGGAGGTAGTTCGTATTCGAGTACTCGTACTTCGCGGGACCCAGCGGCAGACCTTCCACATAGGACATCAGGCGCTTCAGCGTGAAGTGCCTGGACGGATTGGCGTCGTAATCCTTAAGGAACGCACTCTGCTCGGTGTAGTTGGGGATGCCGCTGGTCATCGACAGCAGTTGCTTGATGGTGACATCGCGCCACGCCGGGTACTGGGGAAGCCACTTTCCCAGCTTGTCCCGTATGGACAGCTTCCCTTCGGCCTCCAGTTGAAGCAGCAGCACCGACGTGACCGCCTTGGTGTTGCTGCCTATCCGCCACAGCGCCTTGCTGTTCACCGGCCGACCACCGCCGTAGCGGGACGTCCCCGCGTCGACCGAGATATCAGGTCGCTGGTTGGCGTAGGTCACCCGAAGGGAGACCGCTGAGAAATGATCCCTGGCGCCCTGAGCGTCCAGATATTTCTCGAGGTCACTGCGCAGTGAAGCGGTGACACTGCGAGCGGATGGCTCCCCCACCGCATGCGCGACGGCCGGCCCGCTCCCCGACACCATCACCCCCGGAACAACCGCCGCGGTGACCGCCGCCAGGGCCACGAGGTACCTCATGGTCGCCATTCCTCCATCGCATCGAACAGAACTGGGAACGACGATCACGCTAGGCAGTGGAGACACGGCAGGTAATGGGGGCAACCCCAGCCTGGCAGGGGTGCTGACCCCCTGAGGGAGGCCCAGTACAGCGGCGGCTCCCTCGACTCCCTCGGCCGGGGCCCCGACCGTCTCCGCACAGTCGGTCTCCTTTAGGCCACCAATCGGAAACACCCGTACCGCTGGTCACCCCCTGCGCATAGAGTGCGCCTACAAGCACTTCTGAACGCGTTCAAGAAGGCGGGCGGAAGGCCGGACGGGGAGGGGACTGCCGATGGGCAGGGGGGTGAAGGTCGCCGTCATAGGCGGGGTGTTCGCCGTGATGGTGGGCGGTGCCGGGTACGGCGCCTACAACGTGGTGTCGGCGCTGGACGGGGACGGGGGCTCCGGGTCCTCCGGGTCGGAGGCCAGGAGTGGACCGCCCGGCAAGGACGAGGTCGAGGAGACGAGCGAGAAGTTCTTCGCCGCCTGGGAGAAGGGCGACGCGACCACCGCCGCCTCGTACACGAACAACGCCTCGATCGCCGGGACGCTGCTGACGGCCTACGGCGAGGACGCGCACATCAGTGGCGTCGAGATCACGCCGGGCGAGGCGGCCGGCACCTCCGTGCCCTTCTCCGTGAAGGCGAAGGTGTCGTACGAGGGGGCGACCAAGCCGCTCAGCTACAAGAGCACGCTGACCGTGGTGCGCGGGGAGACCAGCGGGCGGGCGCTGGTGGACTGGGAGCCGTCCGTCGTCCACCCGGCCCTGAAGGACGGGGACAGCCTGGTCACCGCGGAGTCCGCGACCCCGCAGATCCAGGCCGTCGGCCGGGACGGTGCCGTACTGAGCAAGGAGAAGTACCCCTCGCTGGGCCCGATCCTCGCCAAACTCCGGGAGAAGTACGGCGACAAGGCCGGCGGCACTCCCGGCATCGAGCTGGCGGTCCGGCACACGGCCGCGGACGCGCCGGACACCCCGCTGCTGACGCTGACCGAAGGCAAGCCCGGGAAGCTGCGCACCACCCTCAGCGCGAGCGGGCAGGCGGCGGCCGAGAAGGCGGTGAAGCGGTACGGCGAGTCCTCAGTGGTCGCGGTGAAGCCGAGCACCGGCGAAGTCCTGGCCGTGGCGAACAACCGCACGGACGGGTTCAACGCGGCCTTCCAGGGCACGGTCGCCCCCGGGTCCACCATGAAGATCATCACCGCGGCCATGCTCATCGACAACGGCGTGACCTCGATGAACGGCCCGGCGCCCTGTCCCGACACGGCGACCTGGCAGAGCCAGACCTTCAAGAACCTGACCAATATGAAGCCCAACGCGGGCGCCACGCTCGCCAACACCTTCATGCGGTCCTGCAACACCGGCTTCATCAAGCTGATCGACGAGAAGCCCCTCACCGACTCCTCGCTGACCGAGGAGGCCCAGGAGCGCTTCGGGCTCGGGCAGGACGACTGGCAGACCGGCATCACCTCCTTCGACGGCAAGGTCCCCACCGTGAGCGGCCCCGACCGTGCCGCGAACGCCATCGGGCAGGGGCAGGTCCAGATGAACCCGTTGAACATGGCCTCGGTCACCGCGACCGCCATCACCGGTGAGTTCCATCAGCCGTACCTGGTGCCGTTCGACCTGGACGACCGCAAGCCGGCCACCGCCAAGGGACTGCCGCACGGCACCGCCTCCCAGCTCAAGCAGATGATGCGGCTCACCGCCACCCAGGGCACCGCCGTCGACGCCATGTCCGGGCTCCGCGGCGACATCGGCGCCAAGACCGGGTCGGCCGAGGTCGACGGACAGGCCGTCTCCAACAGCTGGTTCACCGGTTTCCGCAACGACGTCGCGGCGGCGGCCATGACCGAGGAGGGCGGCCACGGCGGCGACGCGGCCGGCCCGATCGTCGCAGACGTGCTACGAGTCGGCGGCTGACACGAACCGGCGGCCACGATGGCCCTACTGTGGTCGCCGTCGCGGGAAACACCCCGCACTGAAGGCACCGAACGCACCGAACGCACCGAGGAACGGGACGCAGTGGGCAGCAGAAGGGGCGCCGCCACCGAGCGGCGCAGGACGAAACCCGCCGTGATCGGCAGTGTCGCCGCCGTGGTCGTGGCCGGTGCCGGATTCGGTGCCTACGCGATGTACGGCGGCGGGGCCGACGGCGACGACACCGCGCGCACGAAGTCCGCGGCGGCCGAGGAGAAGGTGAAGTCCGGCCCGCTGACGGCGGCCGAAGTCACCTCGACCGCCCAGCGGTTCCTGACCGCCTGGCAGCAGGGCGACGTGGCCGGCGCGGCCGCCGCGACCGACGACGCCGAGGCCGCCAAGGCCCTGCTCACCGGCTACACCAAGGACGCCCGCATCAAGGACGCCACCTTCACCGCGGGCACCCCGGCCGGGGAGAAGGTCCCGTTCTCCGTCAAGGCCACCGTCGCCTACGAGAAGGCGACCGAGCCGCTGGCGTACGACAGCGCGCTCACCGTGGTCCGCCGGGCCGGCGACGGCGAACCCCGCGTCGACTGGCACGCCGCCGTCGTGCACCCGGAGTTGAGGGACGGCGACAGGCTGGTCACCGGGAAGGCCGGTGATCCGCCGGTCAAGGCGCTGGACCGGGACGGTGCGGAGATCACCGCCGCCAAGTACCCGTCCCTCGGCACCGTCCTGGACGGTCTGCGCGACAAGTACGGCAAGAAGGCCGGCGGCACCCCCGGCGTCGAACTGCGCGTGGTGCGCGGCGGGGCGGACGGCGACGGGAAGGGCTCGAAGGAGTCCGGGGCGGGTGACGTCGCCGACAAGACCCTGCTGGAGCTGAGCAAGGGCACGCCCGGCACGCTGAAGACGACGCTCGACCCCGCCCTCCAGGCCGCCGCCGAGAAGCAGGTGGACGGCAAGAAGGGGGCGTCGGTGGTGCTGCTGCGCGCCTCCACCGGCGAGGTCCTCGCGGTCGCCAACGGCGGGCACGGCTTCAACACCGCCTTCCTCGGCTCACTCGCCCCCGGCTCCACGATGAAGGTCATCACGGCCTCGATGCTGCTCGAGAAGGACCTGGCGTCCGTGGACCGGAAGCACCCGTGCCCCAAGTTCTTCAGCTACGGCGGCTGGAAGTTCCAGAACGACGACAAGTTCGAGATCAAGGACGGCACTTTCAAGGCGAGCTTCGCCCGCTCCTGCAACACCGCCTTCATCAGCCAGGCCCCGGAGCTGAAGGACGACGACCTGACCAGGCAGGCGAAGGAGGTGTTCGGCCTGTCCATGAACAACTGGTCGGTCGGCGTGTCCACCTTCGACGGCAGGGTGCCGGTGCAGAGCAAGGCCCAGATGGCCGCCTCCCTCATCGGCCAGGGCGGGGTGCGGATGAACCCGCTGAACATGGCGTCGGTGTCGGCGACCGTGAAGTCGGGCAGCTTCCACCAGCCGTACCTGGTCGCCCCGTCGGTCGACGGGCGGGCGCTCGCCACGGCCTCCCGCACGATGTCCGGCGAGACGCTCGGCGCGCTGCGCGAGCTGATGTCCTACACGGCGGCGTACGGCACCGCCGCGGAGGCGATGGCCGGGGTGAGCGGTGACGTCGGCGCGAAGACCGGCTCGGCGGAGGTCGACGGCCAGGAGAAGCCCAACGGCTGGTTCACCGCGTACCGGGGGGACGTGGCGGCGGCGGGCGTGGTCCAGCAGGGCGGGCACGGCGGCGACACCGCGGGTCCGATGGTCGCGGCCCTGCTCAAGGCGGGCGGCTGACACCCACCCGACCGACCACCCCGCGACCGGCACCCACCCGACCGACGCTCACGCGACCGGCACCCACCGCCCGTCGTGACGCGGCTCAGTGGGTCACCGGCTGTGCGCTCTCCTGGTACGTACGGCGCAGGAAGCGGATGAGGGCCTTGTTGTCGAACTGGACCACGGAGCAGCCCTGCGGGGAGTGGAACTCGACCACGGCCTGCACCCGCCCGCACGGCCACACCCGCACCTCGCCGCTCCCGGCGGGCGCGCGCAGGCCCTGTTCCAGCAGCGCGCGGGAGAAGGTCCACTCGCGGGAGCGGGACGCGCGCCCGCCCTTGCCGGGGAGGGCGACGCACACCATCGAGGGGTCGAGGTCGGGGTCGTAGCGCAGGACGACGGGTATCGCTCCGCCGTCGTCCGCGTCGGGGAGGTCCCCGTCCGTCAGGATATGAGCGGGTGCGTACTGTTCGACTACGGACATGGGGTCGCCCCTTACGCTCTGCCACCTTTGTCGAAGCTGCGGGTCCACCCCCTTTCCAATGTCCCATATTTCCCGGCTCACGCTCTGTGAGCCGCATATCACAGGTGAGATCGGCCTTACGTCAGCCTTTACCTCGCTCTTGCGAACGAGTTGCAACAGTTCTCTATCATCGAACCGTGCACGTACCTGACGGATTCATCAACGCCCCGACCTCCGCCGTGACCGGGGTGGTCGCCGCCGGCGCCATCGCGGTCAGCCTGCGCGGCGCGCGCCGTGAGCTGGACGAGCGGACGGCGCCGCTGGCCGGGCTGGTCGCGGCGTTCATCTTCGCGGTGCAGATGCTCAACTTCCCGGTCGCGGCCGGGACCAGCGGGCATCTGCTCGGCGGCGCACTGGCCGCCATCCTCGTCGGGCCCTTCACCGGCGTGCTGTGTGTCTCCGTCGTCCTGCTCATGCAGGGCATCCTCTTCGCCGACGGCGGCCTGACCGCGCTCGGCGTGAACATCACCGACATGGCGATCGTCACCACGGTCGTCGCCTACGCCCTCTTCCGGGGCCTGGTGAAGGTGCTGCCGCGCACCCGCCGCTCGGTCACCGTCGCCTCCTTCGTCGCAGCGCTCGTGTCCGTCCCGGCCGCCGCGCTCGCCTTCACGCTCATCTACTGGATCGGCGGCACCACCGACGTCTCCATCGGCAAGGTCGCCACCGCGATGATCGGCGTGCACGTGCTGATCGGCATCGGCGAGGCCGCGATCACCGCGCTGACCGTCGGCGCCGTCATCGCCGTCCGCCCGGACCTGGTGTACGGGGCGCGCGGGCTCCGGCAGCGGCTCAAGCTACGGGTGAACGGCGAGCTGGTCGACGCCCCCTCCGACGCTCCCTCCGGTGCCGCGCCGGCGCCCGCCCCCGTCGCCGCCCGCTCGCACCGCACGGTGTGGCTCACCGGCCTCGTCGCCTCGCTGGTCCTGGCCGGCTTCGTCAGCTTCTACGCCTCCGCCGACCCCGACGGCCTGGAGAAGGTCGCCTCCGACAAGGGCATCGACAAGAAGGCCGAGGAGCACGCCGCCGCCGACTCCCCGCTCGCCGACTACGGCGTCAAGGACATCACCGACGCCCGGGTCTCCGGGGGCCTCGCGGGCGTGATCGGCGTCGGGGTCACCGTCGTCGCGGGCAGCACCGTGTTCTGGGCGGTGCGCAGGCGCCGCAGCCCCGACGCGTCCCCGACCAGCACGGAAACGACCGTCTGACATGGGTGCGGGCCACGCGCACCGGCTCTACCGGCACGGGCACTCCCCCGTGCACGGCCTGCCGCCGCACACCAAGCTCGCCGCGGCCTTCGCCTTCGTGGTCGTCGTGGTCTCGACGCCGCGCGAGGCGATGTGGGCCTTCGGCCTGTACGCGCTGCTGCTCGCGGCGGTGGCGTACGCGGCCCGCGTGCCGCCCGGCTTCCTGCTCAAACGGCTGCTGATCGAGGTGCCGTTCGTCGCGTTCGCGGTGCTCATGCCGTTCGTGGCGGAGGGCGAGCGGGTCGACGTGCTCGGCCTGTCCCTGAGCGTCAACGGCCTGTGGGGCGCCTGGAACGTGCTGGCCAAGGGCACCCTGGGCGTCGCCGCCTCCGTGCTCCTCGCCTCCACGACCGAGCTGCGGGAGCTCCTCCTCGGTCTCCAGCGGCTGAAGCTGCCGCCGCTGCTGGTGCAGATCGCCTCGTTCATGATCCGGTACGGCGACGTGATCGCGGACGAGATGCGGCGGATGCGGATCGCCCGGGAGTCCCGGGGCTTCGAGGCGAAGGGCGTACGGCACTGGGGGGTGCTCGCCAAGTCGGCGGGGGCGCTGTTCATCCGCTCCTACGAGCGCGGTGAACGCGTCCACCTGGCCATGGTCAGCCGCGGGTACGCCGGTTCGATGCCGGTGATCGACGAGGTGACCGCGTCGCGGGCGCAGTGGTCGTACGCGCTGGCCCTCCCGTGTGCGGCGCTCGTCGTGTGTCTGCTGGGATGGACCCTATGACAGCTGTCCCGGCGTCCCTCGACGTCTCCGGCCTCGCCTTCGCCTACCCCGACGGGCACCAGGCGCTGTTCGGCGTGGACTTCTCCGTCGCGCGCGGTGAGCGGGTCGCGCTGCTCGGGCCGAACGGTGCGGGCAAGACGACGCTCGTGCTCCACCTCAACGGCATCCTGACCGGCGGCACCGGCACGGTCACCGTCGCCGGGCTGCCGGTCGGCAAGCGGAACATGGCCGAGATCCGGCGCCGGGTCGGCATCGTCTTCCAGGACCCGGACGACCAGCTGTTCATGCCGACCGTGCGCGAGGACGTGGCGTTCGGACCGGCGGCGGCCGGGGTGAAGGGGGCGGAGCTGGAGGCCAGTGTGGACCGGGCGCTCACGCTGGTCGGCATGGCGGAGTTCAAGGACCGGCCGCCGCACCACCTCTCCTTCGGCCAGCGGCGCCGGGTGGCGGTGGCGACCGTGCTCGCCATGGAGCCGGAGATCCTGGTCCTGGACGAGCCCTCCTCCAACCTCGACCCGGCCTCCCGCCGCGAGCTGGCCGACATCCTGCGCTCCCTGGACGTCACGGTGCTGATGGTCACCCACGACCTGCCCTACGCCCTGGAGCTGTGCTCCCGCGCCCTGATCCTGAGCGACGGGGTGATCGCGGCGGACGGACCGACCGCCGCGCTGCTCTCCGACGACGACCTGATGCGCGCCCACCGCCTGGAACTGCCCTTCGGCTTCGATCCGCGGTCGGTGCCGGCGAGCGGGTGAGGAATCGCGGACGGTCGGTGGCGGTTGCCCCCACTGTCATGGGCGACCGGAAGGGGCGCGGGGAAGTGGATGGAGACAAAGAGGCGGACGTGAGGGTGCACGGCACGGTGGCCGCGGGCTTCGAGCCGGTGCGGGACGCGTTCGTACGGAACTTCACCGCGCTCGGCGAGCGGGGCGCGGCCGTCGCCGTCTACCGGGACGGGCGCAAGGTCGTCGACCTGTGGGGCGGCGCCAAGAACGTCGAGGACACGGCCGGCGCCGAGCCGTGGCGCCGGGGCACCGCCCAGGTGGTCCGCTCGGCGACCAAGGGCGTCGCCGCCGCCGTACCGCTGCTGCTGCACCAGCGCGGGGAACTGGACCTGGACGCGCCGGTGGGCGAGTACTGGCCGGAGTTCAAGGCGCACGGCAAGGAGCGGGTACTGGTCCGGCACGTGCTGAACCACCGGGCCGGGCTGCCGGTCCTGGACCGCCCGCTCTCCCCCGGGGACGCCCTCGACCCGCTGCGGGGCCCCGCGGCCGTCGCCGCCCAGGCGCCGGTCTGGGAGCCGGGCACCGACCACGGCTACCACGCGCTGACCTACGGCTGGCTGCTCGACGAGCTGGTCCGCCGGGTGACGGGCGGGCGGGGCGCCGGGCAGTGGATCGCGGACGAGATCGCCGGGCCGCTGGGCCTGGACCTGTGGGTGGGGCTGCCCGCGGCGGAGGAGGCGGCGGGCCGGGCCGGTCGCGTCGGGCGCCTTCCGGACCCCGAGCCGTCCGGGGCCGGGCCGTCCGGCAACGGGCCGCGGCTGCGCCCCAAGCGCTCCGTCACCGAGGCGTACGAGAACCCGGACTCCCTCACCCGCCGGGCCTTCGCCGCGATCACGCCGTTCCCCGACCAGAACGACCCGGTGTACCGCGCGGCCGTGCTCCCGGCCGCCAACGGCATCGCGACGGCCGACGGTCTGGCCCGCTTCTACGCGGCGCTGATCGGCGAGGTCGACGACGTGACGCGCGGCGTGCGGCTGTTCGACCCGGCGACCATGGAGCTGGCCCGCGCCGAGGAGTCCGCCGGGCCCGACCGGGTCCTGGTCGTGGGCACCCGGTTCGGCCTCGGCTACATGCTGCACGGCAGCGCGTCCCCGTTCCTGTCCCCCGGCTCCTTCGGCCACCCGGGCCGCGGCGGCTCCCTGGGCTTCGCCGACCCGGAGGCCGGCATCGCCCTGGGCTACGTCACCAACGGCTTCCGCAAGACCGTGACGGCGGACCCGCGGGCGCAGGCGCTGGTACGGGCGGTCCGCGCGTCGCTCGCCTAGGAGCAGCGCGCGGGGCCCTTCCTGGAGACGGAACCCGGTTCAGACGTGGATGGGGTGCGAGGTCCGCCCGGACGCCGTGTCGATCTCGTCGTGGGCCTTGGTGAGCAGCCGCATCGCCAGCTCGTTCAACGCCCGTGCGCCCGCGACCTCCTCGCCGACGCGTGGCTGCTGGGGGTCGACCCGGTGACGGCTGGCGTGGCCGTGCGCGCGGACCTCGGTGCCGTCGGGGAGCCGTACCATCGCGACCGCCCGCGTGTGCTGGTCGTCCTCGACGAACTCCAGCTCGACATGCCATCCCACTGTGGTGTGCATCATGACGATCACCTCCGGAACACCTCCTTCCAGGGTGCGCCTGTCCGCGGCGGGGCGCACCACTGCGGCTATCCCGTGTGCAGCATCAGCCCGATCCCGACGACCAGGAGGCCCGCCGCCGCGATCCGGGGCGCGCCGAACCGCTCCTTGAAGAACAGGGCTCCTATCGCGGCGCCGACCAGGATGGACGACTCGCGCAGGGCGGCGATGGGGGCGAGATCGGCGCGGGTCTGCGCCCACAGGACCAGGCCGTAGGCGGTGACGGACAGGGCCGCGCCGACCAGGCCGAGACCGGCCTGCGGCCGCAGCAGCGCCCAGGCCCCGGCGCGGTGCCGGTACAGGAAGTACGCGGGCAGGACCGTGCCCTGCACCGCCATCAGCCAGGCGATGTAGCCGAGGGAGGAGCCGGAGGCACGTACACCGAGGCCGTCGACGACCGTGTACGCCGCGATGGTCACCCCGGTCGCCAGGGCGGCGCCGATGGCCGCCCAGTCGGGCCGGCGTCCGCGCAGCCCCCACAGGGCGACCCCGGTCAGTCCGGCGCAGGAGACCAGGATGCCCCCGGCCGCCCAGCCGTCCGGGACCTCGTGGGCGAAGACGGCGGCGAGGACGGTGACCAGCAGCGGCGCGCTGCCGCGGGCGATCGGGTAGGCCTGCCCGAAGTCGCCCAGCCGGAAGGACCGCATCAGCAGGGCGTAGTACGCGATGTGCACGGCGGCGGACACCAGCAGGTACGGCCACGCCCCGGCCGCCGGGAAGGCCGTGAACGGCAGCAGCGCGAGGCCGATGAGCATCCCGCCGCCGGAGATCAGCGCGAACCCGGTCAGCTTGTCGGTGATCCGGTGGGCGATGGCGTTCCAGCTGGCGTGGGTGACCGCCGCGAGCAGGACCGCGGCGGTGACCAGCGGGGTCACGCGGAGCGCTCGCGCACGTCCACGAGGGTGGCACCGGCGGTGGTGACGAGGTCCTCGGGCGCCATCGGGAAGACGGCGTACGGCGTGCCGGCGGCGGCCCAGACGACGTCGTGGGCGAGCAGCGACCGGTCGGCGAGCACCCGGGTCCTGGTCCGGTGCCCGAAGGGCGGCACCCCGCCGATCGCGTACCCGGTCGTCTCCCGTACGACGTCGGCCTTGGCCCGGGTGACCTTCCGGGCGCCGAGTTCCTCGCGGACCCGGTCCAGGTCGACGCGGGAGGCGCCGTCCATGAGGACGAGTACGGGCACGCCGTCCGCGGCGAAGATGAGCGACTTGCAGATCTGGCTCAGCTCGCACCCGATGGCGGCGGCGGCCTCGGCGGCGGTGCGGGTGGCCTCCGGGAAGCGCCGGGCCCGTCCGGCCAGGTCACCGAGGTCCAGTTCGCGCAGGGCGGCGGCGAAGCGCGGGTGGGCGGCGGAGGTGGCGGCGGAGTCGGAGGCGTCGTCGGTCGTCGTCATGGACCGCACCGTAGCGGTACGTGTAGCCCACAGGCGACCGGGTTAGCAGGTCCCGCGGGCAGCGGGCCGAAGGGCCCCGGAGCCCCGGAACGGAGGAAGCCGGTGAGGGCAGCCCCGTCCCCACGGAACCCTCACCGGCTGGTCTGTGCGTCCTCCGGTCAGCGGACGCGGCGGCTGGTCAGGTGCCCACCAGCTCCCGGTCCTGGTCGGCACGCCGCTCGTCGGCCGTGCGCAGCCCCTCGCCCTCGACGTCCACGTTGGGCAGCGCGCGGTCCAGCCACTTCGGCAGCCACCAGGCCTTCTTGCCGAGCAGGGCGAGGACCGCCGGGACGATGGCCATGCGGACGACGAACGCGTCGAAGAAGACGGCGATCGCGAGACCGAAGCCGATCATCTTCACCATGGCCTCGCTGGAGCCGATGAAGCCCGCGAAGACCGCCATCATGATCACCGCGGCGGCGGTGACGACCCGGGCGCCGTGCTTGAAGCCGGTGACCACGGCCTGGTGCGGCTTCTCGCCGTGGACGTAGGCCTCCCGCATCCGGGTGACCAGGAAGACCTCGTAGTCCATGGCCAGGCCGAAGACCACGCCGACCATGAAGATCGGCATCATCGACATGACCGGTCCGGTCTCCTCGACGCCCATCAGGCCGGACAGCCAGCCCCACTGGAAGACCGCGACGACCGCGCCGAGCGCCGCCATGACGGAGAGCAGGAAGCCGAGGGCCGCCTTCAGCGGGACCAGGATCGAGCGGAAGACCACGATGAGGAGGAGGAAGGCCAGGCCGACGACCAGCACCAGGTACGGCACCAGCGCGTCGTTGAGCTTCTGGCTGACGTCGATGTTCATCGCCGTCGCACCGGTGACCAGGGTCTTTGCGCCGGTCTTCGCCTCGACGTCGCCGCCCGCGTCGCGGATGGCGTGCACCAGGTCCTCGGTCTGCACGGAGGACGGCTTGGAGTCCGGGATCACGCTGATCGTCGCGGTGTCGCCGCCCTTGTTGGGGGCGGGCGGGGCCACCGCCACGACGCCGTCGAGGTCCTTGACCTGCTGCTCGACGTCGGTGAAGGCGTCCTTCGGCGCGTCGCTGCCCTTGGCGTCCACGACGACCAGCAGGGGGCCGTTGAAGCCGGGGCCGAAGCCCTCCGACAGCAGGTCGTAGGCGCGGCGCTGGGTCGTGGACGTCGGCTGGGAGCCGTCGTCGGGCAGGCCCAGTTCCAGGGAGGTCGCGGGGACCGCGGCGGCGCCGAGGCCGATGACGCCCAGGAGGAGGACGGCGAGCGGGCGGCGGACGACGAAGCTCGCCCAGCGGGTGCCCAGGTTGGCCTTCGGCGGGCCGGCCGGCCGGTCCGGCTCGGGCTCGCTGGTGCGGGAGCGGCCGAACAGCTTGCTCTTCGCCCCGGCCGGCTTGACCCGGCGCCCGGCGTAGCCGAGCAGCGCGGGGATCATCGTCAGCGCGATCAGGACCGCGATGGCGACGGTGCCGGCCGCCGCGACGCCCATCTTGGTGAGCATCGGGATGTTGACGACCGCGAGGCCCACCAGGGCGATGACGACGGTGAGACCGGCGAAGACGACCGCCGAGCCCGCGGTGCCGACCGCCCGTCCTGCGGCCTCCTCGCGTTCGCGTCCCTCGGCGAGTTCGGCGCGGTAGCGGGAGACGATGAACAGGGCGTAGTCGATGCCGACCGCGAGGCCGATCATCATCGCCAGGATCGAGGTGGTCGAGCCCAGTTCGAGCGCGCTCGCCAGCGCGGTGATCGAGGAGACGCCGATGCCCACGCCGATCAGGGCGGTGAGCAGCGGCAGCCCGGCCGCGACCAGGGAGCCGAAGGTGATGACCAGGACGACGGCGGCGACCGCGATGCCGATGACCTCGGTGGCGCCGGTCTCCGGGACGGCCTGGAGCGCGTCACCGCCGATCTCGACGGTCAGCCCGGCGTCGCGCGCCTGCTGGGCGGCGTCCTCCAGGGCGTCCTTGGTGGACTCCTCCAGTTCCATGCCGGAGACGTCGTACTTCACCGAGGCGTAGGCGACCGTGCCGTCCTTGCTGACGGCGTTGCCCTGGTAGGGGTCGGCGACCGAGGCGACCTCGGAGCCGTCCGCCAGTTCGCCGACGGTCTTGTGGACGGCCGCCTTGTTGTCGGCGTCCGTCATCTTCTCGCCGGCCGGCGCCTTGAAGACGACGCGTGCGGTCGCCCCGTCGGCGCTCTGGCCGGGGAAGCGCTGTTCCAGCAGGTCGAAGGCCTTCTGGGCCTCCGTTCCCGGGATGGAGAAGGAGGAGTTGCCGGCGGGCGGGGCGCTGGCCGCGCCGACGCCGGCGAGCGTCAGCAGGGCCACCCATATCAGGGCGACGAAGTGCCGTCGGCGGAAGGCGAGCCGGCCGAGTTTGTAGAGGAACGTGGCCACGAGGGCGTACTCCCGGTCAGGTCGTGGGTCTTCAGGGCAGGGGGGATCAGCCCGACGACGTGAGCGGTGACGTCAGATGGGGCTCAGACGGTGCGTGGGGAGGTCAGTGGGTGGAGACGCCGAGGGCGGGGAGGATCACGGCGTCGACGTAGGAGGCGAGGAACGCCCGGGTCGGCGGCTGGTCGTCCAGCAGCGTGCGGGTGGCGAAACCGCCGACCATCATGTGCACGAGGAAGTCCAGCGCCGGGCAGTCCGCTCTGATCTCACCGCGGTCGACGGCGCGTTGCAGCACCCGCTGGAACTCGGCCATCTCCGGTTCGACGAGCTGTTCCCGGAACGCCTGGCGGAGGTCCGGGTTCTGGTGCAGCGCCATGGCGACGCCCCGCATCAGCGCGGAGTTCTGCTCCATGGTGCAGTCGTCCTCACGGACCATGAGGGCGTGCAGGTCGCCGCGGAGCGAACCGGTGTCGATGTCGCCGATCTTGCCCGGCTTGTTGTGCCGCATGGCCTTCACGACCAGCTCCGGCTTGCCGCCCCACTGGCGGTAGAGCGTCGCCTTGCTGGACCGGGTGCGGGCCGCCACGGCGTCCATGGTGAGGGCGTCGTAGCCGACTTCGCGGAGCAGGTCGAGCACGGCCTCGTACAGCTCGGCCTCGCGCTCGGGAGTGATCCGGCTGCGGCGCGCGGTGGCGGTCTCCGTCATCCCGCTCACTCCTCTCCGTCCGGTCGACCGGTCCACTCGACCGGAACGACACCGTTTCGTACAGGACGAATGTACCCCACCCTCTAGCGAAACGAAACGGTTTCGTTCGTGGTGTGGGTCACGGTTGTCGGCGCCGTATAAGTTGCCGGTACCCGGTGCCCGGAAAAGCATGGGGTGGGTGAGTTATCTGCGCCTTCCGCACCTCAGCGGCGACCGGCTGTGCTTCGTGGCCGAGGACGACCTCTGGCTCGCGTCCCTCGACGGTCCGGGGCGGGCCTGGCGGCTCACCGTGGACCGCACCAAGGCCGGTCCCCCGCGCTTCTCGCCGGACGGCCGCCACATCGCGTACACCAGCTGGCGCAGTCTGGTGCCGGAGGTCCACCTGGTGCCGGTGGACGGCGGTCCCGGACGGCAGCTCACCCACTGGGGCGGCTTCGACACCCGGGTCTGCGGCTGGTCGCCGCCCGATCCCGACGGCACCGCCGCCGTCCTCGCCGTCGCCTCGCACGGCGAGCCCTTCTCGCACCTCACCTGGGCCTACAAGGTCACCCCCGACGGCGACCCCGGCCGCAAGCTGCCCTGGGGCCCGGTCACCGACATCCAGGCCGCCGATCTCGACGGCGAGCGCAGAACGCTTCTCCTGACGGGCACCCCGCCGCACGAGCCCGCCGCCTGGAAGCGCTACCGGGGCGGCGCCACGGGCCGGCTCTGGCTGCACGGCGAGCGGCTCCTGCCCGACCTCGGCGGGCACCTCGCCGCCCCCATGTTCGTCGGCGGCCGGATCGCCTTCCTCTCCGACCACGAGGGCGTCGGCAATCTCTACTCCTGCGCCCACGACGGTACCGGCCTGCGCCGCCACACCGACCACGACGCGTTCTACGCCCGCAACGCCTCCAGCGACGGCACCCGGGTGGTGTACCAGTGCGCGGGCGACCTGTGGATCGTGGACGACCTCGCGCCCGGCTCGGCGCCGCGCCGGCTCGACGTGCGGCTGAGCGGGCCGCGCGCGGGACGGCGTACGTACCAGGTGCCCGCCGCGCAGCACGTGGGCGGCGTCTCCGTCGACGAGACGGGCCGGGCGAGCGCCGTCGTCGTCCGCGGCAGCCTGTACTGGCTCACCCACCGCGACGGCCCGGCCCGCACCCTCGCGGACACCCCGGGGGTACGGGTGCGGCTGCCGGAGATGCTCGGGGAGAGCGGGCGGATCGCGTACGTGACGGACGCGGAGGGCGAGGACGCCGTCGAGATCTCCTACCTGCCCCGGGCGACCGGCGGCCGCGCGACCCGGCGGCTGGCCTCCGGGCGCCTCGGCCGGGTCCTGGAGCTGGTCTCGGACCCGGCGGGCGACCGCCTCGCCGTCGCCTCGCACGACGGACGGCTCCTGATCCTCGACGTCACGGAACCGGACCCGGAGGTGAGCCCACCCCTGGACGCGGTGGACGCCGGGCACCCGGCGGACGCGGTGGACGCCGGGCAACCGGCGGACGCGGTGGACGCCGGCCAACCGGTGGACGGGGAGGACGCCGGGCAACCGGTGGACGCGGGGGAACCGGGCCCGGCAGGGAGGGCGGCCCAGTCGGACACCACCCCGGGTGTCCCCACCGAAGACACCGACGCCGGGGACACCGGCACGCCGGGAGGCGACTCCGCGACCGACGGCACCACGGGAGGCGGAACGACTGCCGGTGGCACAGCGGGAAACGTCCCCGCGGACCGCGGCCCCGCGCCCGACGCCCCCGGGGCAGGTGCCCCGCGCGACGACCCCGGCCCCGACCCCGGACCGGCCGCCGGGGACACCGGCCCACACGGCGCCACCGACGGCGCCGCCGGGACCACCGGCACACCGGGCGACGCCGGCACGGCGGACAGCGTCGGCACGTCGAGCGGCCCCGGCACGGGGAGCGACCCCGGCACGGCGGACAGCGTCGGCACCGCGAGCAACCCCGGCACGGCGAGCGACCCCGGCACGGGGAGCGTCGGCACCCCCGCAACCGCCGGAGGCCAGGTCACCGAGTTGATCCGCTCCGTCAACGGCCCCGTGCGCGACCTGGCCTTCTCCCCGGACGGGGCCTGGCTCACCTGGTCGCACCCCGGCATCGGACGCACCCTGCGGCAGATCAAGATGGCCCGGATCGACGGCCCGGAGGGCACCCTCGTCGTCGACGTCACCAACGGCCGCTTCGAGGACGAGAACCCGGTGTTCACCCGGGACGGCCGCTACCTCGCCTTCCTGTCCTGGCGCGGCTTCGACCCGGTGTACGACGTGCACACCGGCGACCTGTCCTTCCCGCTGGGCTGCCGCCCCTACCTGGTGCCGCTGTCCTCGGCGACCCCCTCCCCCTTCGCCCTCAATCCCGAGGGCCGCCCCGCCGCCGGGGGCCTCGACCCGCTGGAGGACGAGCCCGGCGAGGGCGGTGCGGTCACCGTCGAGGTCGAGGGGCTGGAGAACCGGGTGACGCCGTTCCCGGTCACCGCCTCCAAGTACTCGGCGCTGGAACCGGTCGCGGGCGGCGGCCTGGTCTGGCTGCGCTGGCCGATCTCGGGCGCGCTCGGCGAGACCTTCGCCAACCCGGCCGACCCGAGCGAGCGGCCCACGCTGGAACACTTCAACCTGGCCAAGGCGAAGAAGTCCGAACTGGTCGACCACCTCGACTGGTTCCGGGTCAGCGGCGACGGCAGCCGCCTGGTCGTGCTCGACGAGGGCGACCTGCGCGCCGTACCGGCGACCGAGGTCGGCGACGGCGACTCGACCACCTGGATCGACCTGCGCCGCATCCTGCACGAGGTCGACCCGGCCGCCGAGTGGCGCCAGGCGTACGACGAGGCGGGGCGCCTGATCCGCGCCTACTTCTGGGACCCCGGCATGTGCGGCATCGACTGGGACGCGGTCCTCGACCAGTACCGCCCGCTGCTCGAACGCGTCGCCTCCCCGGACGAGTTCGCCGACCTGCTGCGCGAGGTGCTCGGCGAGCTGGGCACCTCGCACGCCTACGTCGTCGCCGCCCGGCGCAACGAGGGCCCGGCGCACTACCAGCGCTGGCAGGGCCTGCTCGGCGCCAACTTCGTCTGCCGGGACGGACGGTGGGTGGCCAAGCGCATCCTGCCGGGCGACTCCTCCGACTCCAGGGCCCGCTCCCCGCTGGCCGGCACGGGCATCCGCGACGGGGCCGTCCTGACCCACGTCGACGGCCGCCCGGTCGACCCGGTCCAGGGCCCGTTCCCGCTGCTGGCGGGCGCGGGCGGTACGACGGTGGAGCTGACCTTCGCCCCCGCCGAGGGCTGCCGGGGCCCCTCCCGCCGGGTGGCCGTCGTACCGCTCGTCGACGAACGCCCCCTGCGCTACCAGGACTGGGTGGCCAAACGCCGGGATGTGGTGCGCGACTTGAGCGGCGGCCGGTGCGGCTACCTGCACATCCCCGACATGGGCGGCTCCGGCTGGGCGCAGTTCAACCGCGACCTGCGCATGGAGGTGTCCCGGCCCGCGCTCATCGTGGACGTGCGCGGCAACGCGGGCGGGCACATCAGCGAGCTGGTGATCGAGAAACTGACCCGGACCATCCTGGGCTGGGACCTGACGCGGGACGCCCAGCCGGTGTCGTACACCTCCAACGCGCCGCGCGGCCCGGTCGTCGCGGTCGCCGACGAGGCGACGTCCTCCGACGGCGACATGATCACGGCCGCGTTCAAGCTGCTGCGCCTCGGCCCCGTGGTCGGGCAGCGCACCTGGGGCGGCGTGGTCGGCATGACCGGCCGGCACCGGCTCGGCGACGGCTCGGTGATCACGGTGCCGATGAACGCGGCCTGGTTCGATGCCTACGGCTGGTCCGTGGAGAACTACGGCGTCGCCCCCGACGTCGAGGCGCTGCGCTCCCCCCTGGACTGGGCCGAGGGCCGCTACCCGGTCCTCGACCAGGCGGTCCGCCTCGCGCTGGAGCTGCTGGAGACCAACCCGCCCGCCACGCCGCCCGGTTATGACGCCGTACCGGACCGCTCGCGTCCGCCGCTGCCGCCGCGGGAGTAGAACCCTCCGTAAAACCTCCGCCCGCACGGGAAAGGGCGCCCACCGGTGACCACCGGGGGCGCCCTCTCACTTCAGCGGCGGCGCGTCAGGCGTCGAAGCTGTCCTGAAGCCGCTCGTCCTCGTCGCGGCGGCGCGAGGACGGGTCCTGGTGCTCCGACTCGCGGCGGCGCGAGGCGGGCGAGGACGGGTCGATCTCGTCCTCGTCGCGACGGCGGTCGCGGTTCTGGAACTGGTCCCGCGCCTGCTCGGCCCGCTGCTTGCCCTGCTGCTGCATGCGCTCGGCCTTGTCCTGGAACTGGTCCTTCATACCCATGTGGGTTCACTCCTGTGGTGATCGGGCCCGACCGGTTCGGCCGGGCGCTCGATCAGATTCACACGAGCCGTGACCGTGCGCATGTCGATCACTTACGGACCGTAGTCGTGCTGGTCGGACGCCGTTCGTCGGCCGCTCCGCCGGCGCCGACCAGGCCGATGCGCCTGCCGTTCAGCCGGTCTCCGAAGCGCCGCATCTCGCGCTGCCCGACGGTGCCGATGACGGCCGGCAGGTAGCCGCGCACGCCCTGCATGCCGCGCAGCCACCACTGCCCGTAGACGTGCGCGGAGCGGCGCTCGACGCCCTCCACCAGCCGGTCGACCGCCGGGCCCAGCGGATAGGTCTTGTTCGACGGCCAGGGCAGCCGCTGCCGCAACTCCCGCATGACGTCGTCCTGGTCCGCGCCGCGCACCATGTCGGTGTCGGTCCAGGACAGGTAGCCGACGCCGACCTTCACGCCCCGGTGCCCGACCTCGCCGCGCAGGCTGTGCGCGTACGCCTCGACGCCGGACTTGGAGGCGCAGTAGGCGCTCATCATCGGGGCGGGGGTGAGGGCGGCCAGCGACGCGATCTGGAGCAGGTAGCCGCGGCTCTCGAGCAGGGCGGGCAGGAAGGCGCGGGCGGTGACGGCCGAGCCGATCAGGTTGACCTCGATCACCCGCCGCCAGGACTCCGGGTCGGAGTCGACGAAGGGACCGCCGGTGGCCACACCCGCGTTGGCGACGACGATGTCGACCTTCCCGAACCGCTCCTTCACCTCCGCCGCCACCCGGGCCATCGCCTCGTGGTCGGTGACGTCGGCGTGCCAGTGGTCGCTGTCGCTGTGCAACCGGGCGGACACCTGCTTGAGTTCGTCCGGCTCCAGGCCGACCAGCGCCACCTTCACCCCGCGCGCGGACAGCTTGCGGGCCATCAACTCCCCGACGCCCCGCGCCGCTCCGGTGACGACGGCGACCCGCCCTTCCAGGCTCACCCTGCTCATGCGCTCTCCTCGGCGTATACGGCGTCTTCGGCACGCTCACCGCGTGCGCTGGGTATGTAGGTGGCCGCGAGGGCCCGTATCTTCCCGCTGACCAGCTCCGGGGCCTCCATCGGCGTCATGTGGCCGACGCCCGGGAGTTCGGTGAGGCCCACGCAGTCGGGCAGCGCGGCGGCCAGCTCGCGGGCGTGCACGGGCGGCGTCAGCCGGTCCGCCGTACCGACCACGATCTCCACCGGCATCCGCAACTCCCGTACGCCGTGGTCGAGGTCGAGCAGGTCGAGGACCTGGGACCAGCCGTGCCGCACCCGGCTCGGGCAGGCGTGCACGATCCGGGCGCAGGCGTCGACCAGGTGCGGGGCCGAAGCGGGGCCCATCGTCCCGTACTTGAGGATGCGGCGGGCGAGCGGTGTGACCGGCCCGAGCGGCGCCCGGGAGCCGAGGACGCGCCGGGTCAGCCAGGTCCGCGCCCGGCCCGCCCGCATCGGCAGCACGGTGGCCGACGCCACCAGGCGTGCGCTGCCCGTGCTGCACAGCAGGACGGCCGCCGCGTGCTCGCGCACCGCGGGCCGGGCCGCCGCGGCCATCAGCGTCATCCCGCCCATGGAGTGCCCGGCGAGCACGGCCCGCTCGCCCGGCGCGAGGGTGGCGTCCAGTACGGCTTCGAGGTCGTCGGCGAGCGGCTCGGTGCCGTACGCCGGGTTGGCCGGGCTGCGGCCGTGGCCGCGCTGGTCGTAGGCGATGACGCGGTGGTCGACGGCCAGTTCGCGCAGCTGCGCCGCCCAGAAGGCGGTGGAGCAGCACCAGCCGTGCGCAAGAACCACCGCGGGCGCGTTCTCGGGGCCGTGCACCTCCACGTGTATCCGGGCGCCGTCGGCGGCGGTGACGGTCAGCTCGCGGGCGGGCGCGGGCGGGGCGTACGGCCCGTCGGCGAGGTGCGGCAGGCGGCTCACGCGCTCACCTCGGCGTCCGCGTCGGTGTTCGCGTCGGCGGACTTCGCCGTGGGCTCTGCGGCGGCCTTCGCGGGGGCCGGGCGCAGCACCTGGTACTCCGCGAGGTCCACGCGCCGTGTCTCGCGCCGGAACTCGGCGGTCGTGCCGGGCCAGACGGTGGTGTTGCGGCCGCTCGCGTCCAGGTACCAGCTGGTGCAGCCGCCGGTGTTCCACACCGTGCGCTTCATGCGCTCCTGCACCCGGTGGTTCCAGTTGCGCACGGCGGCGGGGCGCGGGTCGAGGGCGGTGCGGCCGCCGAGGACGTTCAACTGGCGCAGGTAGTCCGCCAGGTAGTTCAGCTGGGACTCGATCATCAGGATCATGGACGAGTTCCCGAGGCCGGTGTTGGGTCCGATGACCGTCATGAAGTTGGGGAAGCCGGCCGCCGTGCCGCCGCGCAGCGCCTCCATGCCGCCCTTCCAGGTCTCGGCCAGCGTCCGCCCGTCCGCGCCCACGACGCGCTCGGCGATGGGCATGTCGGTGACGTGGAAGCCGGTGCCGAAGATGATCGCGTCGGCCTCGGCCTCGGTGCCGTCGGCGGCGACGAGTGTGGAGCCGCGCACCTCGCTGAGCCCGCTGGCGACCACGTCGACGTTGGGCTTGGCGAGCGCCGGGTAGTAGGTGCTCGACAGCAGGATCCGCTTGCAGCCGATGCGGTAGTCGGGGGTGAGCTTGGCGCGCAGGGCCGGGTCCTTGATCGCGGCGCCCATGTTGCGCTTGGCGATCTGCTCGACGAAGCCCAGCTCGTCGGGGTGCTTGGTGAACGCCTGCACCTGGAGTTCCCGGATGCCCCACAGCAGCCCGCGGCGGAGCTTGGTGGTGACGGGCAGCGCCCGGTGCAGGGCCCGCTCGGCGCCGCTGATGGCCCGGTCCATGCGGGGCATCACCCAGGCCGGGGTGCGCTGGAAGAGGGTGAGCCGGCCCACCTTGGGCTGGATGGACGGCACGATCTGGATGGCGGAGGCGCCGGTGCCGATCATGGCGACGCGCTTGCCGGTGAGGTCGTAGTCGTGGTCCCAGCGCGCGGAGTGGAAGACCTTGCCGGGGAAGGAGTCGAGCCCCGGGACGTCCGGCATCTTGGGGTCGGACAGCGGCCCGGTCGCGGAGACGACGACGTCGGCGGTGAGTGTGCCGCGCACGGTCTCGATCTCCCAGCGCAGCTGCTCGGTGTCCCACGCCATCCGCTTCACCTCCGAGTCGAAGCGGAGGTGGGGGCGCAGCCCGAAGGTGTCGGTGACGTGCTCCAGGTAGGCGCGGATGTGCTCCTGCCCGGAGAAGGTGCGCGGCCACTCGGGGTTGGGCGCGAAGGAGAAGGAGTACAGGTGGGACGGCACGTCGCAGGCGCAGCCGGGGTAGCTGTTGTCCCGCCAGGTGCCGCCGACGCTGCCGGACCGCTCCAGTACGACGAAGTCGGTGATCCCTTCGCGCCGCAGCCGCACGGCGGCGCCAAGACCGCCGAAGCCGGACCCGATCACCGCCACCCGTACGTGTTCGTGAACCTGCTCGTGCTCGGCCATCCCGGAGCCTCCACGCTTGCCTGGACCGTCTGGAACCGTTCGGAACCACTTGGAACCGCGCCAGTGAACACTGGCGCAATGGGAGCGTAGAGCAGGTCCGTACTCATGGGTAGGGGTCGGGCGCAGGAAAGTTACCGGCGGTACGCCCTAAGGTCGTGGTCGTGACCGAGAAGCGCGAATACCGCATGGAGGAGCTGGCCCGGCTGGCCGGCATCACGGTGCGCACCCTGCGCTTCTACCGCGAGCGCAAACTGATCCCGCCGCCCCGCCGCGAGGGCCGCATCGCCTGGTACGACGACCACCACCTGGCCCGGCTGCGCACCATCGCGGCGCTGCTGGACCGCGGCCACACCCTGAACGGCATCGCGGAACTGGCCGACGCCTTCGACCACGGCCGCGACGTCGGCGACCTGCTGGGGCTCGGCGAGCCCACCGAGGAGACCCCGGTCCGCCTCACCCCCGAGGAACTCGCCGCCCGCTTCGAGGGCGAGGTCACCCCGGAGAACCTGGCCGCCGCGATGGAGCTGGGCTACCTCGGCACCGACGGCGACGAACTGGTCCACATCAGCCACCGCCTGCTGGAGGTCTCCTCGGCCCTGGTCCGCGAGGGCATCCCGCTCGGCGAGGTCCTCCAGGCCGGCGCCCGCGTCCGCGAACACGCCGACGCCCTCGCCGAACTCTTCGCCGACCTGATACTGCGCCACGCCCCCGAACCGGACCTCCACCGCCTGCGCCCGCTGGCCCGCTCCGTGGTGGAGGCGGAACTGTCCCTGGCACTGGACCGGCGGATGCGGAAGGGGCGGGAGTAGGTTTCCGCCCCGGTCGTCAGGGGCCGTAGACCACCGTCACCGGCGCGTGGTCGGACCAGCGCTCGGCGTGCGTGGCGGCGCGCTCGACGTACCCCTTGAGCGCCCTGGCGGCCAGGCCGGGGGTGGCGAGGTGGTAGTCGATCCGCCATCCCGCGTCGTTGTCGAAAGCCCGCCCCCGGTACGACCACCACGAGTACGGTCCCTCGACGTCCGGATGCAGGGCGCGCACGACGTCCACGTACCCGCCCTCGGCCGGGTCGAGGACGCGGCTCAGCCACTCCCGCTCCTCCGGCAGGAACCCGGAGTTCTTCTTGTTGGCGCGCCAGTTCTTCAGGTCGGCCTCGCGGTGGGCGATGTTCCAGTCGCCGCAGACCACGACCTCGCGCCCCTCGGCGGCGGCGCGCTCGCGCAGGCCCTTGAGGTGGCCGAGGAACGCGTCCATGAAGCGGACCTTCTCGTCCTGGCGCTCGGTGCCGACCTCGCCGGAGGGCAGGTAGAGCGAGGCGACCGTCACACCCGGCAGGTCGGCCTCCACGTAGCGGCCACCGGTGTCGAACTCGGTCGAGCCGAAACCGACGCGGACGGCATCGGGCTCACGGCGCGTGTAGAGGGAGACACCGGCACGGCCCTTGGCGGCGGCGGGGGCGTGCGTCACGTGCCAGCCCTCGGGCGTACGGACGTGTTCCGGCAGTTGGTGGGGTTCGGCCCGCACCTCCTGGAGGCACAGCACGTCGGCGGAGGTGTCGGCGAGCCACTCCACGAAGCCCTTCTTCGCGGCGGCGCGCAGACCGTTCACGTTCACGGAGGTCACGGTGAGCACCAGGGCACGATACCGGCACACTGGACGATGTCCCGCTCCGGATACGCATCGAATTACGGTAGGAAGCATGAACATACGCCGGGTCCCCTTCGACCACCCCGACGCCGTGAAGCTCAACGACGAGGTCCAGGCCGAGTACGACGTCCGCTACGGCGACGGCGGCGACGCCACGCACCTGGACCCCTCGGACTTCGCGCCGCCGAACGGCCAGTACCTGGTCGCGTACGACGAGAACGACGTCCCGGTCGCCTCGGGCGGCTGGCGCAGCCAGGACGCCAACGACGAGGGCAACCTCGACGGGGACGCCGAGCTCAAGCGGATGTTCGTGGTCGAGCAGGTGCGCGGCCGGGGGCTGGCCCGCCGCATCCTGGCCGCCCTGGAGGAGGACGCCCGTGCGGCGGGCCGGACCCGGATGGTGCTGGAGACCGGCACCAAGCAGCCGGAGGCCGTCGCCCTGTACACGTCCAGCGGCTACGAGCCGTGCGCGAAGTTCGGCTACTACCGCTTCCACGAGGAGAGCCTCTGCTACGCGAAGGATCTCCAGGTCCCGTAGGGCGGGAAACGACGAAGGTCCCGTCCGATCGTGATGATCGGACGGGACCTTCGTCAATGTGCGTGGACCTGAGGGGATTTGAACCCCTGGCCCCCTCGATGCGAACGAGGTGCGCTACCGGACTGCGCCACAGGCCCTTGCAACGAGTGAAACTCTAGCACCCCGCCCGGCCTGCTCAAAAATCCCTTACGGCTACTCGTTCGCCGCCCGGGGACGGTCGCCGTCCTCGTACTGGTCGAAGAGCGGCGTGCGCCCCCGCTCCCGGGCCCGGCGGGCGGACGCGGCGCGGCGGGCGTCGCTGCGGCCCGGGGTCTCCGGACGCTCCTCGGCCGGTGCGGCCGCCGGGCGGTCCCGGTCCGGGTCCGCGGCCCGGGCGGCGGCGTCCTCCTGGTCGGGGGCGACGGCACTGGAGCGGGCCGAGCTCCACGCGTCCGGCGCCGCCAGGTCCACGTCGGGCGTGGCACGGGGCGCGACCGGGGCGGTGACGTAGGTCGGCAGGGGCACCGGGACCGGGTCCCAGCTGTCGCCCTGCGGGCGCCCGCGGCGTTCCCGCTGCTGGTCGACCCATTCGGCGTGGTCGGTCTGCTCGACCAGCGCCCGCCGGTCGGCGGCGAGCGCCGACATCCCGGCGCCGGGCTCCGCCTCGGGTCCCTCGTCCGGCTCTTCGGAGTCGAGGTCGCCGACGGTGCCGGGGGCGGACGGGGCGGGCCCGCGCCGGCGCGGGCGGGGGTCGCGGTCACGCAGCCGCTGCGCGGCGGCCTCGGCCTGACGGCGGTCCATCTGGAAGGCGAAGCGGCGGCGCTCCTGCGCGCGCAGGTGGGCGATGTAGGCGCTGAGCAGCACCGCGGGCACTCCCGGTGCCCACAGGAAGGCGAGCCCGCCGACCGCCGCGACGACCGTGCCGAGCGTGAAGGCGAGGAAGAGCATCACGGTCGTACGCCGACGGCGTGCGAGCACCTTGCTGCGCCGGGCCCGTGCCGCGGCCGCCGGTGAGACGGGCGCGCGCCGGGCCTGCGGTACCCGGGCCCGCGCCGGTGCCGCGCCGGTACCGGCCGGGTCGCCGGGTTCCGGGGACGGTCCGGGTCTCGCGCCGCGTTCGGGTCCGCCGGTCTGTGGGCGCGCCGCTTCGGGCCGCTCCGCCGCCTGCCGCGGTGGGGTGGGCCGGGGGTGCCGTCGGGTCCTGGACACGGCGAAGGCCCGGACGTCCACCGAGTCGGTGACGGCGTCCGGGGCGTCGGCGTCGGGCCCCGCCTCGTCGGCGGAGCGCGACCGCAGGTCCTTGGCGTACCGGCGCTCCATGCCCGCCCGTCCGGACAGGAGCCGGATGGCGGTGCTGAAGCGTTCCGTCGGACGGGCCTCGTTCAGCTCGTCCTGCCTACGGAGCCACATCGGCACCAAGTAGGCGGCCCAGGCCCCGACGATGACTGCGTAGATCAGGCCGCTGCTGCTCACGCCTCACACGGTAGAGGGGTTTGCGTGAGGCCATCCGCCAATTGAGCCGGTGTGTCGCACGATCTGGCTGATATTTCGAACTTTTCTTGTGACTGATCCGATCAGCCGACCGCCAGGATCGCGTAATTATCCGCTTCCGGATGGTCGCAACCCGCTCTATTTCGAACGTTTATTCAATTCCCGGAGCTGCTGCCGGTGCTGCCGGTGGTGCCGCTGTTCCCGGCGTTCGGTGTACCGCGGTGCCGTGACCGGTGCCATCGCCGCAGCATGCCTTCGGGAACCTCTTCCGCGGTGAGCGCGAAGACGAGGTGGTCCCGCCAGGCTCCGTCGATGTGCAGATATCGGGGCCTGAGCCCCTCCTCGCGGAATCCGAGTTTCTCCACGACCCGGCGGCTGGGCGCGTTCTCGGGGCGAATGCAGACCTCGACGCGATGCAGTCCGACGGTGCGGAAACAGTGGTCCACGGCCATCGCCACGGCCGTGGGCATCACCCCGCGGCCGGCCACCGCCTCGTCCACCCAGTAGCCGACGTGTCCGGAGCACATCGAGCCCCAGGTGATGCCGGCCACCGTCAACTGGCCCACCAGCCGCCCCTGGTACTCGATGACGAAGGGCAGCATCCGGCCCGCGTGGGCCTCGGACCTCAGGTGCCGCACCATCTGCCGGTAGGTCGGCCGGTGCGCGATCGGGCCGCCGGGTCCGGGCGGCGGGATGGTGGCCTCCCACGGGCGCAGCCAGTCCCGGTTGCGCCGGTTGACCTCCCGCCAGCTCCGCTGGTCGCGCAGCCTTATCGGCCTCAGGACGATGTCGCCGTCCCTCAGCTCGGCGGGCCAGGAGGGGCTGTTCAGCTCGCACCCCCACCGCTGGCGGGTCTCGGGTGGTCACCGCCGCGGAGCTGGTCCACGGCGTGCTTCAGCAGCGGCTCCAGCACGGCGAGGCCGTCCTTCACCCCACCTGAGGAGCCCGGCAGGTTGACGATCAGCGTCCCGTCCGCCACTCCGGCCAGCCCCCTGGACAGCGCCGCGGTCGGCACCTTGTCCCGGCCGTACGCCCGGATCGCCTCCGCGATGCCCGGCACCTCGTAGTCGATCACCGCCCGGGTCGCCTCGGGGGTGCGGTCGGTGGGCGAGACGCCGGTGCCGCCGGTGGTGACGATCACGGCGTAGCCCGCTTCGGCGCCCGCGCGCAGGGCGGCTTCGACGGGGTCGCCGTCGGGGACGACCCGCGGGCCGTCGACAGCGAAGCCGAAGCGGCGCAGTCCCTCGGCGATCAGCGGTCCGCCCCTGTCCTCGTAGACACCGGCGGCGGCCCGGTTGGAGGCCGTGACGACCAGGGCGGCGTACGGCCCGAGGAGGGCCGCTCCGGCGCCGTCGTCCGGCGTCATGACCTGGTCCAGTCGCCGGACTTGCCGCCCGTCTTCTGCTCCACCCGCACGTCCGTGATGACCGCTCCCTTGTCGACCGCCTTGACCATGTCGACCACGGTGAGCGCGGCGACGGAGACCGCGGTGAGCGCCTCCATCTCGACGCCCGTGCGATCCGTCGTCTTCACCGTGGCGGTGATCTCCACGGCGTCGTCCGCGACCGACAGGTCCAGTTTCACACCGGAGACCGACAACGGGTGGCACAAGGGGATCAGATCGGGGGTGCGTTTGGCGCCCATGATGCCCGCGATCCGGGCGGTGGCCAGGGCGTCGCCCTTCGGCACGCCCTCGCCGCGCAGCAGCTCGACCACGCGGGGCGCGACGAGGACGCGTCCGGTGGCGCGGGCGGTGCGGGCGGTGACGTCCTTGCCGGACACGTCGACCATCCGGGCGGCGCCCGCCTCGTCGATGTGGGTCAGCCGGCCTTGCGGGTCCTGTCCGCTGCTCGGCGGTCGGTCCTGCGTACTCATGCTCGTGTGGCGCTCCCGGTCCTGGCCCGGCGCGGTGCGGCGCGTGGGCCTGCTGTGCGCGACACGGTACCGCCATCGGGCTCCGCTCAGCCGAGCAGGACCACCTCGACCTCGGCGCCGGGCGCCACGGACTCGGTGTCCTCGGGGACGACGATCAGCGCGTTCGCGTGCGCGAGGGCGGCCACGAGGTGGGAGCCGGAGCCGCCGACCGGGGTGACCGACCCGTCGGCGTGGCTGCCCCGCAGGAACTGCCGGCGGCCCTTCGGCGAGGTCAGTGCCTTGTCCGCGGCCAGGGACGCGGTGACCGTCGGGCGGTGCACGTCGGGCAGGCCCATGAGGGTGCGGATCGCGGGACGCACGAACAGCTCGAAGGAGACGTACGACGACACCGGGTTGCCGGGCAGGGCGAGCAGCGGGGTGTGGTCGGGGCCGATGGAGCCGAAGCCCTGGGGCTTGCCGGGCTGCATGGCGAGCTTGCGGAAGTCCACGCCGCCGCCCGGCTCGTCCTCGTCGCCGACGTGCGCCAGTGCCTCCTTGACCACGTCATACGCCCCGACGCTCACACCGCCGGTGGTGACCATCAGGTCGGCGCGCACCAACTGGTCCTCGATGGTGGACCGCAGGGTCTCGGCGTCGTCGGCGACCGCGCCCACCCGGTAGGCGATGGCGCCGGCGTCGCGGGCGGCCGCGGTGAGGGCGAAGCTGTTGGAGTCGTAGATCTGACCGGCCGCCAGCTGCTCGTCGGGCTGGACGAGTTCGCTGCCGGTGGAGAGCACCACCACGCGCGGGCGCGGGCGCACCCGTACCGTGCCCCGGCCGATCGCGGCGAGCAGGCCGATCTGCGGCGGGCCGAGGACCGTACCGGCCGCCAGGGCGCGGTCGCCGGAGCGGACGTCGCTGCCCTGCGCGCGGACGTGCGCGCGTGCCTCGGCCGGCCGGTACACGTGGACGTGGCCCTCGGCGCCCTCCGGGGCGAGGCTGCGGGCGCGCATGCCGGACACCGGCCCTTCGCCCAGCCCGCCGTCGGTCCACTCCACGGGGACGACGGCCTCGGCGCCGGGCGGGAGCGGGGCGCCGGTCATGACGCGGGCGGCCTGGCCGGGTCCCACGGCGACCGGGTCGGCCTGGCCGGCGGCGACGTCCCCGACGACCTCCAGGACGGCGGGGAACTCCTCGCTGGCGCCGGCGACGTCGGTGACCCGCACCGCGTACCCGTCCATGGAGCTGTTGTCGAACGGCGGCAGGGACAGCGGCACCGTGATGTCGTCGACCAGGACGCACCCCTGGGCGTCGAGCAGGTTCAGCTCGATCGGGTCGAGGGGGCGGACGGTGGCGAGGACGTCGTCCAGGTGGTCCTGCACCGACCACAGCCGGTCCGGGCCGTGGCCCGCGGCGGCGTGGTCGTGGCCGGTGTCACGGTGTGCGCTGCTGCTCAACGTCCTTGCATCTCCTCGGCTACGTAACTGCGAAGCCAGGTCCGGAAGTCCGGGCCCAGGTCCTCACGTTCGCATGCGAGTCTGACAATGGCACGCAGGTAGTCGCCGCGGTCGCCGGTGTCATAGCGGCGGCCCTTGAAGACGACGCCGTGCACCGGGCCGCCCACGGACTCGTCCGCGGCGAGCTGCTGGAGGGCGTCGGTCAGCTGGATCTCGCCGCCCCGGCCGGGCTCGGTCTTGCGCAGTATGTCGAAGATGTGCGGGTCGAGGACGTAACGGCCGATGATGGCGTAGTTGGACGGGGCGTCGGCCGGGTCCGGCTTCTCGACCAGTCCGCCGACCTTGACGACGTCGCTGTCCTCGGTGCTCTCCACGGCCGCGCAGCCGTAGAGGTGGATCTGCTCCGGCGCGACCTCCATGAGGGCGATCACACTGCCGCCGTACTGCTCCTGGACGTCGATCATGCGCTGGAGCAGCGGATCGCGCGGGTCGATGAGGTCGTCGCCGAGCAGGACCGCGAAGGGCTCGTGGCCGACGTGCGGGGCGGCGCACAGCACGGCGTGGCCGAGGCCCCTGGGGTCGCCCTGGCGGACGTAGTGCATCATCGCGAGGTCGCTGGACTCCTGGACCTTGGCCAGGCGGCCCGCGTCGCCCTTCTTCTGGAGGGCGGACTCCAGTTCGTAATTGCGGTCGAAGTGGTCTTCCAGGGGGCGCTTGTTGCGGCCCGTGACCATGAGGACGTCGCCGAGGCCGGCGGCCACGGCCTCTTCGACCACGTACTGGATCGCCGGCTTGTCGACGACCGGCAGCATCTCCTTGGGAGTGGCCTTGGTGGCCGGCAGGAACCGGGTACCGAGACCGGCTGCTGGGATGACAGCCTTGCTGATCCTGGGGTGGGACTGAGTCATGCGCGCCACCCTATCCGGTGCCTATGGGGAGAATCTGTGACGCGAGACCATAGGCGCTCATATGAGCACAATAGCGCGGTACGGGAGTCACCGATGTCTCATCTCGGCCCTGTGGACGAACCTGACAAGCGGACGTTGCGGCGGGATTTCCTGGCGGCGAGGAACCGGTTGACGCCGGATGACCTGCGGGAAGCCGCCGAGGCGCTGGCCGGGCGGGCGCTCGGGCTGCCGGAGGTGGCAAAGGCGCGCGCCGTGGCGGCGTACGTCTCCGTGGGCGCCGAGCCGGGCACCCTCGCGCTCCTGGACGCGCTGCGCGCGCGGGGGGTGCGCGTCCTGCTGCCGGTGCTGCTGCCGGACAACGACCTGGACTGGGGCGAGTACGCCGGAGAGGGCTCCCTCGCGCGCGTGCGGCACGGCGGGCGGATGGAGCTGTACGAGCCCGCCGGCGAGCGGCTGGGGCCGGACGCGGTGACGCGGGCGGACGTCGTGCTGCTGCCCGGGGTCGCGGTGGACGGCCGCGGCCTGCGCCTGGGGCGCGGTGGCGGCTCCTACGACCGGGTACTGGCGCGGCTGGACGCGGCGGGCGCGCGTCCCGCGCTGCTGGTGCTGCTGTACGACCGGGAGGTCGTCGCGCACGTCCCCGCGGAGCCGCACGACCGGCCGGTGGACGCGGTGGTCACGCCGTCCGGGGTACGCAGGTTCCGCTGACGCCGGGCAGGGCGGAGACGGGAAACGGCCTCCACGCGCGCGTGGAGGCCGTTCTCGTGCGACGGGTGCGGGGCTACGGCTTGAGCACCAGCGTGTCGCTCGTGCTCTCGTCGACGGCCTTCCGCGAGAAGGACCACGGCAGCAGCTCGCCGTTCGCCCACTTGTCGGTCTGGTCGGTGTAGTGGGCGCTGTAGGCGTGTCCGGAGGCGCCGGTGAGGTTGATCCAGCGGGACTTGTCGAGGTCGCCGAGGTTGACCACCATCCGCATGGACGGCACCCAGATCACCCCGTAGCCGCCGGCCGCGTTCCAGCCGGAGGCGTTGACCGCCGCCTCGCCGCCGCTGAGCTTCCAGGGGCCGCGGTTGAGGGCGTACTTCACGAAGCCGGGTCCCTCGGTGCCCAGGGTCTGGTTCTTCAGGAACAGGCGGTGCAGGCGGCCCCAGTTCCAGCTGTCGATGTCCTTGCCGAGCTTGGCGGTCAGCTCCCAGCGGGCGTCGATCATCGCGCGCTTGAACAGGTCGTCGCGGTTGTGGTCGGCGCCCTTGCGGGTGCCCGAGGCGGGCGTCGTCCACCAGTCGCTCTTGGGCTTCTCCATCAGCGTGCGGACCACCTCGAACCAGCGGTCGCCGCCGTCCGGCTGCGCCTGGTCGGCGTCGCGCTGGCCGCACTCGCGGACCTTGTTGGTCTCGTCCGCCGGGCCGGTGGTGTTGACCGGGTCGACCCACAGGCACTGGCCCTCGGCCCGCAGCTCCTTGGGCAGCTTGTTGCCGAAGGCGAGCTTGAGGACGTTGCGCCAGACCGCGTTGAAGTAGGCGGCGGCGGCCGAGTCGGCGTCCTGGGTGTAGTCCCAGCCCTCCAGCAGCTTCTGCGCCTCGCGGACGTCCTTGTCGGCGATGTCGATCTTCAGCAGCTGGGGCACGAGCAGCTTGGCCATCTCGCTGCTGTTGTCCAGCTGCATCTGGCGCATGTCGTCGGTGGAGATCTTGCCGCCGTCCTTGATCTTCTGCTCGATCAGGGAGGTGATGCGCTGGCTGCGGGCGCCGTAGCCCCAGTCCGTGGTGAGCGTGTACGGGTACTTGTCCTCGTCGACGACGGCCTGGTTGGCGGTGACGATGTAGCCGCGCTCCGGGTCGTACTCGTAGGGCAGCTCGTCCTGGTCGATGTACTCGCCGGTCCAGCGGTACTTGGAGTTCCAGCCCGGCGCCGGGACCGAGCCGTCGTGGCCCTCGGCGCGCACCGGGATCCGGCCGGGCAGCGTGTAGCCGATGTGCTCGCTGTCGGCGTAGACCAGGTTCTGCGAGGGCACGTCGAACAGCGCGGCGGCCTCGCGGAAGTCGTCCCAGTTCCGGGCCCGGTCGATCGCGAAGACGGCGTCCATGCTGGTGCCCGCGTCCAGCGCCGTCCAGCGCAGGGCGACGCCGTAGCCGTCGCCGCGGTCGGGGGCGGAGCTGTCGACGGTGGCCTTCTTGCCGGTCTTCACCAGCTCGTCGTCGCGGTCGGAGAGCAGGGGCCCGTTGTTGGTCTCGCGGACGACGATCTTCTTGGAGTCGCCACCGGCGACCTTGATGGTCTCCTCGCGGGTCTCGAAGGGGACCACCTTGCCGTCGTACTGGTAGCCCTCGCCGGTGATCTTCTCCAGGTAGAGGTCGGTGACGTCGGCGCCGGAGTTGGTCAGGCCCCAGGCGATCTCCTGGTTGTGGCCGATGATCACGCCGGGCATGCCCGCGAAGGTGTAGCCGGCCACGTCGTACCGGCACTTGTCGGAGACGGTGCGGCAGTGCAGGCCCATCTGGTACCAGACCGAGGGCAGGGACGGCGACAGGTGCGGGTCGTTGGCCAGCAGCGGCTTGCCGGTGATGGTGTGCTTGCCGGAGACGACCCACGAGTTGGAGCCGATGCCGTCGCCGTTCACACCGACGGCGGTGGGGACGTCGTCCAGGACGTCCTGGAGCCCGGACAGTTGGCCCTGGAGAGCGTTGCCGGAACCGGAGCCTCCCGTACCGGTACCCGTACCCGTACCGGTTCCGCTGCCGGTACCCGTGCCCGTTCCGGTCCCGGTGCCCGTGCCGTCGCCCTCGCCGCCGCTCGACGCGCCGCCGCCGTCGAACGTCTGCGTGAGTTCGTCGTACTGGCCCTCCTGGACGATCGCCTTGTTGCGGTCGTACGGGTAGGCCGGGTAGAGGTCGGCGATCTGCTTCGGGCCGAGGCGGCTGGTCATCAGCGCGCGGTCGACCTCGTCCTGCATGTTGCCGCGCAGGTCCCAGGCCATCGCCTTCAGCCAGGCCACCGAGTCGACCGGGGTCCACTTCTGGGGCTTGTAGTCGTTGGTGAACCCGAGGGCCGCGTACTCCAGGGAGATGTCCGCGCCGTCCTTGCCCTTCAGGTAGGCGTTGACGCCCTTGGAGTACGCCTGGAGGTACTTCTTGGCGGAGTCCGAGAGCTTCTCGTCGTACTCCTTCTGCGCCACCCGGTGCCAGCCCATGGTGCGCAGGAACTCGTCGTTGTCGATCTGGCTCTTGCCGAACATCTCCGACAGGCGCCCGGCGGTCATGTGCCGGCGGACGTCCATCTCGTAGAACCGGTCCTGCGCCTGGACGTAGCCCTGCGCCATGAACAGGTCCTCCTCGGTGGAGGCGTAGACCTGCGGGATGCCGTACCCGTCGCGCTTGACGTCGACCGGACCCGACAGGCCGTCCAGCGTGATCGAGCCCTTGGTCTGCGGGAAGGACGCGCGGACGGTGCTGATCGACCAGTACGCCCCGTAGGCGAGGCCGCCGATGATGGCCAGGACCAGCACCAGGACGAGCAGCCGGCCCTTGCGCCCCTTCTTCCTGCCGGACGTCCGGGACGTGCCGGACTGCTGACCCGTGGAGGCGGTGGTGGTGGGGGGCATCGCTGTCCTTGCTGTCCTAACACGAGCGGCAGGGGCGGGCTGTGCTTCGTACGGAGGCCGAGCGCTGAGCGCCGAGCGCTGGAGCAACTGTAGGCGCAGACCCGGCGCCGCCTTGACGCGGAGTCGGGTACCGGCACGCACGAGCGTTCGATCTTGCCAAGCCGAGCGTCAAGAAAGCGTCAAGAGTTAGGTAAGGTAACGAAGTAGTTGCCCGCAGAGCATGGTGGATTCGTGTGCCATGGGGGTGCGCCGGGGTACGCCTCGCGCGCCGAGCGGGCGCGCTCACTCGCGCTGTGATTCATGCTGTGCGCCAGGGAAGGGAACGGCCGCTGACTGTCCACCACCTCAACCAGCTCCTGCTCGTCTGCTCGCTCGTCCTGCTCATCGCCGTGGCGGCGGTCCGGATCTCCTCGCGCAGCGGGCTCCCCAGCCTGCTCGTCTACCTGGCCATCGGCGTCGCCATGGGCCAGGACGGCATCGGCGACATCAAGTTCGACAACGCCGAACTGGTCCAGGTCATCGGCTACGGGGCCCTCGTGGTGATCCTGGCCGAGGGCGGGCTCGGCACGAAGTGGAAGGAGGCGAAACCGGCCCTTCCGGCCGCCTCCGCGCTGGCCCTGGGCGGAGTCGCGGTGAGTGTCGGCGTGACCGCGGCGGGCGCGCACTACCTGACCGGGCTGGAATGGCGGCAGGCACTGATCGTCGGGGCCGTGGTCTCCTCCACGGACGCCGCGGCCGTCTTCTCCGTGCTGCGCCGCATCCCGCTGCCCACGCGGATAACGGGCACGCTCGAGGCCGAGTCCGGCTTCAACGACGCCCCGGTGGTCATCCTCGTGGTCGCCTTCTCCACGGCCGGCCCGATCGAGCACTGGTACGTCCTGATCGGCGAGATCGCCCTGGAGCTGGCCATCGGCGCGGCCATCGGACTCGCGGTCGGCTGGCTGGGGTCGTGGGGACTGAAGCACGTGGCACTGCCCGCCTCCGGCCTCTACCCCATCGCCGTCATGTCGATCGCCGTCGCCGCCTACGCGGCCGGCGCGATGGCCCACGGCAGCGGCTTCCTGGCCGTCTACCTCGCGTCGATGGTCATGGGCAACGCGCGGCTGCCGCACTGGCCCGCCACCCGGGGGTTCGCCGACGGACTCGGCTGGCTCGCCCAGATCGGCATGTTCGTCCTGCTCGGCCTGCTGGTCACCCCGCACGAGCTGGGCGACGACATCCTGCCCGCCCTGGTCATCGGCCTGGTGCTCACCATGGTCGCGCGGCCGCTGAGCGTCGTGCTGTGCCTGGTGCCCTTCCGGGTGCCGTGGCAGGAGCAGGCCCTGATGTCGTGGGCCGGGCTGCGCGGCGCGGTGCCCATCATCCTGGCGACGATCCCCATGGTGGAGGGCGTCGCGGGCAGCCACCGCATCTTCAACATCGTCTTCGTCCTGGTCGTCGTCTACACCCTGGTCCAGGGGCCGACGCTGCCGTGGCTGGCCCGCAAACTGCACCTGGGCAAGGGCGACGAGGCGGCCGACCTCGGCATCGAGTCCGCTCCCCTGGAGCGGCTGCGCGGCCACCTGCTGTCGGTGACGATCCCCGAGGGCTCGAAGATGCACGGCGTCGAGGTCAACGAGCTGCGGCTGCCCACCGGGGCCGCCGTCACCCTCGTCGTCCGCGACGGCACGTCCTTCGTACCGCTGCCGACCACGGGGCTGCGCCGCGGCGACGAACTCCTGGTGGTCGCCACGGACCCGGTCCGGGACGCCGCCGAGGCGCGGCTGCGCGCGGTCGGCCACGGGGGCAAGCTGGCCGGCTGGCTGGGCACCGGAGGCACGGAAGGCGCCCGCGGCCATCGCAGGTGACCGATCGCAGGTGACCGTACGAGAGGTGCCCCCTTTCACAGGCCGCACCCGCCTCATCCCCTGTACGATGAAGGCCGCACCTGATCGAACCACCTCTGTCTGAAGCAGAGCTGGCGCGACCGTATGGCGGTCGGATCGCCCCCTCATCCACGTGGGCTCCGGCATCTACCGCAGTCCGCGCAAGTGGACAGCTCTCGGCGCTCCCGCACGACGACCACACGCGGCGGGGCTCGCGCTACCAGGCGGCAGAAAGGCACGGGCCGTGGCATCCACGGTCACCCGTCCGGGATACGGGCAGCTGCTGCGCACCCGCGGCGCCTGGACGTTCCTGCTCCCCGGCTTCGCGGCACGCCAGCCGTTCGCCATGCTCACGCTCTCCATCGTGCTGCTGGTGCAGCACACCACCGGCTCCTACGGCGTCGCCGGCGCCGCCGCGGCCGTCACCGGCGTCTCCATGGCCGTGTTCGCCCCGTACAGCGGCCGGCTCGCCGACCGCTACGGGCAGCGCGCCGTCCTGTTGCCCGGCGTCCTCGTGCACGCGGCGTCCGGCCTGACCCTGACCGCCCTCGCGCTCACGGACGCGCCCCTGTGGGCGCTGTTCCTCGCGGCGGTGCCCACCGGTGCCTCGGTGCCGCAGGTCGGGCCCATGGTGCGGGCCCGCTGGACCGTGACGCTCAAGGACTCCCCCCTGCTGAGCACGGCGGCCGCCTTCGAGTCCGTCACCGACGAGCTGACCTTCGTCCTCGGTCCCCTGCTGGCGACCGCCCTGTGCACCGCCGTCGACCCCGCCGCGGGCCTGGTCACGGAGGCCGCGCTCACCCTGGTGGGCGGTCTGCTGTTCGCCGCGCAGAAGAGCACCCAGCCGCAGGTCGGTGGCGCCGACGGCGGCCACGCGCGCGTGGAGCACGTTTCCGCGCTGCGGGTCCCCGGCGTGCGGGTGCTGATCGTCGCCTTCCTGGGCATCGGCACCGTCTTCGGCGGCATGCAGGTGTCGCTGGCGGCGTTCACCGAGTCGATCGGCGAGCCGGGTCTGAACGGCGTCCTGTACGGCGTCTTCGCGGCGGGCAACATGATCTCCGGCCTGGCCTGCGGCGCCATCGCCTGGAAGGTGGCCCCGCGGCAGCGCCTCCTGGTGGGCTACGCCGCCCTCGCGCTGACCGCGTCCGGCCTGTGGGCCGCGCACTCGGTGCTCGTCCTCGCGGGCCTCGGCCTGCTGGTCGGCATGTGCGTCGCGCCCGCCATCGTCACCGGCTACACCCTGGTCGAGGGCCTGGTCCCGGCGGGCGCCCGCACCGAGGCCTTCACCTGGCTGACCGGCGCCGTCGCGCTGGGCCAGGCGGCGGCCGTGACCGTCGCCGGACAGCTGGAGGACCGGTTCTGGGACGGCGCCGGATTCCTGGTGCCGATGGGCGGCACGGTCCTGGCCCTGGCGGTCCTGGTGGCGCTGCGCTCGCGGCTGGCCCCCCGGTCCCACGGCCGCACGGTCGCACGTGGCGTCGGTCACCGCGCGCCCGCCGCAGTGGACTGATCCCGAGGAATAGGTCACTATAGACCGTCGTTAGCACTCATCGAGTGAGAGTGCCAGGAGGAAGACAGTGCCGACGTACCAGTACCAGTGCACCGAGTGCGGCGAGGGCCTCGAGGCGGTGCAGAAGTTCACCGATGACGCCCTCACCGAGTGCCCGAACTGCCAGGGTCGCCTGAAGAAGGTGTTCTCGGCGGTCGGCATCGTCTTCAAGGGCTCCGGTTTCTACCGCAACGACAGCCGCGGCAGCTCGTCGAGCAGCTCGCCGGCGTCGTCGTCCTCGAAGGCGGCCTCGTCCTCGGCTTCTTCGTCGTCCTCGGACTCGGGTTCGTCGTCGTCCTCGTCGAGCGCGTCGTCCTCCTCGGGGTCCGGCAGCTCCTCCGCGGGCTCCACCGCCGCGTAGCACCCGCTTCCCACCGCCCGCGCGGAACCCTTTCCTCACGAGACCCCGTCGTCCTCCGACGACGGGGTCCTCGGCGTGGCGCGGGGCGGTTAGGGTGCGGTCATGGCGAACAAGGTGACGGCCCAGAACGCGCAGGCCGAGCAGATACGGGCCGAGGACGTGCGAGCCGAGATCGGCGTGATCGGGGGCTCCGGGTTGTACTCGTTCCTCGACGACGTCACCGAGGTCCGGGTGGACACCCCGTACGGGCCGCCCAGCGACTCCCTCTTCCTCGGCGAGGTCGCCGGCCGGCGGGTCGCCTTCCTCCCCCGGCACGGTCGCGGCCACCATCTGCCGCCGCACCGGATCAACTACCGCGCCAACCTGTGGGCGCTGCGCTCGGTGGGCGCGCGCCAGGTCTTCGGCCCGTGCGCCGTCGGCGGCCTGCGCCCCGAGTACGGGCCGGGCACGCTGCTGGTGCCGGACCAGTTCGTCGACCGCACGAAGTCCCGCCCGTCGACCTACTTCGACGGGCTGCCGACGCCCGACGGCACGGTGCCCAACGTGGTGCACGTGTCGCTGGCCGACCCGTACTGCCCCACCGGTCGGGCCGCCGCGCTGAAGGCCGCCCGGGGCCAGGACTGGGAGCCCGTGGACGGCGGCACCCTGGTCGTGGTCGAGGGGCCCCGGTTCGGGACCCGCGCGGAGTCGCTGTGGCACCGGGCGCAGGGCTGGTCGGTGGTGGGCATGACCGGCCACCCGGAGGCGGCCCTCGCCCGCGAGCTGGAGCTCTGCTACACCTCGCTGACCCTCGTGACCGACCTCGACGCCGGCGCGGAGAGCGGCGAGGGCGTCTCGCACGAGGAGGTGCTGCGGGTGTTCGCGGCGAACGTGGACCGGCTGCGGGGCGTGCTGTTCGACGCGGTGGCCGCGCTGCCGGCGACCGGGGAGCGGGACTGCCCGTGCGGGGCGGCGCTGGGCGGGATGGACCCGGGGATCGCGCTGCCGTAGGGGCGACGGGGCGGGACGGGGCGGGGCGGGATGTGGAACGCCCCGTTCCGGTGAGGGAGTTGTCCACAACCGGTCGGTGATCCACGGGCTTCGGCGGGACGCGGCGAGAAGCCTCATCGTGGGAGCGCAAGCCGGTCCCTCGTCACAGGTGGTGGTCACCGTGTTCCGTCCTGCCCTGCCCTCCTCTCCCCCGTTCCCCTCCTCAGCGTCTCCCTCGTTCCCCGCCTCGGCGTCTTTCTCGACCCCTTCCTCGGCGTCTGCCCCGCTTCCGCCCGGCACCGACGCGCCGCCCACCTGCGAGGTGCCGCACTTCGCCCCGGTTCGAGTGCGCGGCGGGCGCCGCGCCCTGCACCGGCTCGTGGCGCACCGACGGCGTGCCCTGGCCGCCGGGCTCGCGGTCACCGCCGCCGCGCTGGTGGCGGCGGGCCCGCATCCGGGGGCCGGCGGGCAGGACACGCGGCGGGCCCGTGGACACCCGGTGGCCGATCCGGTGGGCGAGCGGCACGGCACCCGGCTCGTGGCGGCGCCGGTGCGCATCGCCGATGCGGGCACGGTGCGGCTGCTCAGGCCGGGCGACCGGGTCGACGTCGTAGCGACCGGCGACGGCGGTGCCGGCGACGCCTCCGTGCTCGCGCGCGGCGTGCGGGTGACGAAGGTGCCGGAGCCCGTGGCGGACCCGGCGGCGGGCGGGGCGCTGGTCGTCGTCTCGGTGCCGCGCGCCACCGCCCACCGGCTGGTCGGCGCGGGTACCACGGAGCGCTTGGCGGTGACCCTGTGCTGAGCCGGTCAAGTCGCTCGTTCGAGGGACCGGATTGGACAGGACGGCCCAACGCTGTCGTAGGTTGCGGAGCGTTTGCTTCCTACACCTGTTCAAGCGAGGAGTGCTCCCACCGTGAGCGAGAAGAACGAGCCGAGCGTCTGGCAGGGCTTCAAGGCCTTCCTGATGCGTGGCAACGTCATCGACCTGGCGGTGGCGGTCGTCATCGGCGCCGCCTTCACCAAGATCGTCAACTCGGTGGTGGAGGGGGTCATCAACCCGCTGGTCGGGGCGTTCGGCACGCAGAGCCTGGACGGCTACAGCTCCTGCCTCAAGGGCCCGTGCACCGGGACCGGCGACAACGCGACGGGCGTGCGGATCCTGTGGGGCCACGTGCTGGGTGCCACCCTCACGTTCCTGATCACCGCGGCCGTCGTCTACTTCCTGATGGTGCTGCCCATGTCGAAGTACCTGGCCCGGCAGGAGGCCCGCCGCAAGGCGAAGGAGAGCGCCGAGGAGGTCATGGAGGTCTCCGAGCTGGAGGTGCTCAAGGAGATCCGCGACGCGCTGATCGCCCAGCGCGGTTCGGGGCACGACCGCTCCTAGCGTCCGCGCCCGCGGTTCACAGGTGGTGGGGCGGCTTCTCGTCGAGGAAGCGCTTGAGGTCGGCCGCGCCGTCGCCCTCGGGCCGCTCGCCCCAGCCGCGGTCGGTGTCGTCCGAGGTCTGCTGGTCCAGCGGGTCGTCGAAGACCAGCGCGGGCCTGGGCGCGCGGGGCTCGGGTTCGGGGGTGGTACTCATGCTCCCAGGGTACGGCTCGCCCCGTGGACGACGTCCCCTCCGCTCCGCTCGCCCCGGCGGAGGGGGTCCGCAAGCACATCCGCACCGTCTCTGCTGTGCTGGGAGCCATGATGTCCAGTCCTTCCTCCGCAAGCGAGCCCGCCGGGCCGCCGCCCGACGGCCACCCTCCGGTGCGCCGGCTGAAAGCCCGCCACCGGCACGAACCGCACCGCGTCGCCACGCCGCTGGAGCTCTTCTTCGACCTCTGTTTCGTCGTCGCCATCGCCCAGGCGGGCGTCCAGCTGGTGCACGCCGTCGCCGAGGGCCATGCCGGCGAGGGCGTCCTCAACTACGCAATGGTCTTCTTCGCCATCTGGTGGGCGTGGTTGAACTTCACCTGGTTCGCCTCGGCCTACGACAACGACGACGTGCTCTACCGGATCGTCACCCTGGTGCAGATCGCCGGGGTACTGGTCCTGGCGGCGGGGGTCTCCCGGGCCTTCTACGACCACGACTGGCTGGCCGTGATCATCGGCTACGCGATCATGCGGGTCGCCATGTCCGCGCAGTGGCTGCGGGTGGCGCGTTCGGCCGGCGGTGCGGAGCGGGTGATGGCGTTGAGATACGCCGGTGGCCTGCTGCTCTGCCAGGTCGGCTGGCTGGGGCTGCTGATCGTGCCGGAGGGCGGCCAGGGCTGGCTGTTCCTGGTGATGGTGGTGCTGGAGCTGTGCGTACCGGCGTTCGCCGAGCGCAGGCATCCGTCGTCCTGGCATCCGCACCACATCTCCGAGCGGTACGGGCTGCTCACGATCATCGTGCTCGGCGAGACCATCGCCGCGGCCACGGTGGCGGTGAAGTCGGGCATCGAGGAGAACGACGCGCTGGGCGAGGTCCTCCCGATCGCGGCCGGTGGGCTGCTGATCGTCTTCGCGGCCTGGTGGATCTACTTCGTGGTCCCCGTCCACAGCCATCTGCGGTCCAACAGACAGTCCTTCCTGTGGGGCTACGGCCACTACCTGGTGTTCGCCTCGGCGGCGGCGATCGGGGCGGGACTGGAGGTCGCGGTGGAGCAGGCCGTGGGCAAGGCGCACCTCTCGGCGCTCGCGGCGTCCTTCGCGGTGACCCTGCCGACGGCGGTCTTCCTGCTCACGGTGTGGGCGCTGCACGCACGGTATTTCAAGGTGGGCGTCGCCGAGCAGCTCGTGCTGCCGACGGCCGCGCTGCTGGTGCTCGCCTGCACCTTCCTGCGGGGCGAGGCGGTACTCGCGGCGGGGATCGTACTGGCGCTCGCCGTCGCGACCGGGGTGACGCTGACCGCGCGGCGCACCGAACGGGAGCGGCGGACGGCGGCCCCGGCCGCCTGAGCCACGGCTCCCCCGCCGGTGCCGGCCACCGTCACCCCGCCGTCGGTGACCACGGTGCCGTCGCCGGTGGCTGGACGAGACTGGCGGTATGACAGTTGACGCATTGACGGACGTCGCCGGTCTGCTGGTGGGCCACGCGACGCGTACCGGGGACGGGTGGCTCACGGGGACGACGGTGGTGCTCGCGCCGGAGGGCGGGGCGGTCGCCGGTGTGGAGGTGCGCGGCGGCGGACCCGGCACCAAGGAGACCGACGCGCTCGATCCGCGCAACCTCGTGCAGAAGGTCCAGGCGGTGGTGCTGACCGGCGGCAGCGCCTACGGGCTCGACGCGGCCTCGGGCGTGATGGCCTGGCTGGAGGAGCGGGGGCGGGGGGTGCGGGTCGGTCCCGACCCGGCGCACGTGGTGCCGGTGGTGCCCGCGGCCTGCGTCTTCGACCTGGGGCGCGGGGGCGACTTCCGGGCCAGGCCGGACGCGGCCACCGGCTACGCGGCGGCGGAGGCGGCGCACGCGAGCACACCGGGCGCCGAGGTGGCCGAGGGGTGCGTCGGGGCGGGCACGGGTGCCGTGGTCGGCACACTGAAGGGCGGCGTGGGCACCGCGAGCACCGTGCTGGAGTCGGGGATCGCGGTGGCGGCCCTGGTGGTGGCCAACGCGGCCGGATCGGTGACGGACCCGGAGACGGGGGTGCTGTACGGGGAGTTGTTCCGGGGCGGGCCGGTGGAGTACCCGGCGCCGGACGTCCACGAGGCCGCGGGGCGGCGGCTGGCCGAGGTCGCGGCGAGGAACGCGCCGCCGCCGCTGAACACCACGCTCGCCGTGGTCGCCACCGACGCCGACCTGTCCAAGGCGCAGGCGCAGAAGCTGGCCGGCACCGCGCACGACGGCATCGCGCGTGCCGTGCGGCCCGTGCATCTGCTCAGCGACGGGGACACGGTGTTCGCCCTGGCGACCGGGGCGCGTCCGCTCGACGCCGGGCAGCCGCTCGCGCTGAACGAGGTGCTGGCGGCGGGCGCGGACGTGGTGACGCGGGCGATCGTGCGCGCGGTGCGGGCCGCCGGCCCGGTGGACGGTCCGGGCGGGGCCTGGCCGTCGTACGGGGAGCTGTACGGCGGGGCGCGCCGGGAGGGGTGAGGCGCGGGCGTCCGCGGCGGTGTACGGGGGTGTGTCCAGCGGCAGTTGACCCGGCCGCGTTGCGATTGTCCGGGTTTTGTCACGCGTCGGCGTTCCGGGCGGCCGGTGGGAACCCCACGGGCCCCCGGGCACCTCTACACGGCTGAAACGACCCCGCACCACACCCGAACCTGGAGCAGCCCGTGACAACGCCGGACATAGCCTCGCGGCGCGTACTGGTGGCCTGTGCCGCCCTGGTGGTCGGCGCCCTCACCCTCACCGCCTGCGGCGGAAGCGCCAGCGCCGACGACGACAAGGACGGCAAGGGCGGCGCCGGGTCCGCCGACACCTCGGTCGCGAAGCTCGTGATCTCGGCCAAGGACGGGTCGAGCGGCGCCTCGATCAACTCGACCGGTGTGAAGGTCAGCGACGGCAAGCTGACCGAGGTGAAGATGACCGTCGCGGAGACGGGTGCCGCCGTGCCGGGCGCGGTGTCCGGCGACGGCGGCAGCTGGAAGCCGAAGGAGCAGCTGGAGCGGGGCACGAAGTACCGGATCACGGCGCGGGCCAAGGACGCCGACGGCCGCACCGCCGCCGCCGACTCGGTCTTCACGACCGTCTCCTCGGCCAACAGCTTCGTCGGCACGTACACCCCGGACAGCGGCAGCACGGTCGGGGTGGGCATGCCGGTGTCGTTCACCTTCGACAAGGCGATCACCGACCGGAAGAGCGTGCAGTCGCACATCAAGGTCACCTCCAGCAGCGGGCAGAAGGTGGTCGGGCACTGGTTCGGCGGGCAGCGGCTCGACTTCCGGCCCCAGGAGTACTGGAAGGCCGGTTCCAAGGTCACGATGAAGATCGACCTGGACGGGGTGGAGGGCGCGAACGGCCTCTACGGCGTGCAGAAGAAGACCGTCACCTTCACCGTGGGCCGCTCGCAGGTCTCCACGGTGGACGTGAACACGCAGACCATGACGGTGGTGCGGGACGGCAAGACGCTCAAGTCGGTCCCGATCTCGGCGGGCAGCGCCTCGAACCCGACGTACAACGGGCAGATGGTGATCTCGGAGAAGTCCGAGCAGACGCGGATGAACGGGTCGACGGTCGGGTTCGGCGGCGAGTACGACATACCGGACGTGCCCCACGCGATGCGGCTGAGCCAGTCCGGCACCTTCATCCACGGCAACTACTGGTACAACCGCGGCAACCCGCCCTTCGGCGCCCAGGGCACCAGCCACGGCTGCGTCGGACTGGCGGACGCCCAGGGCGCGCAGGGCGACACCCCGGGCAAGTGGTTCTTCGACAACTCGCTCATCGGGGACGTCGTCGTCGTCAAGAACTCCCCGGACGACACGGTCGCGCCGGACAACGGCCTCAACGGCTGGAACATGCCCTGGAGCGAGTGGACCGCCCAAAGCACCGGCTAATCGGCCTGTGAGCAGGGATTTTTGACGGTTCGTCGGGCCGCGCGGAAACTTTTCGCGCGGCCCCCACGTTTTTCGTGCGTACGTTTTCTCGGTTCCCGGACATGATGTCCGACCGAGGGGCTACGGTATGCACCCACAAGGTGACATGCAGCAACGCCGGGAGAAACCTTGAGCGTTCCGTACGAGACGGCAGCGTACGAACCACCCGAGTCGCCCGAGTCTCCGGAGGAGCACCTCATGCGGCTGCTCGGACGCGCCCTGAACTCGTTCGAGCTGCCCGACGAGACCCTACTGCGGCTGGACTGCGCGCTGGCGCACGACGCTTCGCTGCACTCCGCGCACCACAGCGCGGGGCTGCACCGCGAGACGTACCGGCACACCTGGCTGCTCGCCGACGGCTCGGCGCTCACGCTCTGGGAGCTGGTCCACAACACCGCCCCGGGCAGCGAGCCGCAGCACGAGGTCTACGTGGACGAGGAGGAGCTGCGCGCCGCCGGCTCCCGGCTGGCCCTGCCGCCCGACACCCCCGATTTCGAGCTGCCGGTGCAGGTGCAGCTGTCGCCCGTGCCCACCCCGCGCCACGCCTACGTCCCCGACGCCTCCGCGGACCACGCCCGCCGGCTGCTGCGCCGCGCGGAGAACGCGGACCGGCCCGACAGCGACCTCGCCGACCGGCTGTCGACGGCGTGCGGGCACCAGATCTCGCAGGCGTTCGGCGGTCCGGGCCGCACGGGCCGCGCCCGGATCGGCTTCTCCCTCTACGAGCACGCGTTCCTGCTGCGCGACGGCGCGGAGGTCTCCCTGTGGGAGGTCGAGCACACGGCCACGCCGGACGGGCGCCACATGTGCGAGGTGTACGCCAGCGAGGACACGGCCCGCCGGGCGATGGAGCGGCGCGCGGCGCAGGTCTCCCCTTAGCGCGCCCCGCTCCCGTCCGGACCGTTACGCGGCGACCGGCTGCTCGGCCCCCGGCGTCGGGGCCGACGGGTCCGCGCCCCCGCCGGGGCCCTGGGCCGGGGTGCCCGTCACCGGCTTGCGCAGCCCCTTGAGGACGATCACCAGGGCCGTGGTGACACAGACTCCGGCCGCGATGGCGACCAGGTAGAGCAGCGGGTTGCCGATCAGCGGGACCACGAAGATGCCGCCGTGCGGGGCGCGCAGCGTCGCGCCGAAGGCCATCGACAGGGCGCCGGTGACCGCGCCGCCCACCATCGAGGACGGGATGACGCGCAGCGGGTCGGCCGCGGCGAACGGGATGGCGCCCTCGGAGATGAAGGAGGCGCCCAGCACCCAGGCGGCCTTGCCGTTCTCGCGCTCGGCGGCGTTGAAGAGCCGGCCGCGCACCGTGGTGGCCAGGGCCATCGCCAGCGGCGGGACCATGCCGGCCGCCATCACCGCCGCCATGATCTTCATCGCCGAGTCGCTGGGGCTGGCGACCGCGATGCCCGCGGTGGCGAAGGTGTAGGCAACCTTGTTGACGGGGCCGCCGAGGTCGAAGCACATCATCAGGCCGAGCAGCGCGCCGAGCAGGACCGCGTTGGCTCCGGACAGTCCGTTGAGCCAGTCGGTCATCCCGGACTGCGCGGACGCGATGGGCTTGCCGATCACGACGAACATCAGGAACCCGACGACCGCCGCCGAGACGAGCGGGATCACCACCACCGGCATGATGCCGCGCAGCGCCTTCGGTATCGGCACCCGCTGGATCGCCAGCACCACCGCGCCGGAGATCAGACCGGCCGCGAGACCGCCGAGGAACCCGGCGTTGATGGTCAGCGCGATCGAGCCGCCGACGAAGCCGGGGACCAGGCCCGGCCGGTCGGCCATGCCGTAGGCGATGTAGCCGGCCAGCACCGGGACCAGGAAGGCGAAGGCCACGCCGCCGATCTGGAACAGCAGCGCCGCCCAGCTGTCCGCCTGGGTCCACACGAAGTGGTCCATCACGGAGGGCGCCTTGTTGATCTCGTAGCCGCCGATCGCGAAGCCCAGGGCGATCAGCAGACCGCCCGCGGCGACGAAGGGGACCATGTAACTGACGCCGGACATCAGCCACTTGCGGAGCTTGGTGCCGTAGCCTTCGCCGGACTCGCCGCCGCGCTCGACGGGCGTCGCGCCGCCGTCACCGCCCCGGCCGCCGGCGGCGGAGGCCGTGACCTCGCCGCGGGCCGCCTTGTCGCGGACCTCGCCGATCAGCTCGCCGGGCCGGTTGATGGCCGCCTTGACGCCGGTGTCAACGGTGGGCTTCCCGGCGAAGCGGTCCTTCTCGCGCACGGCCACGTCGTGGGCGAGGATCACGCCGTCCGCCGCCGCGATCACCGCCGGGTCGAGCCGGGTGAACCCGGCCGAGCCCTGGGTCTCGACGACGACCTCGACACCCTCCTCGCGGCCCGCGTTCTCCAGCGACTCGGCCGCCATGTAGGTGTGCGCGATACCGGTGGGGCAGGAGGTGACGGCGACGATCCGGAACGGGCGGTCGGGCCCACCGGGCTGCTGGCCGGTGCTGCCCGGGGCGGTCCCGGCGGAGGCCGCCGCCGGGACCGCCCCGGTGTCCGCGGTGCCCGCGTCGCCCGCGGGCCCCTCAGGGGCGGCGGTGTCCTCGGCCGGGGCCGGCTCCTCCCCGCGGATCAGCGCGGCGGCGGCCGTCGCGTCACCCGCCGAGCGCAGGGCGGCGGTGAACTCGGCGTTCATCAACTGCCGTGCCAGCGAGGAGAGGATCGTCAGGTGGGCGTCGTCGGCGCCCGCCGGAGCGGCGATCAGGAAGATCAGGTCGGCCGGGCCGTCCGCCGCCCCGAAGTCGACGCCGGCCGCGCTGCGCCCGAAGGCGAGCGTCGGCTCGGTGACGTGCTCGCTGCGGCAGTGCGGGATGCCGATGCCGCCGTCGAGGCCGGTCGGCATCTGCGCCTCACGGGCGGCCACGTCGGCGAGGAAGCCGTCCAGGTCGGTCACCCGGCCCAGGGCCACCATCCGCTCGGCGAGGGCACGCGCCGCCGCTTCCTTGCTGTCGGCGGACAGGTCGAGGTCGACCAGGTCCGCGGTGATCATGTCGCTCATCGCGGGCTCCTTAGCTCGCGTATCGCCCGGAACGTGGGGTGAGGGGCGGGGGCGGGGAGGGGGACGGGGGCACAGCGGTGGGGGTCGGGGACGGCCCCGGGGAGGGAGCCGTGGGCCGGGCCGGGGAAGGGGCCGGGGTTCATGACGCCGGCTCCGTCAGTGCGCGGTTCACGGGCACCTCGGAGGTGACCGTCACGGCGGCCGGGTCCAGGTCGCCCGGCGTCGGCATCACGCTGCCGGGCAGCTGGACGGCGGCGGCGCCGTGCGCGACGGCGGAGGCGAGGGCGCCGGGCCCGGTCCCGCCGACGACGAGGAATCCGGCGAGGGAGGCGTCCCCGGCGCCGACGTTGCTGCGGACGGCGGCCACGCGGGCGGTGCCGAACCAGGTGCCCGCGTCGTCCACGAGCAGCTGCCCGTCGGCGCCGAGGCTGGCGAGCACGGAACGGGCGCCCCGCTCCCGCAGTTCCTCGGCGGCCTTCACCGCGTCGCCGACCGTGGCCAGCGGACGCCCGACGGCCTCGGCCAGCTCCTCGGCGTTCGGCTTGACCACGTCGGGCCGCTCGCGCAGGGCCCGCAGCAGGGCCGGTCCTGAGGTGTCCAGGGCGATGCGGACCCCGGCGGTGTGCGCCCGGGCGACCAGGTCGGCGTACCAGGACGGGGCGAGTCCGCGGGGCAGGCTGCCGCAGCAGGCGATCCAGTCCGCGCCGGGCGACTGCCGCCGTACGGTCTCCAGGAGCAGTTCCCGTTCGGCCGGGCTGAGTTCGGGGCCCGGTGCGTTGATCTTGGTCAGCACGCCGTCGGCCTCGGCGAGCGCGATGTTGGAACGGGTGGGCCCGGTGATCGGCACCGGCGCGACCTCGATGCCCTGCGCGTCGAGCAGGTCGGCGACCAGTGCGCCCGGCGCCCCGCCCAGCGGCAGCACCGCCACGGTGCGCTGCCCGGCGGCGGTCACCGCGCGCGAGACGTTCACGCCCTTGCCGCCGGGGTCGACCCGCTCGCCGGTGGCGCGGACGACCTCGCCGCGGTCGAGGGAGGGCACCTCGTAGGTGCGGTCCAGCGACGGGTTGGGGGTGACGGTCAGGATCATGCGCGTACTACTTCCGTGCCGGCGCGCTCGATGCCGCCCGCGTCCTCGGGGGTCAGTCCGTTGTCGGTGATCAGCAGGTCCACGTCGCTCAGGGCGCCGAAGCGGGCGAAGTGCTCCTGGGCGTACTTGGAGGAGTCGGCGAGCAGCACCACGCGCCGGGCGGCGGTCAGGGCGGCCCGCTTGACGGCGGCCTCGGCGAGGTCGGGGGTGGTCAGGCCGTGCTCCACGGAGAACCCGTTGGCCGCGACCACGGCCACGTCGGCGCGGATCTCGCCGTACGCGCGCAGCGCCCAGGCGTCCACGGCGGCGCGGGTGCGGTGCCGCACGCGCCCGCCGACCAGGTGGAGCTGGATGCCGGGGTGGTCGGCGAGGCGGGCGGCGATGGGCAGGCTGTGGGTGACCACGGTCAGCGAGGCCTCCGGCGGGATCGCCGCGGCCATGCGGGCCACCGTGGAACCGGCGTCGAGGATCATCGTGCCCTCGGCCGGCAGCTCCGCGAGGGCCGCCCGGGCGATGCGGTCCTTCTCGTCGGCGGCCGTGGACTCGCGCTCGGCGAGGTCCGGTTCGAAGTCGAGCCGCCCGGCGGGGATCGCGCCGCCGTGCACCCGGCGGAGCAGACCGGCGCGGTCGAGCGCCTTGAGGTCGCGGCGGATGGTCTCCGCCGTCACCTGGAACTCCTCGGCCAGCGACACCACGTCCACCCGGCCGCCGTCCCGGGCGAGCCGGAGGATCTCCTGCTGCCGCTCCGGTGCGTACATGACCGTTCACCTCCGACCTGTGCCCGAACCTGTGGTTTCTCTCGGAGGCTACGCCCGGTTTTCCGGAATGTAAACGGCAAGCAGAAACGTTCGGACTCAAACAGACATGAACGGGCATCTGCGCGTGGGGGTGCGCGTGGGGCGCGACGACGGATGAGGGGCGGGCCCGGCAGCTTCACGCCGGACCCGCCCCTCGGTGCTCGCCCGCCCCGCTCTCAGACCAGCGCGGGCTCCTTCTCCTGCGCCGGGTCCTGCGCCCCGCCGCCTTCCACGTGCTGGGCCGGCCGCGCGGGCAGCGCGAACATCAGCAGGAAGATGACGGCCAGCACCGCGGCCACCCACCCCAGCGCGTTCTGGAAGGCGTCCACGTAGGCGGGGCCGATGCGGGCGGGGGTGAGGCGGTCGCCCATCGTGCCGAAGAAGACCACCGACACCAGCCCGAGTCCGAGCGCGTTGCCCATCTGCTGCACGGTGTTGATGAGCCCCGACGCCGCCCCGGCGTGCTCGCGCGGCACCTGGGAGAGCACCGCGTCGGTCAGCGGCGCGACGATCAGGCCCATGCCGAGGCCCATCACGACCAGCGGCAGCGCCATCTGCCAGGGCGTGATGGCGAGCCCGTGGCGCCCGGACTCCCAGACGTACAGGAGCACTCCGGACGCCATCACCAGCGCGCCCGCCTGGAGCACCTTGCGCCCGAAGCGCGGGACCAGCTTCTGCACCGAGAGCCCGGCCGCCACGGACACGGCGAGGGAGAACGGCACGCCGGTCAGCCCGGCCCGCAGCGGGCTCCAGCCGAGGCCCACCTGCATGTACAGCGTCCACACCAGGAAGAAGACGCCGAGCGCGACTCCGAAGACGGTCTGCACGGCGATCCCAGCCGCGAAGCTCTTCACCTGGAACAGCGACAGCTCCACCAGCGGCGAGCCGTCCCGCGCGCTCTTGCGCCGCTCGTAGGCGACCAGGACCGCGAGGACCACGACCGACCCGGCCATGGAGAGGTACCCCCACAGCGGCCAGCCCAGTTCCTCGCCCCGGGTGAGCGGGTAGACCAGCATCAGCAGTCCGAGGGTGACCAGCGCGACCCCGACCAGGTCGAGCCGGAGGGCGCGCGGCGCCTTCGACTCCGTGATGAAGCGGCTGCCGAGGACGAGGCCCGCGATGCCGACCGGCAGGTTGATGAGGAAGATGGGCCGCCAGCCGAGCCCGAAGAGGTCCCACTCGGTGAGCAGGGCGCCCAGCAGCGGACCGGAGACGGCCCCGAGTCCGACGATCGCGCCGAACAGCCCGAAGACCTTGCCGCGTTCGTGCGCCGGGAAGGTGGCGTGCACGATCGACAGCACCTGCGGCACCATCAGCGCCGCCATGCCGCCCTGGAGGATGCGGGAGGCGACCAGCATCTCCGGGCCGGCGGCGAGGCCGCACAGGGCCGAGGCCAGGGTGAAGCCGCCGATGCCGACGAGGAAGATCCGCTTGCGGCCGTGGATGTCGCCGAGCCGTCCGCCGGTGATCAGACCGGCCGCGAAGGCGAGGGCGTAACCGGCGGTGATCCACTGGATCTGGCTGAAGGAGGCGCCCTCGTTCTTCTGGATGGAGGGGATGGCGATGTTGACGATGGTGACGTCCACCAGGTCCATGAACGCCGCGGTCATCACGATCGCGAGGGCGAACCAGCGACGTCGGTCGCCCGCGGCGGGCACGGCCGGCACGGCGGGTGGGACGGGCACCGGGTCGGGGGTCTGCTTGAAGGTCATGGAAGGAAGTTAGGGGTTGTGTAGGTCTGATCGTGTCCTAGATCTGGGGCATCCTCGAACGCATGACGACGGACACCCCAGCCCGGCTGCTGACGCTCCTCTCGCTCTTGCAGACGCCCCGCGAATGGCCCGGCGGCGAGCTGGCCGACCGGCTCGGGGTCTCCCGGCGCACGGTCCGGCGGGACATCGACCGCCTGCGCGAACTGGGCTATCCGGTCCAGGCGACGATGGGCGCCGACGGCGGCTACCGGCTGGTGGCGGGCAAGGCGATGCCACCGCTCGTCCTCGACGACGAGGAGGCGGTGGCCATCGCGGTCGGGCTGCGGGCCGGCGCGGGCCACGCGGTCGCGGGCCTGGACGAGGCGTCGGTGCGGGCGCTGGCCAAGCTGGAGCAGGTGCTGCCGTCCCGGCTGCGGCACCGGGTGACCACGCTCCAGTCCGCGACCACGCCGCTGACCAGCGGGGACGGGCCGAGCATCGCGCCGGAGACGCTGACCGTGATGGCCTCGACGGTGGCTGGGCACGAGCGGCTGCGGTTCGCCTACCGCGCGGCGGACGGCAGCGAGACGCGCCGCGTGACGGAACCGTACCGGCTGGTGTCGACGGGGCGGCGCTGGTACCTGGTCGCCTACGACCTCGACCGGGGCGACTGGCGGACCTTCCGGGTCGACCGGGTGAGCGAGCCCTTCGCCACGGGGGCGCGGTTCGCTCCGCGGGAGCTGCCGACCGGGGACGCGGCCGAATACCTGCGGCACTCGATGCAGCGCCGCAACGACACGTACGAGATCGCGGTCGTCTTCCACGCACCGGCCGAGACCGTCGCCGCACGGCTGCCGCACTGGCTGGGAACGCCGGAGGCGGTGGACGGCGGCTCGTCGTGTGTGGTGCGGGCCACCGTCTCCGGGTCGGTGGAGTGGATCGCGGCCCGCCTGGCGACGACCGGCCTGGAGTTCCGCGTCCGCGAACCCACGGAACTGGTGGACTGCGTACGGGAACTGGGCGCCCGACTGGGCCGGGCGGCGGGAAGCGGGTGACCGGCGGCGGGGTGAGCCCCGGGTCTCACCCCTGTTCCGCGGCGCCGTCCCCCCACGTGAACCCCCGCAGCACCTCCAGGTTCAGCAGCGCCTGGTCCAGGGGGCTGCGTGTCTCCCGGGAGGACGAGGACGCCCAGTGCTCCGCCGCGACGCGTACGGCCGCGCCCGCCACCGCGGCCGCGAAGTGCAGCCGGGGGGAGGCGGCCAGCCGTGCGGCAACGTTGTCGTCGCCGTCGGACAGCCGCGCCGCCAGCGCCTCCACAAGGCCCCGCTCCGTGGAGTGGCATACCTCCGCCCACACCTTGCGCAGGGCCGGACTGCTCTCGGCCAGGCGGATGAGGGCGCGGGCCCCCTCCCAGGAGGGCGCCGACACCCCCGCGCCGGGGGTCAGCGTGTGCCGCACGGCGTGTTCCAGGGCCGCGGGCGGGGACAGTTCGGCCGGGGCCTCCCGCACCGCCCGCACCCAGCGCTCGGCGCCCAGGGCGTAGAGCGGGGCGATGGCCTCTTCCTTGGCTGCGAAGTAGCGGTAGAAGGTGCGCGGGGCGACACCCGCCGCCTTGGCGATGTCCTCGGCCCGGGTGGCCCGCAGGCCCTGGCCGGCGAAGAGGCGGGCCGCCGCGCGGGCGATCTCCATCCGGGTCTCGGCCTTGCGCCGCTCGGTCAGGGAGACCGGTACTGCCGGTATGGCCGGTTCGGGCGGTATGACCGGTACGGCCTGTCCGGCAGGGTGGTGGGCCGGACCCGGTCCGGGGTCGGGATGTGCTGGAACCGTGCTGCTCACTTCGGCAGGCTATGCCGCTGTGGCAGAATCTGCCATCCGGCGGGCCACCCCGGGGTTCAGGTTCGGGGTGGCCCGCCTTCCCGCTCTGCCCCGGCTCATGGCCGGCCTCGCTCGCGCAGGAGAAGAGCCGGGCTGCGGCACCCCGGGGGGAGGGGCGCCGCGGCCCGGCTCGGGAAGTCCCGGCGCCGGGGGGAGTGCGTCGGGACCTGGTCCAGTGTGCCGCGGTGGTGTCACGGTGCGGCAGAACGGTGCGTTGTCCTGCCTCGAGCGGGGGGCTCGAACGTCTTTTTCCCTGCCCCCGCGAGTTGAAGCAGCGTTGTACAGCCATGTTCGCGCGGGGTTCGACCACCGGCGTACGCCCCATCCGCCACGTCACGCCCCCGCGTCACGCGGCGGCCGGGCCGCACGGCCGGCCGTCGCCGGTGCCGCGCTACGCCGCCGCTTCGAAGCCGGTGTCGCGGGCCAGCTTCTTCAGCTCCAGCAGCGCGTGCTTCTCGATCTGGCGGATGCGCTCACGGGTGAGGCCGTGCTCCTTGCCGACCTCGGTCAGCGTCCGCTCGCGGCCGTCGTCGATGCCGTACCGCATCTTGATGATGGACGCCGTGCGCGGGTCGAGGCGGCCGATGAGGTCGTCCAGCTCCTCGCTGCGCAGCAGGGTCAGCACCGACTGCTCGGGCGACACGGCCGAGGTGTCCTCCAGCAGGTCGCCGAACTGGGTCTCACCCTCGTCGTCCACCGACATGTTCAGCGAGACCGGGTCGCGGGCCCAGTCGAGCACGTCGGTGACGCGCTCCGGCGTCGAGCCCAGCTCGGCCGCGATCTCGGCGGGCTCCGGCTCGCGGCCGTGCTCGCGGTTGAACTCGCGCTGCACGCGCCGGATCCGGCCCAGCTCCTCCACCAGGTGGACGGGCAGCCGAATGGTGCGCGACTGGTCGGCGATGGAGCGGGTGATGGCCTGACGGATCCACCAGGTCGCGTACGTCGAGAACTTGAAGCCCTTGCGGTAGTCGAACTTCTCGACCGCGCGGACCAGGCCGGCGTTGCCCTCCTGGATCAGGTCGAGGAGCGGCAGACCGCTGCGCGGGTAGCGGCGGGCGACCGCGACGACCAGGCGGAGGTTGGAACGGATGAAGACGTCCTTGGCCCGCTCGCCCTCGTCGATCAGGGCCTGGAGCTCCTCGCGGGTGGCGTCCGCCCCGGTCTCCTCGTACCCTTCGAGGACCTGCCGCGCGAACACACCCGCCTCGATGGTCTGGGACAGCTCGACCTCCTTGGCGGCGTCGAGCAGCGGTGTCCGGGCGATCTCGTCGAGGTACATGCCGACCAGATCGCGGTCGGCGAGCTCGCCGCCGTTCGCGCGGACGCTGGTTGCCGAGCCGGAGGTCTCGCCGGTGGCGGACTTACGACGGGCGACGGCACGGGTTGCCATGCGTGCTCCCTTGCGATGGTGGTTCAGCGGGTGGTCCTGTGGACGCTCGGACACCTTGCGGGGGCGTCTCCGATGTCCCCAGTCCCTCTCGGGACTCTCCTCGGGTGCCCTGCATCCGATGGAAACAACGACTGGAATCCGGACAGAATTCCCAACCCGCCCCTCAATTTTTCTGATCATGCAGTACCCTGTGCCGCCACACGAGGAGGGGCGATGCCGTCGGGAACCGCGGAGGTCCAGGTCAGACCGGGAGTCGAGGACGATCTCAAAGCCCTCACCGCCCTCTACAACCACTACGTACGTGAGACGCCCATCACGTTCGACACCGAACCGTTCACCCCGGAAGAGCGCCGCCCTTGGCTGCTCTCCCACCCTGAAGACGGCCCGCACCGGCTGAGGGTTGCCACGGACGCGGACTCACAGGAGATTCTGGGGTACGCCACATCCAGCCCTTATCGCGCGAAGCCCGCCTACGCGACCTCCGTGGAGACCACCGTCTACGTCGCTCCGGGGGCCGGCGGCCGCGGCATCGGCTCGCTCCTGTACACGTCCCTCTTCGCCGCCCTGGCCGGCGAGGACCTCCACCGCGCCTACGCGGCCGTCGCCCAGCCCAACGAGGCGTCCGCCCGGCTGCACGCGCGCTTCGGCTTCCGGCACGTGGGCACCTTCCGGGAGGTGGGCCGCAAGTTCGGGCGGTACTGGGACGTGGCCTGGTACGAGAAGCCGCTGTAGCCGTCGACCGCCGGCCGCCGGCCGCCGGCCGTGGCCCACCGGCCGCCGCCACCGGGGCGCCCCCGCCCGCGCTCAGCCGAACTGCACCGACCGCTTGGCCAGCCCCATCCAGAACCCGTCGATCACCGACCGCCGCGTGTCCAGCTCACCGGCCGCGTCCGCCGCGCCCATGGTCACGAACAGGGGGGCGAAGTGCTCGGTGCGCGGGTGGGCGAGCCGTCCCGCCGGGGACTTGCGGGCGAAGTCGAGCAGCCCGTCCACGTCCCCGCCCTCCAGCGCGCGCCGCCCCCAGTCGTCGAACTCCGCGGACCAGGAGGGGATGCCGCCCTGGCGCAGTGCGGCGAGGTTGTGGGTGAAGAACCCGGAGCCGATGATCAGCACGCCCTCGTCGCGCAGCGGCGCGAGCCTGCGGCCGGTCTCCATGAGCCGTACCGGGTCCAGGGTCGGCATGGAGACCTGGAGGACCGGGATGTCGGCGCCCGGGTACATCTCGACCAGCGGCACGTAGGCGCCGTGGTCGAGGCCGCGGTCGGGGACGTCCTGCACGGGCGTGCCGGGGGCGCGCAGCAGCTTGCGTACGGAGTCGGCGAGCGCGGGGGCGCCGGGCGCTCCGTAGCGCACCTGGTAGTAGTGCTCCGGGAAGCCCCAGAAGTCGTAGACGAGGGGGACGGTCCGGGTGGCGCCGAGGGCGAGCGGGGCCTCCTCCCAGTGGGCGGAGACGACGAGGATCGCCTTCGGGCGCGGCAGGCCGGCGGCCCATGCGGCCAGTTCGCCGGGCCAGACGGGGTCGTCGGCCAGGGGCGGGGCGCCGTGGCTGAGGTAGAGGGCGGGCATGCGCTCCGGGGCGGCGGTCATGGCCACTCCTCCCGTACTTGAACTCTCAATCTTCACGTGTCATCAAACTACCCCGACTTTGTTTAATGTTCAAGGAGTCGTTTCGTACAGTGGGACCCATGAACGACGAACCCCGTTGGCTCACCGCCGAGGAGCAGCTGGTCTGGCGCTCCTACATCGAGGCCGCCACCCTCCTCGAGGACCACCTCGACCGGCAGCTCCAGCGCGACGCGGGCATGCCGCACGTCTACTACGGCCTGCTGGTGAAGCTGGCCGAGTCGCCGCGCCGGCGGCTGCGGATGACGGAGCTGGCCAAGTACGCGAAGATCACCCGCTCCCGGCTCTCGCACGCGGTGGCCCGCCTGGAGAAGAACGGCTGGGTCCGCCGCGAGGACTGCCCCTCCGACAAGCGCGGCCAGTTCGCCATCCTCACGGACGAGGGCTACGAGGTGCTGCGCCGGACCGCCCCGGGCCATGTGAACGCCGTACGCCAGGCGGTCTTCGACCGGCTCACCCCGGAACAGCAGAAGTCCCTCGGCGAGATCATGCGGATCGTCGCCGAGGGACTTCAGCCGAGCGAAGCGGGTGCGGACCTGCCCTGGCTGCGCTGAGCGCGCGGCCGGGGCAGGTCCGGGGGAACCGTGCGTACGGGGCGTCCCCTCCCCGTACGCACGGGTGGAACAGGGGCCCGAGCGGGTACCGGGTCAGGCGTCAGTGGGCGACGACCGGCACCAGCAGCTCGTCCTCGGCCGCGTCGCCCGTGCCGGAACCGGCGACGGCGTTGCCGCTGCCCGGCCGCCCGGCGTTGACGAAGGTCAGGGCGATCGCGGCCGCCACGACCAGGATGCCGACGGCGAACCAGATCGCGCTGGTGTAGCCCTGCACCTGGCCCTGCAGCTGGACCAGCTGCTGCTGGGAGCGGGAGGTCGCGCCGGCGATGTGATCGGCGACGTACGACGTGGTGGCCGAGGCGGCGATCGTGTTCAGCAGTGCCGTACCGATCGCACCGCCCACCTGCTGCGAGGTGTTGACCATCGCCGAGGCGACGCCCGCGTCCCGCGGCTCCACGCCCATGGTGGCCAGGGACATGGCCGGCATGAACGCCGTACCCATGCCGAGGCCGAGCAGGAGCATGCCGGGCAGCAGCACACCGGCGTAGGAGGTGTCGACCTCCAGCTGGGTGAGGAACAGCATGCCGAGGGCGGCGACCAGGAAGCCGGGGCCCATCAGCAGCCGGGGCGCGACCCGCGTCATCAGGCGCGTGCCGATCTGGGTGGAGCCCGTGATCATGCCCGCGATCATCGGCAGGAAGGCGAAGCCGGTCTTCACCGGCGTGTAGCCCTTCACGATCTGCAGGTAGTAGGTCAGGAAGAGGAACAGGCCGAACATCGCGATGATGGCCAGACCCAGCGAGAGGTAGATCCCGCCCCGGTTGCGCTCGGTGATCACGCGCAGCGGCAGCAGCGGGGCCTTGACCCGGGACTCGACGAGCACGAAGGTCAGCAGCAGCACGGCCGAGCCGACGAACATGCCGACCGTCAGGGCGTCGCTCCAGCCGTTGGACTCGGCGCGGGTGAAGCCGTAGACGAGCGCGACCAGACCGAGGGTGGACAGGATCACGCCGGGGATGTCGAGCGGCGAGCGGTTGCGGCCGCCCTGGGGCTCACGGATGACGAAGTACGCGCCGGCCGCGGCGACGATGGCGAACGGGATGTTGACGAAGAACGTCCAGCGCCAGTTCAGGTACTCGGTGAGGAAACCGCCGAGGATCAGACCCACGGCGCCACCGCCACCGGCGATCGCACCGTAGATGCCGAAGGCCTTGGCGCGCTCCTTGGCGTCCGTGAACATCACGGCGAGCAGCGAGAGCGCGGCGGGCGCGAGCAGGGCACCGAAGACGCCCTGGAGGGCGCGGGAGCCGAACATCATCGCCTCGTTGGTGGCCGCGCCGCCCAGCGCGGAGGCGACGGCGAAGCCGGCCAGGCCGGTGACGAAGGTGCGCTTGCGGCCCCACAGGTCGGCTATCCGGCCGCCGAACAGCAGCAGACCGCCGAAGGCGAGGGCGTAGGCCGTGACGACCCACTGCCGGTTGCCGTCGGAGATACCGAGGTCCTGCTGTGCGGAGGGAAGGGCGATGTTCACGATGGTGGCGTCGAGGACCACCATCAGCTGGGCGAGCGCGATGAAGACCAGCGCTTTCCAGCGACCGGCGTCCGGGGCGTCGGAGACGCCGGAAGCCTTGACGGCTGCTTGAGACATGGGGATACCCACTTCGGACTTCGTGACGGAAAAAGACGAGAAAAGGGACGACTGCACCCGTGCCGACGGCCCGCTGTCAGCGGCGGCGCTGACGCTCGGCGTCGGTGACGGAACTGGTGGAGCTGACTGAACTGGTGGTGCTGGCTGAACCGGTGGTACTGGCTCAACCGGTGGAACTGGAACGGGCTGAAGTAGTGGTCGTTGGACTACTGGTCGCAGGGCCGGCGCAGGTCCTCCACGGTCACGGCCGTACCCGGGAGGGCGGAGCGGGCGGGAGCCCGCAGCCCGTCCAGGAACAGCTGGAGATGGCGATGGACGAACCGGTCGGCGCTCAGGCACCCCGTACCGGCCGGGGGCCGGCTGAGCTGGGCCGCGGCGATCATCAGATCGCCCACACCCACGTCGCCGCGGAGCTGACCGGCCGCCTTCGCCCGGTCCATGACCTCGGCGACGAGTCGCTCGACCCGTCCGCGCGCCGCCTCCAGGTCGGGGTGGTGCTGGTCGAAGGTGCTGGCCACCATGGGACACAGGGCGCTGATCCGCTCGTCGGCGGAGGCGTGCACGAAGCGCTCCAGCGCCTCGAACGCGTCACCGGTCTCCGCGAGGGCCAGCTCGGCCGCCCGGGCCGTACGGTCCATGACCGAGCAGACGACCTCGCGGACGAGGGCGTCACGGTCGGGGAAGTTGCGGTACACCGTGGCGTTGCCGACGCCGGCCCGGCGGGCGACGTCGTCGAGCGGCACGTCCGGGCCGTTCTCGACGAACATCTCGCGGGCGGCGGTGACGATCCGCTCCCGATTGCGCAGCGCATCGGCGCGCGGCCGGGCCACCTTGCGCTGATCGGGGATCGCGGTCTGCACGGCGTACTCCTTGAGGTCGGTGGTGTCTGTGAGGGTGTCTGTCACGGGTGTGACGACTGGGTTCACGATCCGGGGAAGGAATCCCCGTTTCGCTCGGACACAGGTCTAAACGGGGAAACGATCCCCGGTTATTTCCCACTCCCGAAGAACTTTCCGGTGACCTGAGTCACATCGCGGTTCCGGCCCGTCCCCGGGCCGGCGGCTACCGGCGAGAAACCCACGATCGGCCTCTCCAGCGCGCGCCCGCCCACCCCTCGGCACAGGGTGAGCGCAAGGGTGCAGCCGGTGTCGGGCGGCTGCCGTGGCCGGGGAGGTCCGCATGCAGCCGCACGGGCAGGTGCAGCCGCCGAGCCGCCGCATACGCCCGCGCGCACTGGCCGCGATACGCCCGCGCAGTCTGGCCGCGGCCGGGACCGTCGCCGTCCTGACCCTCGCGCTCAGCACCTCGGCCGGCACCGGCCGGCTCGCGCCCGGCACCTCGACCGCGGGCTCCGGCCCCGCCGCCCTCTCCCGCTCCTCCGCGCACGGCCCGTGCATGATCAGCGGCGGCGCCGAGATCCAGATGTCCGAGGGCGTGCCGACCTCGACCGGCTACGCCCGCTCCACCGGCACCGTCCGCGCCCTCAACCTGATGGTCGACTTCTCGGACGCGCCCGGCGAGGGCAGGGCACTCGACCGGTACGCGGAGTTCTTCCCGCAGACCGAGAAGTGGTTCCGCACCAGCAGTTACGGCCGCCTCGACTACCGCCCCGAAACCCCGGTCCGGGACTGGCTCCGGATGCCCAAGTCCTTCGCGGAGTACGGCATAGAACGCGGCGCCCCCTTCGAACCCGGCTACCGCAAACTGGTCCAGGACCTGGTCGCGGCGGCCGACCCGAAGGTCGACTTCCGCGCGTACGACCTCCTGAACGTCCTGGTCACCCCGAACGCGGGCCCCTCCGCCCTGGACACGGTCCTGTCCGTGACCTTCGCCGGGAACCAGGAGGCCCCGGTCGCCGACGGCGTCCCGGTGGCCAACGCCTCCTTCGTCTACTCCCGCCAGGACGACGGCTCCGGCTCCTACGACGACACCGGCTACCGGGTACTCCCCCACGAGAACGGCCACGTCTTCGGCCTCCCGGACCTCTACACCCAGGAGGGCGGAGGAGCCGTCGGCCACTGGGACATCATGAGCGAGGACTGGGGCGCCAACAACGACCTCCTCGGCTGGCACAAGTGGAAGCTGGGCTGGCTCGACCCGTCCCAGGTGCACTGCGCCTCCGCGCCGGGGACGACCGAGTACACGCTCACCCCGCTGGCCCGCAGGGGCGGCGACAAGCTGGTGGTCCTCCCGCTGAGCGGCACCTCCGGCTACGCGGTCGAGCTGCGCACCCGCGAGGGCAACGACGAGACGGTGTGCCGGCCCGGCGTACTGATCTACAAGGTCGACGCGGACGTCGACACCGGCATGGGTCCGGTACGGGTCTACGACTCCCGGCGCGACAGCGGCGGCTGCACCCGCAGCCCCAACGTCCACGCCGAACTCTCGGACGCCGCCTTCACCCCGGGCGAGACCTTCAGGGACCCGCGCAAGGGCGTCACGATCAAGGTGACGGGGCCGGCGAAGGACGGGACGGGAGACGTCCGGGTACGCGTCACCCGGAGGTGACGGCCGGGGCGGAGGGGGCGCCGGGGGCCCTGGGGGCACGAGCGGGGTCGGCATTACCGGGGCAGTATCGGGCTACCGTAGGCGCCCTGCTGCCGTGACCGCCGTACCGGAGAGCCGATGCCCGCCCACACCACGCACGACGCTCCCCGTGACGGGACCGATGGCTCCACCGGCACCGATGGCGCCCGAGCCGGGGCTGCCGCCGCGCAGGACGAGGACGCCGCGGCCGAGACGGCCCCGGCGCCCGAGGCGGCCCCGGCGGCCGAGGCGGCCCCGGCGGCCGAGGCGGCCCCGGCGGCCGAGGCGATCGCACCGCCAGAGAGGGGCGCACCGGCGGAGGCGATCGCACCGCCCGAGGCGATCGCACCGGCCGAGACGGTCGCACCGCCCGAGAGGGTCGCACCGGCCGAGGCGGTCACCCCCCTCCTCCGCGGCATCGCCGTACTCCGCCGCCTGACCGAGGCGAGCGACGGCACCCTCAGCCTCAGCGCCCTGGAGAAGTCCACCGGCCTGGCCCGCTCCACGGTCGACCGCCTCACCGCGACCCTCGCCCGCATGGGATACGTCCGCCTGGACGGCCGCGACGTGACCCTGGCCCCCCGCCTGATGGAGCTGGGCAACGCCTATCTGGCCGCCCTCCGCCTCCCCGCCCTGCTCTCCGCCCGCGCCGACGAACTGGCCGACGAACTGGACGAGTCGGTGTCGTTGGCGGTCGGCGACCGGGACGGCATCCGCTTCATCCACCAGGCCACCCGCCGCCGCGCCATGTCCCTGAGCTTCCGCATCGGCGACCTGCTCCCGGCCGAACGCACGGCCCCCGGGCCCCTCTTCGCCACGGAGTGGACGGACCCGGACTGGCACCGCTGGCGGAGCCGCCGAGCCGCGGACCCGGCGGACCACACCTTCCCCGCCGTACCACCCCGCGAACACCCCACCCCCGACGAGGACTTCACCCTCCGTACGGCGAAGGCGGCAGCAGACGACTACGCACTGGACGACCAACTGATCGAACCGGGCCTGGTGGCGCTCTCGGTCCCCGTACGGGACCCCGGCACCGGCCGGGTGGCCTGCGTGGCGAGCGTGGTGAGCCACACCAGCCGCCACACGGCACCGGACCTGCGGACGGCCCTGCTCCCCCGCCTGCGGACGGCGGTCGCGGCGATGGAGGACGACCTGCGCACCGCACCCCCTTCGGTCCCGGACCCACCCCGCGCGGGCCTCGCCACCTGGACGGGCGCGTCGAAACAGGAACTGGGCCGGGAGTTCGTGGAGTCCCTCGCCCGCGGCCTGACCGTCCTGACCGCCTTCGGCGAGGGCCGCTCCGCGCTGACCCTGACCCAGGTCGCGCAGGCGACCGGCCTGGCCCGCGCGACCGCCCGCCGAGCCCTCATCACCCTCGGCCACGCGGGCCTGCTGACCCCGGCCCCCGACCACACCTTCACCCTCACCCCCCGGGTCCTGTCCCTCGGCTTCCCGCCCCTCTCCCGCACCTCGCTCCCCGAGATCGCCCAGCCGCACCTGACGGCTCTGGCCGACCGCGTCCACGAGTCGGCGTCGCTGGCCGTCCTGACGGAGTCGGGCGAGGAGATCCAGTACACGGCCCGGGCGTCCACGACCCGCGTCCTGAGCGCCCGCGTCACGGTCGGCTCCCGTCTCCCGGCCCGGGCGACAGCACTGGGCCACGTCCTGCTGTCCCTCCCCGAGGCCCGGACGCGGGGTTACGCCCTGGTCGACGAGGAACTGGAGGCCGGCCTGCGCTCCATCGCGGTCCCGGTCCGCGACCGCACGGGGAGGGTCGTCGCGGCCCTGAACGTCGCCCTGCACGCCGCCCGCCGCACGGCACAGTCCTGCTGCACGGACATCCTCCCGGAACTGTCCCGGACGGCCACCCACATCGAGGCGGACCTGTCGGTAGCGGGCCGCTTCGTCCACGTCCCCCCCACCTGACCCGGGCCGACCCTCACCCCGGCCCCCGATCCGCTAACCTGTTGTCACCGCCGCGCCCAGCGACGGCACGCCTTCGTAGCTCAGGGGATAGAGCACCGCTCTCCTAAAGCGGGTGTCGCAGGTTCGAATCCTGCCGGGGGCACAACGCATTACCGCTCTGACCTGGGGTTTCTTCCCCAGGGAGGGCTTCTACTCGGCCTCGGACTCCTCGTCCGGGGCCGTTTGCGTGAGCGGACGGAGAGTTGATCCCCCGACGTCTCTCCAGCGGATAAGCGACATCCGGCACGGACTCAGGCCCGGTCTTCTCCGGGCCATCGGGCTCTGGCTCCGCTTTGGGCACCCAAGGAGCTCACGAGCGTGCATGCAATCGCGCTTCTGTCGAAAGTGGTTACGCCCCTCCGGAGCCCAGGGCGGTTTGCGCGTCGTGGCCGCCCCAACTGTCGGGCGTGCGCCACAGGACCTGAACCCCGAAGACACCGAACACGGTGTCGGCCGACCAGTCCTCGGCGGGCGGTTCGGAGAGCACCAGGTAGAGGCGGTCGGCAGGCGCGGGCAGGGTGTGGTTGATCTCCAAGAGGCGGGTGGCTCCCGCGCGGAGGTCGGCGTAGGTGGAGCGGCCCGCACCGAGCACCTCGTAGAGGAAATGGCCGTCGTCCGCGATCCGGCTGACGTCGACGACCGGGGAGTCGGTCGGCTGCAGGTCCTCCCAGAGCAGGGCGGCCTTGAGAGCATGCCGCACCGCCTCGTGCTTTCTGCACGTGCGGTCGGCGGTCGCCGCGCTCTCCAGCAAGTGCAGAAACCCCTGCGCTGGCGCGGGCGTGGCGGGCAGGTCTTCGGCAGGGGTCACGGGCTCGGTTTCCTTCTGCTCGGACTGCTGTTCAGCGGTGGAGGGTGCGTCGTCGGTTTCGGGTTCGCCCGTGGCGACCCTGCGCTGGAGGGCCTCCCGGGCTTCGTGCAGGGCCTGGGCCCAGCCGGCGCGTGCCAGGTCCGTCTGGAGGCGGTTCAGGTCCAGGTCGCCGTCCTTGAGCATGCGGTTGGTGTGCGCCGCGAGGTCGCGCAGGAGGCTGAGGCGGTGCTTGTCCGGGGACCCGAGCACGCGACGCACGTCCACCCAGTCCGCCTGGTCGCGGCGGAGGACGCGGTTGGCCATGCCCTTGAGCTCGGACAGACGATCACGGGCGTTCTCCGGAACGGTTCCGTCACGGTTGGTCAGTTCGTCGAAAACGCTGAGCGCCGCCAGGTAGCGTTCCGCCATTCTCGGCGAGATGGGCTGGCGGCCACGCTGGTCCGCGGTGAGCAGGCAATGGTTCGTCTCGTGAGCGAACACCCAGCAGTCCAGTACCGCGCCGGGACGCGGGGGCACCGAGCCGTGGCGGACGGTCAGGACCAGAGGGACGTCGAGCGCGGGCGACAGGGCCTTGACCCTGTACCGGCCACCGGGTGCCCGGCCCGTCACGCGGACTCGGACGTCCGTACCGATGTCAGGGACGTCAGCGTGTGCCATGCCTGGTTCGCCTTCGGTGGGTGCTGGTTCGGCACTGCTGCCGTCGGTGTTCGTGAGGGCCTCCGGGAGCGGGGACGTGTGCAGGACGGTCAAGCTCTGGGTGCTGCGGGTGAGCGCGACGTACAGCTGGCGCAGTCCGGCCGGGCCTCGGTCGGCGATGGTGGCGGGTTCGACGACGAGGACGTGGTCGTACTCCATGCCCTTGGCCTGAGCGGCAGCCAGCACGGACACCGCCTCGCGTCCCTGCTCGGTGATGCCGTCGGCCAGGTCCAGCTGGTGACTGATCTCGTCGAGCCAGCCAGAGTCGTCGGGGACGATGACAGCCACGGAGCGCAGGGAGTGTCCGTCGCTGGTGCCGATGAGGCGGGTGGCTTGGGCCACGGTGTCGTCGAGGAGTTTCCACGGCTCGGTCGCGATCGTCCGTACGGCGCCCTCACCCGCCGCACGCACGGCCTGCGGGTACGGCAGCGCGGGGGCGACGGTACGGGCCAGGGGGGCGACGAACTCCATGATTTCGGCGGGCACGCGGTAGCTGGTGTTCAGCTCGGCCACGCGCCAGTCGCCGTGGTCGGACAGGAGGGTGCCGAGGCGGTCCCAGTCGGTGTGGGTGTGGGGGCCGGTGGCTTGAGCGAGGTCGCCGAGGATGGTCATGGAGCCCTGCGCGGCGGAGCGCCGGCGCAGGGAGCGGGCCTGCATGGGCGTCAGGTCCTGTGCCTCGTCGACGACGATGTGCCCGTACCGCTGCGGGGTCTCCCCGGCGATGAGATACCGCAGTTCTTCGAGGCAGACCCGGTCGTCGAGCGTCCAGGGATCGGCGTCGGCCGTGTCGGCCCGAGGACGGCGCAGAGCTGCCTGCTCCGAGGCATCGAGAACGCCCTCGGCGCAGGTGCGCAGGAGGTCTTCGGAGTCGTAGAGGGTGCGGAGGGCTTCCCTGGCGCCGGGCGAAGGCCAGACACGTTCGATGAGGCGCTCGACCTGACGGTTGCGTTCCAGGTCGCGGCGGATCGTGTCGTCGCGGCTGCGGCGAGGGGCGACGGCGACGAGTTCCCGCAGCAGGCGGTCGACGAGCAGCCCGCGGAAGCGGTCGCGGCGCTCACGATAGGAGCCGTCGCCTTGGCGCACCTCGTCGAGGAGCGAAAGCATTTCGGAGCGCGGGACGCGCAGGGTCGTGCTGCCGACGGTGACGGTGAGCTCCGGCTTGGCCCCCTCGTAAGAGGCAGTGGTGGTGAACTCGTCGACGGCCTCGGGACGGCACTCGATCTCGACGCGCCGTCGCAGGACGGCCGCCATACGCTCGTCGGCCTTCACCACCCGCGCCTGGGGAGTGTCGGTGCCGAGGACCTCGCCGTCCCACAGACGGTTCACCTGCACAGCGTTGACGTTCCGGGTGCCGAGCGTGGGCAGCACCTGGCTCACGTACTCCAGGAACCGCTGGTGGGGGCCGACGACGAGGACGTCCTGGGCTTGGAAGTGCCCGTTGTTGACGAGCCAGGTCACGCGGTGCAGGCCGACCGCCGACTTGCCGGTGCCCGGGCCGCCCTGGATGACGAGGATGTCGGAGGGCGAGCCGGTGACCAGAGCCATCTGGTCACGACGGATGGTCTCGACGATGTCCCGCATGCTGCCGCGGCGAGAGCGCTGAAGCTCGCGGAGGAGGAAGTCGTCGGGCTGCAGCGGCTTCTGGCGCTGGACGCGGGTGATGTCTGCGGGTGTGGGGGCGGGCCGGCTCGGTGCTCCCTCCTTCTGCGTGACGGTGGCCGGTTCCACGGGCTGGGGCTCCCGCTGGGCGTCGTCTGCCGCCGGCCGTGGCTGCGGGACGGGGGCGGCGGCAGTGATCTCGTCGAAGTAGTCCTCGACGACGCGCTGTACACAGCGCAGTTGCCGCCGCAGGAGCACCTCGCCCGGGGCCTCGGGCAGCGCCTCGAACCACTTCTTGGCCTGCCGACTGGTCCACAGTACGACGACGGTGTCGCGGGTACGGGTGTCAGAAACGGCACGTCGGCCGACGTACCAGGTCTTGGGCCCCCTACCCGGCTCGTCCTCGTCCGGTACGTCGACGCGGCCGATGACCAGCGACTCGTTGCCGAGTCCGTCGTACGCCGCGGCCCGCTCCTCGGCCACGATCCGGTTGGCGACGCTGTCCTTGCCGCTGGCGGAGGCCATGGCGACCGAGCCCCCGGTCATTTCGGCCAGCAGCGCTGCATAGCAGTCGTAGGCGCGATCCACCGCCTTCTGCTCGAGGGCGATGATCTCTTCGCGCGTGATCGCACCCATGTACATGTCCCCTCCCCTTGCAGCACCCCGGAGGACGCTGCGACGGGCATACGCCCGGCCCCGTCGAAATAACTATCAGAGACCTGCTGGTAACAAACAGTCAGGTGGCCAACGTCCCGACCAGCTCGCCGACCTCCGCCCGCCAGACGCGAACCTGGTCGTGGGTGGGGCCGATCTCGTACTGGTGGTAGTGGCATCCCAGGCAGAGGTGCGACCAGACGGCGTTGGTGCGGCGAGCGGTCTCCGCCGCGGTGTAGCAGTGGAGGCACAGCATCTTGGCCCGCATCGTGGTGTCGGCGAGCCCTGGCACCGCGGCGTCGAGCACGCGGTCGACGGACAGCTCCAGGGCGGTCCGCAGAGCGAGGGAGGCTCCACGGTGCCGGCCGGCGGCCGTGGCGCCCGTACGGGCGGCCAGCAGCTGATCGGCCGTCAGCAGGAGCTCCTCGACCGAGGTGGGAGTGCTCATCACGCGGTCACCCCCGACTTGCGCACCTTCTGCGCCATGATCTCGATGTCGTCCACGAAGCGGTGGGGGTCGGTGATCTGCGCTCCCATGGCGTGGGCGCCGTTCTGGCACTCCTTGAGGAGGTCCACCGCACGCGGTCCGCAAAGGGTGCGCAGTTCCCCGTAGACGTCGCCGGTCCGGCCGGCGTCGCCGAACAGGGCCAGTGCCGCGACCTTCATGAGCTTGTCGGCGCTGACGACGGCGGCCTGCAGCTCGTCCTCGGGCGCGCCGGAGCGGTGGTGCCGGATCCAGGCGGCTTCGAGGAAGGCGTTCTCCAGGGCGATACGGCACAGGCTGGGCAGCACGTGGGTCCGTGCCGCCGACGGCAGGTCACTGGTACTGGCGAGGGCCCGCGCGTCGTCGAGTGCCTGCCGTACCGGGTCGGTCACCGGCTTGACCTTCACCTTGGACGACGTGGCCCGCTCGACCTCGAACACCGTCACGGGCAGACCCTGGCTGGTAAACGCCCGCTGGAGCCGGGTGTCGTGGGTGAAGACCACGACCTGCCGGCGCTCGCCGAGCTCGTGCAGGACCTGGGCGAGCCCGTTGACCTTGGCGGGGTCCATGGACTGCACGGGGTCGTCGATGACGATGAAGCCGAACGGGCTGTCGGCGGTGGCGGCCCGAGGCAGGAACAGGGACAGCGCGAGGGAGTGCTGCTCGCCCTGGCTCATGACGCTGAGAGCCGAGGCCTCCTGGCCGTCAACCGTGACGTCCATGACGAGCTTGCGGACAGTGGCCTTCTCGCTTCCCTTCAGGCTCACGGCCTTGAGGTCGATGTTGCTCTCCTGGCGGAGCCGCTCCCAGATACGCTGCGACTGGTCGGCGAAGCCTTCCATCCGCTGTTCCCGCAGCTCGGCGGCGAGCGCCTTGATCCAGGTGCTCGCCTTCTTGATGTCCCGCAGCCGGGGCTTGTTTGCCTCCACGGCACGGGCCCTCTCCGCCCAGCCCGCCAGGCGGGTGACGAGCCCGCGCCAGCGTTCGTCGCGCTTCTCCAGTTCCCTGACGGCGTTCTCCTTGACCGCGGCGCAGGCATCGGCCAGGGTTCCGGCGGCCTCGTGGGCGCGCTGGGTGAGCTCGCCGGGATCACTGATCGTCCGGCAGGCGGTCCAGGCGCGCCACGGGTCGGCCAGGGCGGCGGGGATCTGTCGGGGCGTGTGGACGAGGTCCTGTACGGCCCGTGCGGCCGACCGGAGTTCGCTGCGCGCGCCCGCTGCAGCCTCCGCCTCCTGCCGCAGCGCGGCGATCTGGGCGATGGCGTCCGCGGCCCATGCCGGGTCCAGCATCCCGTCGGTCCCGCACACGGGGCAGGCGGCCGCATAGGGGTGACGGTCGTGGTGCGCCACAGCCCGTTCGAGGAGTTCCGCACGCCGCAGGGCGTCCTCGGCGCCGGTGCCGCGCAAATCCTCGGCATCGGCGAGAGCATTGCGCAGGCGGTCCAGGGCCGCGTGGACCTGCGCCATCTCGGGGCCGTGCACCTCTGCCTCGGCGCGCAGCCGGGCCAGCAGGCCGGCGTCCCCGGCGGCGGGCAGACCAGCGACGAGGGCTTCGATCGTCTCGAAGTCGGGCGTTCCCGCCGTGTCGACGGCGACGAGTGCCTGCACCGCGCGCTCGTCGTCCTCCAACTCGTACAGCGCCTCCTTGAGGCCCGGCAGCTCCGCCTTCGCCGCCTTGTCCGCGTCTTCGAGCGCCTTGGCCTCCTGGCGGAGCCGGCCGTCGGCGGCACTGAGCTGCCCCAGGCCGAGGATGGTGGCGATGGCGTCGTACATCTCGGAGGGCTTGCCACTGATCATGCGGTCGAGGTCGACGTACGACAGGAAGGGCCGGAAGTCCCGCAGGGCCTGCTTCCAGTCCGCTTGGTCGAGGGGGGTGCGGCCGTGTCCGGGTCGCCTGAGCTCGGCCTGGGAGGCGTCGAAGTCGTCGCCCTCCCAGGTGCGGGTGAGGGTGCTGCGGCCGGTGTCGCCCTCGATGGCGAGCTTGACCTCGATCTCCGGCCTGCCGTCGGTGTCGTGGAGGTTGCGCCAGTTGCTGCTGCGCATCGCGTGCTGCCCCTGCCAGCGCATGTTCACGCCGGTGAAGGCCGTCTCGATGCCCTCGGCGATGCTGGACTTGCCGGAGCCGTTGCGACCCACGACCAGGTTCACGCCGGGTCTGGGGCTGAGCTTGAGCCAGGCGCGCGGTCCGATGCCGCGGAACCGGGCGACGGCGACGGACTCGAGGTAGATCCGGCCGGCAGGGGAGGTCTCCCGGGGCTCGCCGTCGCCCAGGGCCTCCTTCAGGAGCACCTTCACGGGCTCGCTGAGCGCCTCCTCCGCCAGGCGGGCCTCCACCAGACCGGCCACGGGCGCGGGCTGGTCGGACGGGGCCGGACGGGCGGGGTCGTTGGGGTGGTGTGCGTTCTGCCGGGGCTGTTCCGTCACGGTCATGCGGGTTCCTCCCGTGTGTGCGGTGGGTGGCGACTGCGGTGCGGAATGGACGCGGAGTGGACGGCCCCGAGGTATGGCGTTGCGGCGGAAAGGGGCCGGGAGAGATCGGATGCGTGGCGCGGTACGGCGCCAGGACGCTTCACGGTGCGGTTGCGGAGTCAGGGCGCATGCCGCCAATCGGAAGCGTGACCAGGTAAGCACAACAGTGAAAGCACTGTCAAACACCTTGGCGAACTTGACGACTGTTGTAACGTGTTAACCGTCCCTGTCCGACTGGCCCGAGAGGTGCGGAACTCCACGCCATGCCCCAGCAGCCACCAGCCCGTCCGGCGCCCTCCGCACACGTGACAGCCGCCGAGATCTCCCGCATCGCAGGGGTCACACGCGCCACCGTCAGCAACTGGCGCCGCCGCCACGACGACTTCCCGGCGCCCAGCGCGGGCACGGAAGCCAGCCCGCTCTACGACCTGCCGGCCGTCCAGGCATGGCTGCGGGGACGCGGGCACACCTCAACCGCCTCGCCGACCGAGGAACTGCGTACGGCGCTACGGCTGCTGGGACCCGGCTCGGGTGTGGCCGCGCGGCTGTTCCCCCTGGTGGCTGCCGCGTCCCGCCGCACCCGGGAGGAGCTGGCCGAACTCGCCTCCGTGCCCGACGACCAGCTGCTCGCCCGAGCGGAGAAGGCCGCGGGCGAGCTCCCGGCCACCGTGCCCGAGGCCGAGCCGGTCCACTACGGCCCGGACGACGCGGGCGCGGTCCGCGCGCTGCTGGGCTGCGTCCGTGAGGCGGGGGCCCAGGCCGCCCTCGACGTCCTCGCCGAACGCGAACTGGACGAGGGCGCCGCCAGTGGCGTCTACCAGACCCCGGAGGGTCTGGCCCGGCTCATGGCACGGCTCCTGCCCGCCGACGTGTCCCGCGTCCTCGACCCCGCCTGCGGCAGCGGTACGCTCCTCGCCGCCGCCGCACGGCAGGGCGCGCGGGAGCTGTTCGGGCAGGACTCGCTCCCCGTCCAGGGCCAACGCACGGCGGTCCGGCTGCTGATCGCCGCGCCCGAGGCCGAGACGGCGATCCGCGTCGGCGACAGCCTGCGCGCCGACGCTTTCCCCGACGTCACCGTGGACGCCGTCCTGTGCAACCCGCCGTTCGCCGACCGCGACTGGGGTCACGACGAGCTGGCCTACGACCCGAGGTGGGCGTACGGGGTCCCGCCGCGCTTCGAGTCCGAACTGGCGTGGGTGCAGCACGCCCTCGCACACCTGGAGCCGGGCGGCCACACCGTCATGCTGTTGCCGCCCGCGCTCGCCTTCCGCGCCTCCGGCCGCCGCGTCCGCGCGGAACTCATCCGCGGCGGGGCCCTGCGCGCCGTCGTCTCCCTTCCGGCGCGGGCCGCGTATCCGCTCCACATCGGCCTGCAAATCTGGGTGTTCCAACGCCCCGAGCCGGGCGGCACGGACCGTACGACGGTGCTGTTCGTCGACGGGGAGGGCGAGCAGCCGGACGGCGCCACGGGCACACCGTCCGCCACCGGTACGGCGACGGCGGGTGCCGGCTCCCGCGGCGGCTCGCGCTCCCGCCGGTCCGGCCCTTCCGCTTCCACCCCCGCCTCTGCCGCCTCCGCTTCCTCCTTTGACTGGGCGGAGCTGACCGAGCGGGTCCTCGACCAGTGGGCCGCGTTCACCACCGCCCCCGACACCTACGCCGACGAGCCCGGCGTCGCCCGCGCGGTGCCGCTCGTCGACCTCCTCGACGACGTCGTCGACGTCACCCCGGCCCGCCATGTCCGGGCAACCGCGGCCGACATCGACCCGGCGGCCTTGGCCCGGCGCGTCAACGACCTGCACGACCAACTGGCGGAGCAGGTCGCCGCCTTGGCATCCGCCTCCGCGTCCGGCGGCTGGCAGCCGTCCGGCGCCTCGGCCCGCGAGTGGCGTACGGCGACCGTCTCCGACCTGGCGCGCGGCGGCGCCCTGACCGTGCTGCGGGCGGCGACGCCCGGCACCCGCGGCTCCAAGGGCTCCGCCGCCCCCGCTGTCGACCGGCCAGTCCTCACCGCCCAGGACATCTCCACCGGAAACCCCCCGTCCGGCGGGGCCCTGGACCTCCACGCCGACGCCGCACAGCCCGTCGCCGCCGGGGACGTCCTGGTACGCGCCGTCGCGAGCGGCGGCAACCGGGCCGCGATGACCCGGGTCGCGGACGACCGGGACGCCGAAGCCCTGCTCGGTCAGCACGTCCATCTCCTGCGCCCCGACCCGGCCCGCCTCGACCCGTGGTTCCTGGCCGGGTTCCTCGGCGCCGACGACAACATCGCCTCCGCGTCCACCGGCTCCACCCTCGTGCACGTCACACCGGGCCGCCTGCGCGTACCACTGCTGCCGCTGGGGGAACAGCGGCGCTACGGGGAGGCGTTCCGCCGTGTGTACGAGCTGCGCGCGGCCGTCCGTCGAACCGCCGCCCTCGCCGCCGACACCGCGGCCACCCTGACGACCGGCCTCACCGCCGGCGTACTCCTGCCACCGGACACCCCGGGAAGCCCGGATACTTCGGGCACCCGGGACAGCCGTTCCGTCTGAAACGCCCCACGCGTCCCACCGCGTACGACCACACTGGATCCCTGCCGTCCCCCGCCCGGACGGCGCTCTTCGGAAGGAAGCCGGGACCTCTTGAACAGCAGTAAGCACACGGAGTTGGCGAACCACGCCTGGTCCGTCGCCGATCTCCTGCGCGGTGACTACCGACAGTCCGACTACGGCAAGGTCATCCTGCCGTTCACGGTGCTGCGCCGCCTGGAGTGCGTCCTGGAGCCGACGCGCGAGAAGGTCGTCGAGACGGTCGCCAAGTTCGCGGGACAGGACATCGACACCGGCCACTTCCTGCGCAGGGCCTCGGGCCACTCCTTCTACAACAAGAGCGACCTCACGCTGCGGAAGATCGCGGCCGACCCGCAGAACGCGGCGAAGAACCTGCAGATCTACGTCGGCGCCTTCTCCGACAACGCCCGCGAGGTCCTCGACAAGTACGAGTTCAACCAGCAGGTGAGGAAGCTCGACGGCGCGAACCTGCTCTACCAGGTCATCGGCAGGTTCACCGACCTCGACCTGCACCCCGACGTCGTGCCCAACCACAACATGGGTTACATCTTCGAGGAGTTGATCCGCCGCTTCGCCGAGCAGTCGAACGAGACCGCGGGTGAGCACTTCACCCCGCGCGAGGTCATCAAGCTGATGGTGAACCTGCTGGTGGCGCCCGACGCGGACGCCCTCACCGTGCCGGGTGTCGTCCGTACGGTCATGGACCCGGCATGCGGGACGGGCGGCATGCTCAGCGCCGCCGACGACCACATCCTTGCCCTCAACCCACACGCAACGGTCGAGGTGTACGGGCAGGAACTCAACCCCGAGTCGTGGGCGATCTGCCGGTCCGACCTCATGATCAAGGGCCAGGACCCGGAGAACATCCGTTTCGGTAACTCCTTCTCCGACGACGGCCACGCCCGCCGCAAGTTCGACTACATCCTCGCCAACCCGCCGTTCGGCGTGGAGTGGAAGAAGGTCAAGGAGGAGGTCGAGTACGAGCACAAGTCGCTCGGCGACGCCGGCCGCTTCGGCGCGGGCCTGCCGCGCATCAACGACGGCTCGCTGCTGTTCCTCCAGCACATGATCTCGAAGATGAAGCCGGTGGACGTGAACGGCGGAGGCGGCTCCCGCATCGCGATCGTCTTCAACGGCTCCCCGCTGTTCAGCGGCGCGGCGGGGTCTGGTGAGTCGGAGATCCGCCGATGGATCCTGGAGAACGACTGGCTGGAGGCTATCGTCGCCCTCCCGGACCAGCTCTTTTATAACACCGGCATCTCGACGTACTTCTGGATCCTGACGAACCGTAAGGACAAGGACCACAAGGGCAAGGTCGTCCTGCTGGACGCGCGCGACCAGTGGGTGAAGATGCGCAAGTCCCTCGGCGACAAGCGCAAGGAGCTGGGCGACGGGACGAACGGCCGCCCCGACCACATCGGCGACATCACCCGGCTGTACGCAGAGGCCGCCCAGGTCGCGAAGGACCCCGAGCACCCGCTGCACGGGAAGGTCAAGGTCTTCGCCAACGAGGACTTCGGCTACCAGCGCATCACCGTGGAGCGGCCGTTGAAGCTCCGCTTCGAGGTGACCGAGGAGACGTTGGCGGCGCTGGCGGAGGCCAAGCCGGTGGCGAGGCTGGAGCGGAGTGAGGAGTTCGTCGCGGCGGTGCGTACGTTGCTCGGCTCGTCGTGGACGACGAAGTCCGAGGCGTTCATCGCGCTCAAGGACGCGGTGGTCGCGGCCGGCCTGACGTGGCCGTCGGGAGCGCCGTTCGCGAAGGCAGTACGGGAGGCTGTCGGAGTCCGGGACCCGGAGGGCGAGGTCCAGAAGATCAAGGGCGCGGCTGAGCCGGACGCGGATCTGCGGGACTACGAGAACGTGCCGCTCGGCGAGGACGTCGAGGAGTACCTCAAGCGGGAGGTGCTGCCGCACGTGCCGGACGCGTACATAGACCACACGAAGACGAAGATCGGCTACGAGATTCCGTTTACGCGGCATTTCTACGTGTACAAGCCGCCGAGGCCGTTGGCGGAGATCGACGCGGAACTGAAGTCGCTGGAGGCGGAGATTCAGGTGCTGTTGGGTGAGGTTACAGAATGACTTGGGTTGACACTCGCCTGAAGCACCTCTGCGTCGACTCGGGCCAGTACGGACTAAATATTTCTGCAGAACAGTACAGTTCCTCCGGTGTCAGGCTCATCCGCACCTCGGACATCGCTTCGAACGGGGCACTCAAAGCCTCGACAACAGGCGTTTTCGTAGATGTTCCGCTTGAGCAGCGTCATCGACTCCTGCCCGGAGATGTACTGCTATCACGTAGCGGTACATTGGGCCGATCCTTTCTAGTTCCAGTCGAAGGGAGCGGACAATCCTTCGCTGGCTTCCTCATCAGGTTCCGCCCCAGGGGCGGCGTTGACCCACGGTATATTTATTACGCAACGCAGTCATCTCCGTTTCAGGAGGCTGTGCATTCAGAAGCTGTCTCCTCGACGATCCAGAACTTCAACGCTGACCGTTACGCAAATATCCCACTCCGTGCACCGGGGGCTGAGGAGCAGCGCCGCATCGCTGACTTCCTCGACGCCGAGACCGCCCGCATCGACCGGTTGACTCAGCTACGCAGCCAGCAGGGGGATCTCCTCGATACGCGATTCAGACTCGCACTCGACAAGGCTTTTGAGAATCCCAAATATGAGCCGACCAAGCTGAAGTACCTTTTGGCGGTCAAGCCTCGGTACGGTGTCCTGGTCCCTCAGTTCAGTGATGCGGGTGTCCGATTCATCCGGGTCAACGATCTTCTTGACCTGGCTGGCAGGGCCGACTCGCTGGCGAAAATCCCGGATATCCTTTCAGCCCAATACGCACGGACGGTAACGCGCCCTGGAGACGTTCTGCTCAGCGTCGTTGGAACGATGGGGCGATCCGCGGTCGTACCTCCCCAGTTGGCTGGCGCTAATGTGGCCCGGGCCGTGGCGTCTTTGCGTGCACGCCAAGGAGTCTCACCTGAGCTCCTTGCCACATGGCTGACTACACCCTCTTTTCTTCGGCAGGCGTCGGACGTGACCGCATCGGACACCGCCCAGCCGACGCTGGGTATGGAGGATCTTGCCAACTTCCGGTTGTCGTGGCCCGACGATGAGCGAGGCCGAGACGAGCTGTTGGAGATCACCTCGACAATTCGTCGGTATCAAAGGGAACTCACCAGGGTTCTCGAAGCCCAGCGTAGGGTGCTCGCCGAGCGCCGCCAAGCCCTCATCACCGCCGCAGTAACCGGCCAGCTCGACGTAACCACCGCCAGCGAGCGCAACGTAACGGACGGAGTCACCGCGTAGCCATGAGCCCCATCCACACGGAGTCCGCCTTCGGGGATGCCATCGTCGCCGCCATGGTCGAGCGCGGCTGGCGCGAAGCCCGCCCGCAGGATTACCGGGCCGACATCGGCCTGGACACCGACCAACTGTTCACCTTCATCGGGGCGACCCAGCCCGACGAGTGGAACGAGCTGCTCACCGTCTACGGCGGCGACCCGAACGAGGCGCAGCGCGGGTTCGCGACTCGCCTCGACCAGGCCATCGCCACCAACGGCCTCCTCGACGTGCTCCGCAACGGCGTCAAGGACCGGGGCGTTCTCCTCCGCGTCGCGTACTTCAAGCCGAACCTCGTCGCCCACGATTCCGTGCTCGACGGTTACCGCGCCAACCGCCTCACCGTCGTCCGCGAACTCGAGTACGCGACGAAGCAGGCCGACTGGGGCAACAGGCTCGACCTCGCCCTCTTCCTCAACGGAATCCCCGTCGCCACGGCCGAGTTGAAGAACCCGCTGACCAAACAGGGGGTGGAGCAGGCCAAGGAGCAGTACCGCACGGACCGCGACCCGACCGAGCTAATCTTCACGCGCCGGGTCGTCGCGAACTTCGCCGTCGACCCGGACCTGGTCTTCGTGGCCACCCAGCTCAAGGGCAAGAACACCCGCTTTCTCCCCTTCAACACCGGCTCCAACGGCCCCGGTCAGCCGGGCGGCGCCGGCAACCCGGCCCCCACCGCCTTCGGTACGTACGCGACCTCCTACCTCTGGGAGCAGGTCTGGCAGCCGGACAACTGGCTGGACCTGCTCCAGCGGTTCGTGCACCTGCACAAAAGCAAGACGCCCGGCGGCAGCACCACCAAGACCATGATCTTCCCCAGGTTCCACCAGTGGGACGTGGTCAAGAAGCTCACCGCGCACGCCGCCACCCACGGCGCCGGCCACGACTACCTGGTCATGGCCTCGGCCGGCTCGGGCAAGTCGAACACCATCGGCTGGCTCGCGCACCGCCTCAGCGACCTGCACACCCCGACCGACCCCCGCGAACTCGACCCCGAGGCCGTGGCCAAGGGCCTCAAGCCGGGCGTGCCGGTCTTCGACAAGGTCATCGTCATCACCGACCGCCGCAACCTGGACGCCCAACTCCGGGAAACTGTCGGTAGTTTCGAGCAGACCGCAGGTCTCGTCGTGAAGATCGACGAGAAGCACGGGGCGAAGGGCGAGCAGCTCGCCAAGGCCCTCTCCCGCGACACCGGGAAGATCGTCACCGTCACCCTGCACTCGTTCCCGGCGCTGATCTCATACATCGAGCGCAACCCCACCGAGATCCGGGGCAGCCACTTCGCGATCATCGTGGACGAGGCGCACTCGTCGCAGTCCGGCGACGCCGCCAAGGACGTACGGGCCGCTCTGCGCGATCTCGGCCTCGACTCCGACTCGGACGACGCAGGCGCGACCACGGTCAAGGCCAAGGGTGCCACCCTCGACGAGCAGCTCAAGAAGCGGGCCGAGCAGCGTTCCCGCGCCGCGAACCTCTCCTACTTCGCGTTCACCGCCACGCCGAAGGCCAAGACCCTCGAACTCTTCGGCACGCTCCAGGACATCGACGGCAAGGCGGCCTACCGGCCCTTCCACACGTACTCCATGCGGCAGGCGATCGAGGAGGGCTTCATCCTCGACCCGCTGCGCAACTACGTCACGTACAACACGTACTGGAAGCTGGTGAACCAGAACCCGGACGAGCGTGAGGTCGACCCGTCGAAGGCGAACGGCCTGCTCGCCCGGTACGCGCTGACCCATGACTCAACGGTCGCCCAGCACGCCCAGGTGATCGTGGAGCACTTCGTGGCGCACAGCCGGGGCCGTCTCGGCGGGCGGGCCAAGTCGATGGTGGTGACCGCCTCGCGGCAGTCCGCCGTACAGATGGCACGCGCCATCAAGAGTTACATCAAGGACCGGGACTACGACACCAAGTACCCCGACCTGGGTGTCCTCGTAGCCTTCTCCGGCTCCCTCACCATCGACGGCGAGGAGACCACCGAGACGAAGGAGAACGGCGGGCTGTCGGAGAGCGCGCTGCCGAAGGCGTTCGCGTACACGCGCGCCGACGACAAGGCCGCCCGAGCCGGCGGTCCGGGCCAGCGCGAGTACAAGATTCTCGTCGTGGCGGAGAAGTACCAGACCGGCTTCGACCAGCCGCTCCTCACGACGATGTACGTCAACAAGTCACTGACCGGCATCTCCGCCGTCCAGACCCTGTCCCGGCTGAACCGGACCGCCGAGCGCAAGACCCAGGCCGACCTGGCGGTCCTGGACTTCGTCAACGACGCCGAGGACATACAGGAGTCGTTCCGCCCGTACTTCGAGGAGGCGAACACCCTCCCCTCCGACCCCAACCTGCTCTACACCGCGCAGAGCCGGGTCATGCAGGCGGCGATCCTGTCCGGGCAGGAGATGGACGAGTTCGCCGCCGCGTACTTCGCCGCCAAGGAGAAGGCGGCGGGCTCGCAGTCCAAGTGGGAGAAGCTGCACGCCGAGCTGTACCGGCTGCTCTCCCCCGGCGTCGCCCGCTTCACCGCGCTGCAGGACAGCGACGACGAGGACGACCAGGAGACGGCGGAGGGCTTCCGCGCCGACCTCAACGACTACGTCAGGAAGTACGGCTTCCTCGCGCAGATCGTCCCTTACCGGGACGCCGAGCTGGAACGGCTGCACCTCTACGGCCGCTACCTCCTCAACCGGCTGCCGCGCCGCGCGGACGGCGGAGTGGACATAGGCGAGGTCGACCTCAGCCACATGCGGGTGGAGAAGACCGGCGAGTACGACGTCTCCCTCACCCCCGAGGGGCCGGCGACGATGCCGGGCTTCGGCGACGGCTCGGGCGGCGCGAAGGAGGCGGAGAAGTCTCTGCTCTCCGAGTTGATCGAGAAGTTCAACGAACGGTTCGGCACCGATTTCACGGAGCAGGACTTCATCCGCCCGTTCGAGGAGGCCACGGCCGACCCGAAGGTGAAAGCGGCGGCCGTCGTCAACGACGAAGCAAACTTTGGCCTTGTCTTCGACAACGTCTTCGCGGACAAGATGGCCGACCACATCGACACCATCGCGGGACTGGGCCGCCAGTACTTCGGCCCCGACAAGGGCTTCAAGTCCAGCCTGGACCGCAGCGCCCGCAAGGCCGCCTGGCGAATGATCCGCCGCGAGGCAGGGCTGGACGACGACGTCTGACGTGTACGCCCCGGCCAAGGGGGCGGCCGGGGCGTTCTTCGAGAGCGTCACCAGCACTGCCGGAAGTACGGGTTGCCCTCGCCACGAGGTGCAACAAATGGGGAGGGGAAAATGAGCAACGCAGTGGACGAGACCGAAGGATCTCGGCTCCAGAAGGCCGTCGAGACGATGGTCATGACACCGGCAGCGGCCGCCAAGGTCGTGGACGGTTACCGTGCGACCTTCGAGGACAAGAACGAGCGGAAGCCCGAGAGCCTGGAGGACAAGCGGCGGATCGCGGCCAAGATCATAGGCCGGTACTCCAAGATGTCGGCAGCCGCTGGAGCCGTCACCGCCGCCCCTGGCGTGGTCCCGGGGGTCGGGACCGCGGTCGCGATCCTGGGCGGTGGCGCCACCGACGTCGCCTTGGCGCTCAAGCTCCAGGTCGACATGTGCATGTGCCTGGTCGAGGTGTTCGAGACCGAGCTGAGCACCGAGGACAAGAAGCACCTCGCCTTCACCCTCGCCCTGGCGGGCTCGGTGGAACAGATGGCGTCGAAGGGCGGCAAGGCGGCGGTGCAGAAGATCGCCCAGAAGCTGGTCTACCAGTACCTCGCAGGGCCCGCCCTGGTCACGATCAAGCAGTTGTTCAAGAGGGTGTCCATCACCTTCACCCAGAAGGCGATGGCCAAGGCGATTCCGGCCGGCGTGGGCGTCGCGTTCAGCAGCTCGACCAACTACGTCCTGACGAGGGTGGTGGGCAGGGTTGCCGTCGCCGTCCTGGCCAAGGATGTGAAGTAGCGGCGCCGCATCAGGCCCGACCGGGCTTGGCTATGCGGAGGGGGCGGGAGTTTCGGGCGAGGGCGGCAAGGGCTCGGCGACGAACCAACCCCGCTGGGGTACGGCGTACACCCAGCCTTCTTCGGCCAGCAGGCCGAGCCCCCGCCGCACGGTCGTACGCGCGATCCCGTAACGCTGCACGAGCTGAGCCTCACTCGGCAGCATCCGCCCAGGCTGCCAGTCACCGCGCTGAATCTGCCCACGCAGGATCTCGGCCAGTTGCCGGTACGGGGTCAGCGGGGCGCCATGGTCGATCTCAGCATCAGGGTTCATGGACTTGACGCTAGGCAAGCCGACTGATGCACGCTCTTCGAGATACGTCTCGCTACGAATCGATACAAGGCGATACAATGACCCAAAGAAACGCCCCGGCAGGAAGGGTCAGAGCTTCCACGCCGGGGCTGAGCCGACTGACAAGGAGTCGACCTATGCGCAGCCTACTGGCCGCGATTTTGGCCCTGTTCCTGCCCGCCCGGGGTGCCCATCGCGCCGCAGCGCCGCCACCACTGCCCCACACCTCCTGTCCGACCGCTCCGGAACCCCCGCCCGTGATCACGAGTCCGCACCCGGCGGACGTCATCACCGCCGACGGCATGCCCCTGGTCCGGCCGTACGTCGTCGAATGGGAACGCGAGCGGGACGAACTTGACCGGCGCCGTCTTCAGCGCGAGCGGCGCCGGGCGGCGGTCCTGGCGTCGCTGGGGCAGGACTACGTTCCGGTTCCTTGGGAGGTCGCCGCATGAGCACGAGTACTCCGCGTCTGCGCAGCCTCGGCCGCGACCCGGCCACCGGCAAGGAGGCCCTGGCGGTCACGCGCCCCGGCGGCCGTCTTGAGGAGCTGGCCGACGTGCAGGCCCTGAAGGCCGCCGCAGTCCTGGTGACGGTCGTCGGCGCAGTGCTGGAGGTGGGGAAGGCGTCGGACGCCGAACTTGCCGCCTTCATCACGCCGTTGCACGCCGCGCTCGAAGAATGCGTCGGCATCATGGCGGTCGACAGGGAGTGACGGCGTAGCGGCAGTTCGGCCGCGGGGCCGGTGGCGCCTTCTGCTCTCCCCCGCCGTCGCCCGCTCCACCGCGCTGCTCGAAAGCGAGGACGAAGACGACCAGGAGGCGGCGGCGGGCTTCCGCGCCGACCGCAACGACTACGTCAGGAAGTACGGCTTCCTCGCGCAGATCGTCCCCTACGGCAAGCTGGCGGATGATCCGCCGCGAGGAGGGGCTGGACGACGACATCTGATGCGTGTGCCCCGGCTGGATATGCTGGCCGGGGCATCTCTTGGAGGACATCGTGAGCACACAGCCCGACCACGGCACAGAGCTGATCCCACGCCCCGCGCGAACCCCCGAGGCCCTCCGGGCTGCCCTTGCCGCCATCGCGCCGGAGCGGCTGCCCGAAATGGACGCCGATCAGCGCAAGGCCGTCGCCGCCGCCATCGAGCAGAGCAGCATCAAGCCCCTCCAGCTCTTCATGATCGCGTGGGCGGCCAACATCGAAATCGAGCGGTTTCCCGAGGCGGCGCGTGAGTTGCGCCGTGCCGAGTACATGGCCAACGCAGCCGAGACTCTTGAAGAAAGCCGCCGCTACGTACGGATCTCCGGCGACATCATCCGCGCCGCGTACAAGGCGGTGGCCGAGTGACCTGGAGATGGGAGTACGACCCTGGCGAGGAGTACGTGGCCGGCGGAGCTCCGCCGGCCTTCATCGCCGAGGTCGAGAAGAAAGCCGACGAGCTGATCCGCGCCGCTGAAGCTCTCCACCTCGACGGCACGAGGTCCGAAGGCATGGGGCCGAAGAGCGAAACCGTGGATGTCCCCGGAGGCATGTTCGTCTTCCTGATCATCCCCCGGTTTGAGTGCGGCTACGTCCTCCAGGTCACCTGGATCTGACCCCAGCAGGTGTCCCCCGGCTCTTCGGAGCGGGGGCGTTTTGCTGTCTCGGCTGACCGTGCATGACGTGAGGGCCCAGCCGCCCGCGCGACTTGGCCCAACGGCGGTGGTGAAGGAACGGCTCAGACGGCCCGGTCGGCGGGATGCCGACCGGGCGGCGCGCCCTCCTGCCCGTCGTTCACCACCGCGCCCGAGCGCTGTCGCACCGCGACCGCTGGACGGCATCCTGACGCAGCGGTCACACTTGACCCCTGACCGTGACTGTTCATCACGCACACCGGGGGCAAGGTGCCGCAGGAGGCGATCTCCGACCGTTACGAACTCCTGGAGGAGCTGAGCCACGGCGGCATGGGCGACGTGTGGCGCGGCTACGACGCCGTGCTCGACCGGCCCGTCGCCGTGAAGCTCATCCGGCAGGCGTCGGTCACCTCCCCGGAGCTGGCCGAGGAGTTCGCCAAGCGCTTCCGTCGCGAGGCCCGCATCACGGCGCGTATCCAGCACCCCGGTGTGCCGCAGGTGTACGACGCAGTGCTCGACGCGTCGTACGAGCGGCTGTTCCTGGTGATGGAGCTCGTCGACGGCGTGCCGCTGTCCGCCTACCTCGACCCCGGCCGGCCGCTGCCGGTCAGCTGGGCGGCCGCTGTCGCCGCGCAGGTCGCGACCGTGCTGTCGTACGCGCACGACGTGCCGGTGATCCACCGAGACCTCAAGCCGGGCAACATCCTCGTCGCCCGCGACGGCACCGTGAAGGTCCTCGACTTCGGTATCGCGGCGATGCTGCGGACGGACGTCACCAAGCTGACCGCCACCGGCAGCCCCATCGGCACTCACCAGTACATGTCGCCCGAGCAGGTCCGCGGCGGACGCATCACCCCGCAGACGGACCTGTACGCAGTCGGCTGCGTACTGCACGAACTCCTCAGCGGGCGGCTCGTGTTCGAGGCGGAGAGCGAGTACCTGCTGATGTACCAGCACGTCAACGCCGCCCCCACCCCGCTGCGGCAGCTGCGGTCCGACGTCCCGGAGGCGCTGGAGGAGCTGGTCCTGCACCTGCTGCGCAAGGCGCCCGAGGCACGGCCCGCCGACACGCAGGAGGTGTACGCGCGGCTGCTGCCGTTCCTCCCACCGCCGGGCAAGGAGCCCGGCACGGCCGATACGGGGCCGGCCGGTGCGCCCGACCCCACGGGCGTGTTCCGTCGCCCCTTCGCACCCCGCGCCCGTGCCCAGGCCCCGGCGCCCGGTGGTCCGGCGCCGACGGCCGTCCTCCCGGGGGTCCAGCCGGTACCCGTCCCCGCCCGGCTGCGCGAGGACATCAAGGAGGCGTACGCCCACTCCGACGCCCTGCTGGAGGAGGAGCGGTTCACGCAGGCCGCCGAGGTGCTCGGCGAGGTCATCGAACCCGCCGCCCTCGCCCTCGGCTCCGAGAGCAAGCAGGTTCTGGCTCTGCGCCGCCAGCGGGCGGCGATCCGTCTCCTCGGCGGCGACTACCGGGCCGCCCTGCCCGAGTTCGAGGCCCTCGCCGACGCCTACGCCCGCATCGCCGGACCCACGGGCGAGCAGGCCCGCGCCTGCCGCGCCCAGGCGGCCCGGTGCCGCGCCGAACTCGGCCAGGTCACCGACGCGCTGGCCGCGCTCCAGGGTGTGCTGAACGTCGTGCGGGCCGTCGACAGCGACGTGAGCGAGGAAGCCGTCGAGCTACGGCACAACATCGGGATGCTGCTGCTCGCCCAGGGCCGAACCGCCGAGGCGCGACACGTCCTCGAACCGCTCCACCAGGACATGTGCATGGTGTTCGGCCCGGAGGACGAGATGACCGTCGAGATCGCCGAGGCGCTCGCCGTGATCCGCCTCGACCTCGACGGTTCGGCTTCCTGACCCGCTTCCTCCAGAGACAGCATCGCCGAACCCATGCTGCTCTGCGGCCGAGGGTCTCGCGACGGTCATGTCGCCGGGTGGTTCAGCGCTCACCACGGTGGCCGCCAGGTCAGTGGTGCCGCCGGCCGTGTTCCGATCCTCTGGCGACGAGTCCACCGCGCCGGTCTCCCCCTTGTCGTGGGCTTGCTGGTCGGACGTCGGCCGACGGGAGGGAGCGTGAGCGAAATCAGCGTTCCGGAAGGACGGCAGACAGCACGCTGAATCCAGCGGGACCGGGCCCGCGGCACGATGTCCGGGCGGTGCTTCGTGACGGCCGAGACGGTGGCCCCGGCGTGGATGCATGAGCAGATCACGGCGGACGCGTACGAGTCCTCGTCCGAGGAGCAGTGCCCCGGCATCGAGGTCGTGGACGGAATGGTCGTCGTGCGTCCCAGTGCCTCCAAGCGGCACAGCCGGCTGGCCCGCATTCTGGCGAACGCCCTGGATACCGCCATGAGCCCGGAGTGGAACGCCGACACGGACTTCGACGTCCGGCTTCAGGACGTCCCGCTCACCAACCGCCGCCCGGACGTCGTCGCATACCGCGCAGACACCATCGACGTCACCCCGACCCGCCCTGAGCACGTGCTGCTCGTCGCGGAGGTGGTGTCACCGGGCTCGGAGACCACCGACCGGATCGTGAAGGTCGACCAGTACGCCAAGGCAGGCATCGGCTTCTACTGGCGGATCGAGCAGGCCGCGACAGGCGTTCCCCTCGTGTACACCTACGTTCTCCACCCCGCGACGAAGACCTACCGGGACGGAGACGTCTTCACCGGCGTCCTCAAGGTCGCGGCCCCCTTCCCGGTGGAGATCGACCTCGGCCAGCTCTGACCCACGCGCTGATCAGCAGTCGGCGACGCGTGAGCGATGCGAGAGCGGACGGCCCGCTACAGGGCCGGCGTGAACCGGATCAAACAGCTTGCCGCGCGGTTCTGACCAGGGAAAACAGCACCCTACGGCAGCGCCAGGCAGTCCTCGGCAGGGATTCGATCCCACTCCTAAAGCGGGTGTCGCAGGTTCGAATCCTGCCGGGGGCACAGCAGTTGAGCAGGATGAAGGCCCCGGAAGCCGCAGGTCAGCAGCCATCCGGGACCTTTCTCTTGCCCTCGGCGCGCGGTCTGGCCACACCCTCGCTACACCTCTGTTACAGCCTCACTACCGTGCGTCGTCTCCTAAGAATCGCCTAACCGATCAAGGTGTCGTCACAGGTGAGTCCCGGCATCTACCCGGTAGCAACCGGCACATCTTGGCGGCGGCAGGACCCTGAGCCCCGGGGCGCGCATGAGGGACGTCCCTCCTACGTCCGGCAGCACGACATCCGGGCGTTCGCGGCGGGCGAGTTCGGCGGCCTCCGCTCCGTTCGCCGCCTCGCCCACGGCCGTCATGCCGGGCGTGCGGTCGACGAGGATCCGGAAGCAAGCCACACAGCCGCCCGCCGGACGTCGTGACCCGGGAGGCATGGATGTGGTCGGGTTCGTCATGCTGACGACGATGGCTTCACCGTGCGTGCGGGATGTCGGACCAAGGCCTGAACTGCGGGGTCATACCTGGGTCTGACCCTGGCCTGACCGTCGCGCGGGGTGCTGTCGGGCGGTGGTTCAATCAGGTCGCCGTGCGGGCCACGACGTCGAAGCCGAGGTTTCGCAGCAGCTTGACGGCGTGGTCCTTGCCGCCGGAGAACTCGTCGCGGCCCAGCGGGTCGCGGCCGGGCAGATAGCCGTGCGCCGCCCCGACCACGGCCTTCGAGTCGTACTCCCTGCCGTCGATCTTGAGCAGGTAGGTGCGCGACGGGCCGAATCCGTACCGGTGCAGGAACGCGTCCCGGCCGAGTCGGTCGTACTCCGCGACGGACTGCAGGATGGCGGCTCGGGTGATCTCGTTCAGCGCCATGAAATGAAGGTAACCGAACGGGTGCTAGGTCACTGCCGGGTCACCGCGCGGGAGATGCCTGCGGTGACCGTCGTGGCCAGGATCCAGCCGGAGGTGATCAGGGCGTAGGACAGCCACTGGCCGGTGTCGTGTGGGGCGAAGGCGTTGTCCTGGCCGAAGGTGATGATCGGGACGAGGAGGTCGAGGGTGTAGAAGACGGCGTTGAAGGGCGGGGCCTTGCCGGGGTCCAGGGGGGCGGGGGTGTGGAGGGTGAAGTACAGGGCTCCGCAGGCCAGGAGGGCGAGGAGCCACAGGCCGGCGCGGAGGGGGCGGTAGCCGTAGCCCACGGCGGCGTCCTGGACGTGGCCCCACAGGCGGGTGTGCGGGGGGAGGGTGGCGCGGCGGTGGCGCTGCTTGGCCAGGAGGACCGTGCGGGCTTCGTCCTCGTGGCCGAGACGCCGGTAGGTCGCCGCCAGTTGCTCGTACGGCTGGGGGAGGTAGTCACCGGTCGTGCGCCGGATCCAGCGGACGCGTTCCGTGGCGGGGAGCGGGAGTGCGAGGGTCTCGTACGTCGCGTCGGCCAGGCGGAGGTCGGCGGGCCAGGTGTCCTGGGCGTCGTACAGCGTGCCCAGTCGGGCGTTGCGTGCGTCCACCACTCCGTCGATGGGCCGGCGGGTGCGGAGGTCCGTTTCGCGGGCCTGGGTCGCCCGTAGGGAGAGGGCGGTGCCGCCCTTGTGGGTCAGGTCGGCGTCGCGGAAGCTCAACTCCGTGCCGACGCGCGTGCCGTCGAGTTTCACCGCGCCGTCGACGCTCAGCCCGAGGCCCAGGTCGAAGTTGCGTTCCACCGTGACGTCCACCGCCTCCAGGGCGATGTCGCCCGGGTTGCTCAGCCGGGCCCCGCAGAAGCCGATGGCCGCCGCGACGGTGGCCCCGGAGAGGATGACCCGGCCCTCGGCGCTGAAGCCGGGGTGGCAGGTGAAGTCCTCGGCGATACGGACGTGGTAGGCGTCCATGGCGTGCGCGCCGGGGGCCCGGAGTGCGGCGCCCTCCAGGTCGAACTCGCCGTCTATGAAAGCGCCGGTGACTCGGAACGTCCCCTCGACGGCCAGGTTCGTGCACAGCGCGTCGCCGGCCACCTGGGCGTGGCTGGCCGATATGGCCTCGGCCCCGGGGAAGTCGATCGCCGTGTCGCACAGGTTCAGGTCTCCGTTGATCTGCGCGCGGTTGAGGACCAGGGGGCCCGTCAAGTGGCAGTGGGAGACGACCAGGCGGCCGTCGATCTGGGCCGTGTCGGCGACCAGTCCGGGCAAGGTGCAGTTCCTCAGGACCACCTGGCGGGTCCGGGCGCCCTGGAGCAACGGGGCTTCGTCGAAGCGGCAGTCCGTCAGGAGGACCGGTGCCGCGACGTCGGTGAAGCTGAGGTCCAGGCGGCCCGTGATGTGCGCACCGGTCAGGCGCAGTGCGGGGCGGTCGCCGGGGGTGGATTCGGCGTGCGCGCCCAGCAGCAGTGCGGCGACGGCGTCGGACCGGATCACCGGGTCCGACGGGTCCACCCGGGCCGCCGGGTCCGCCGCAGACGCCGGGTCCGGTGGCACGAGGGCGCGGGACAGGTCCAGGCCGCGGCCTTGCGGGAAGGCGTCCCACAACCGGCGTTCGTGGGCGTTGAGTTCGTCGATGCGCACGAGCGACGATCTTCCCGGTCCGGCCGCGTGCCGGACAACCCCGTTTCCTTCCGTTCCGTCTCCGTCCGCCCGCTCAGGCCGGGCGACGTGACCCGCGGCTCAAGCGGAGGGCGGAGACCAGGAAGAAGACGCCGCCGAGGAAGGCGTAGCCCGCGAGCCTGCCCAGCGACGGGTCGTCGGCGCCGGCCTGCGTGACGAACGAGATGCCGGCCAGCGTCGAGATGGCGCCGCTGACGATCATCGGCCACTGCCCGCCCAGGTGGCGGCGGACGGCGCCCGCGACGAGCTGGACGATGCCCGCGGTGACGGCCCACGCGCCCCAGACGCGCAGGACGGCCGGGATGCCCGAGGTCGCGGCGAGGGCGAGGGCGAGGACCGTCAGGGAGCTGATCGCGATGTTCGCGTACAGGGGCGTGACCGGGCCGCCGTTCGCCTTCGCCGACCGGACGTCGACGACCGCGGCCGCCACGTCGAACAGCGGGTAGACCAGCAGCAGTGTCGTGCTCAGCGGGCCCAGTTCGTCGGCGGTGGCGAAGAGCAGGGCGGCCCATACGGCGGCGAACGCGAAGCGGAGGAAGTACAGCTTCCGGAGGGTGGCGGGAACGCTGGCGGGTGGTGCGGCGACAACGGTGTCCACGGGACGGCCTTTCGGTGCGGCGTGCGAGAGGGACCTGATGAGACGCACGCGTGACGAGACACGTCGTACAGCTGTACGGCGTGCGATGAGGTAGAACGTTCGGTCTCTTCGTGCAGTCAAGGGCCTTCCCGTCCTCCCTGTCAAGACCGAACGTTCTCCCTCTCCCCCTTGGTACGGTGGTCGCATGAGTCCGAGCACAGAAGCCCGCCCCACCTCCGCAGCGCGAGCCCGCCTGCTCGGCACGGCCACGAAGATCTTCTACGCCGAGGGGATCCACTCCGTCGGCATCGACCGGATCACCGCCGAGGCGCAGGTCACCCGGGCCACGCTGTACCGGCACTTCTCGGGCAAGGAAGACCTCGTCCTCGCCTACCTCGACCAGGCCGACCAGGGGATCCGGGGGCAGGTGGCCGCGGCCATGGGCAGTACTCCCTCGGCCGCCGGGCAGGTCCGGGCCGTCGCCCGGTCCATCGTCGAGGGGATCCGGTCTCCCGGTTTCCGCGGCTGTGCCTTCCTCAACGCCGTGGCCGAGTACCCGGACCCCGCCCATCCGGTGCACCGGGCGGTACTGGCTCACCGGCAGTGGTTCCTGGACACCGTCACGGAGCTGCTGGCGCGGGTCGGCGAGAGCGACGGCGACAGCGACAGCGACAGCGACGTGACCGCCGATGCCGCCGGGCGGCACCTCGTCATGCTCCGGGACGGTGCGATGGCCGCCGGGTGCCTCTTCGATCCGGAGCTGGTGTCCGAGACCTTCCTGCACGGCGTGGAGGGGGTGCTGAGGGAGGTCTCCTAAAAAAATTCCGGCCAGCCGTCCCGCCGTGTCGAGAACGCGCGTCCCGCTCCGTCCCAGGGGTGAACGAGGCCACAATGGGCCGCATCAGCACCTAGGAGACGCATCATGGCCAAGTACCTGCTGCTCAAGCACTACCGAGGCGCCCCGGAGTCGGTCAACTGCGCGCCGATGGCCCAGTGGACGCCGGAGGAGATCTCCGCCCACGTGCAGTACATGCGGGACTTCGCGGACCGGCTGGAGAAGACGGGCGAGTTCGTCGAGGGGCAGGCGCTCGCCCCCGAGGGGGCGTGGGTCCGGTACGACGGCGAGGGCAGGCCGCCGGTCACCGACGGGCCGTTCGCCGAGACCAAGGACCTCATCGCCGGCTGGATGGTGATCGACGTCGACAGCTACGAGCGCGCCGTCGAGCTGGCCGGGGAGCTGTCCGCCGCCCCGGGCGCGGGCGGGAAGCCGATCCACGAGTGGCTGGAGCTGCGTCCGTTCATGGGCGCGCACTCGACCGTCACGGAGTGATCCACCGATGGACGAGGCCCTGATCAGGAGCCTCACGCCCAGCGTGCTGACCGTCCTCGTCCGCCGCGGAGCCGATTTCGCGGCGGCCGAGGACGCGGTCCAGGACGCGCTGGTCGAGGCGGTCCGCGCCTGGCCGGACGACCCGCCGCGGGACCCCAAGGGGTGGCTGGTCACCGTGGCCTGGCGGCGGTTCCTCGACGCCACCCGCGCCGACACCGCCCGCCGACGGCGCGAGGACCGCGTCGAGGAGGAGCCGGCCCCCGGTCCGGCGCCCGGCGTGGACGACACGCTCCAGCTCTACTTCCTGTGCGCGCATCCCTCGCTGACGCCGTCCTCGGCCGTCGCGCTCACCCTGCGTGCCGTCGGCGGGCTGACCACCCGGCAGATCGCCCGCGCCTACCTGGTGCCCGAGGCGACCATGGCGCAGCGGATCAGCCGGGCCAAGCGCACCGTCTCCGGGGTCCGGTTCGACCGGCCCGGCGATGTCGCCACCGTGCTGCGCGTGCTCTACCTCGTCTTCAACGAGGGGTACTCCGGTGACGTCGACCTCGCCGCCGAGGCCATCCGGCTCACCCGGCAGCTCGCGGCGGCGGTCGACCACCCGGAGGTGGCGGGGCTGCTGGCGCTGATGCTGCTCCACCATGCGCGGCGGGCCGCCCGGACCGCGCCCGACGGCAGTTTGGTGCCGCTCGCCGAGCAGGACCGCGGCCGGTGGGACACCGCGTCCATCGCCGAGGGCGTACGGATTCTCCAGGCGGCGCTCGCCCGGGACCGGCTGGGCGAGTTCCAGGCCCAGGCCGCCATCGCCGCCCTGCACGCCGACGCGCCCACCGCCGGGGAGACCGACTGGGTGCAGATCGTGGAGTGGTACGACGAGCTCGCGCGCCTCACCGACAACCCCGTCGTCCGGCTCAACCGCGCGGTCGCCGTCGGGGAGGCCGACGGACCGCGCGCCGGGCTGGCGGCGCTCGCCGCACTCGACGACACGCTGCCCCGGTACACCGCGGTGGCCGCGTACCTGCACGAGCGCGACGGCGACCTGGAAACGGCGGCACGGCTGTACGCCGAGGCGGCCCACAAGGCGCCCGACCTCGCGGAACGCGACCACCTCACGCGCCAGGCCGCCCGCCTCAACTCCCGGCACCGGTGACCGACTCCAGACGGTCCGGGTACTGCCGGTGGCCGCGGGTCCGCACGCCGGGGCCGGGCCCGCACTGGCCCCCGTACGACAGCCCTAAGCGCGGCGTCCGTACTCTGCGAGGGCCGGGGTCAGCAGGTCGAAGGCCCGGCCGGCGAAGGCCGCGTCCGGGGCCTGGGCCGCCACGGCCGACGATCGCCGAGATCGCCGACGCTGCCCGCGTCGCCAGGAAGACGCTGACGAACTATTCCCGCGCAAGGGGGACCTGGCATACATAAACTCACTCTCGATGAACGCATTCACCGAGAGCTACGACGCCGACTCCGTACGCGAGTTCACCGTGAGCGACGCGGACGCCGGTCCCTACGCGCTCACCGAGGGTCCGGACGGCGCCCTGTGGTTCACGCTCGTCCACCGGGGTGCCGTCGCCCGCAGGGACCCGGACGACGGGCGGGTCACCGTCCATCCGGTCGGTGACGGGCCGACCGTGATCGCGTCGGGACCCGACGGCGCCCTGTGGTTCACCGAGTACCGGACGCACCGCATCGGCCGGATCACCCCGGACGGCGCCTACTCCTCCTTCGCGCCCCTCACGCCCGAGGGCGGACCGTTCGGGATCACGGCCGGGCCGGACGGAGCCATGTGGTTCACGCTCTCCTCGGCCGACCGCATCGGCCGCGTCACGGTGGACGGCGACGTCACCGAGTACGCGGCGCCCGGTTCCTTCCCCTCCGCCCTCACCACCGGACCGGACGGCGCCCTGTGGTGCACCCTCAACCAGGGCAACGCCGTCGGGCGGCTGACCACCGACGGCCACGGCACCGCGTACCCGCTGCCGACGCAGGGCGCCGCGCCGGTGGGTATCGCCGCGGGGCCCGACGGCGCCCTGTGGTTCACCGAGATCGGGGCCGGGCGGATCGGCCGGATCACCGTGGCCGGGGACATCACCGAGTACCCGCTCCCCGACCCCGGGGCCAAGCCGCACGCGGTGACGGCGGGGCCCGACGGGGCGCTGTGGTTCACCGAGTGGGGTAGCGGCCGGGTCGGCCGGATCACCGTCGACGGCCGCATCGGCTCGTACCCGCTCTCCCGTGCCGACAGCGAACCGCACGGCATCGCCGCGCACGACGGCGCCCTGTGGTGCGCCCTGGAAACCGGCTCCCTGGCCCGAATCGAGGTCCCGTCCTGACCGGCGATCATGTCGGGCACCCCGGCCGAGATGGAGGCCGTCGCGGCGAAGGAGCGCCCCTGAAGGCCAGGCACTGAGGACCCGGGCCCATTGACCCGATCGGGGCCGGGCCGCGATCGCCGGACCGGCACGCCGCACGGTCCGGCACCTCAAGCCGACCGTGCCGCCGCCCGCGTCGGCAGCAGCCCGCCGTCGGGTGCGTCCCGGCGGCTCGCCAGCGTCAGCGTGAGCGTCACCGCGAGCGAGGCGAGCGCCATCACCGACATGGCCGTCGCCGGTGAGGTGAACTGGGCCACCGTGCCGGCCAGGGTCGCGGCGACGCCCTGCATGGTGAGCATCCCGGAGGAGTGCAGTCCGAGGGCGTGCCCGGAGAGTTCGTCGGGGGTCACGGCGATCAGGCGCTCCTGCTGCACCAGAGTCGCGCCGAAGCCCACGGAGGCCACGGCGACCAGGACGGCCGTCAGCGGCAGCGGCGGGCGCAGGAAGAGGACGAGGTACGGCGTGGCCAGCAGCGCCAGGAGGGGAACGCCGAGGCGCGGGCGCAGCCGGGCCGGGAGCAGCCGGCCGACCGTCAGGTCCCCGGCCAGCATGCCCAGCGCGGCACAGGCGAACAGCGTGCCCGCGTCCCGGGGGTCGTAGGAGACGTACAGGGACTCGCAGCCGACGACGAGGCCGTTGGGAATCCACAGGGCCAGGTAGAGGTGGCGGCGCGGGCGGGCGGACCACAGCAGGGAGTTGGTGTGCCAGGTGGCCCGTACCGAGGGGCGGCCGGCGGTACGCGGCGGGCGGCGGCTCAGCCGGAGGGCGAGGCCGGCGGCCGTGGCGTACAGACCGGCCGCGAGCAGCAGGCACAGGCGTGGTGACAGCACAGCCACCAGGACGCCGCCGACCGCGTACCCGACGATCTGCAGGAGACCGTGCATCATGTTGAAGAGTGAACGCCCCGCCAGATACCCGTCCTTGGACAGGATCTCGGTCAGCAGCCCCCAGCGGACCCCGCCGCCGACGGAGGCGATCAGGCCCTTCACGAGGACGATGGCGAGCATCGCCCACACCGGCAGGCCGGGCAGCGCGAGCGCCGCGGTGGTGACGGTGAAGGCCAGCGAGAGCCCCGCCAGCGTCGCGCGCGGCGGCAGCCGGTCGGCGGCGGAGAGGAAGAAGGTGGCGCCCAGCACCTGGGCGAGCGCCGGGCCGAACATGCTGACCGCGGAGAGCAGCGGCGAGTTCGTCGCCCGGAAGACCAGGGTGCCGAGCGCGAGGCCGCTCACCGTCTGGGCGGCGACGTTGGCGGCGGAGGAGAGGAATAGAGGGCTGAACTCCGGGGTGCGGAAGAGGTCCGCGTAGCTTCTGCGGCTCGTTTCTGGCATGCGGGGAGTGTGGAGTGGACGTCGGACCGGCCGTTAATGTTTCGCTCGGACGCGAAAGGTGGCGGGAGAGGGGACCGCATGGGCTGGTGGGAGGTCAACGCCGACACGCTCGCCCGCAGCCGTTTCGTGGTGTCGCCGCTCGACGAGACCCTCGCCTGCCTGAAGCTGCTGCGCGCCGGCGTGGCCGGACATCCCGGCGAACGGGCGTGGCTCGACACCCACCGGCCCGCCCATCTGCGCCGGATGGCGGCCGACCCGGTGACCGCGCTGCTCGTCGACGCGGGTCTCGGCCGGGGATGGAACGCCGACTTCCTCACCCCCGCCCCGGTCGAGGGCCTCAGCTTCGAGGAGGGCGTGGCGCGGATCCGGGCGGCCCGCCCCGACGAGGCACGCGCCGGCCTGACCGTCTCCGTCGGGGGCACGCTGCCGGCCGCCCTGGACCGCGACGACCTGCCGGAGCGGGCCGCCGCGCTCCTCGAGCAGGTCTGGGACGAGGCGGTACGGCCGGACTGGGACCGGCGCCGCCGGGTCCTGGAGGCGGACGTCGTCGCGCGGACCGCGCAGGTGAGCCGGGGCGGCTGGGCGACGGTGCTGGACGCCCTGCGGCCCGGCACCCGCTGGCTGGGCGACAACCGGCTCCAGATCAACCTGAACCCGTACCCGCCGCGCGAGCTGTCCGGGGCGGAGCTGCTCCTCGTCCCGATCACCCCGCAGCGGCACGGCTGGGTGGCGTGGGAGGAGCCCGAGCGGTACGCGGTGGTCTACCCGTGCGCGGGCGCCCTCGCCGACGACGGTGCCCGGCGCGTGCCCGCCGCCCTCGGCGCGTTGCTCGGCCCGGCCCGGGCGGGCGTGCTGGCGCTGCTCGGCACCCCGATGAGCACCAGCCAGCTGGTCGGTGTGACCGGGCAGGGCCTCGGTTCGGTCGGACGGCATCTGCGGGTGCTGCGCGACGCGGGTCTGGTGGAGCGGCGGCGCGCGGGCCGCTCGGTGCTGTACTCGCGGACACCGGCCGGGGAGGTGCTCGTCGAGGCGGGGTCCGGAAGCGACCGGGGGCCGGACTAGCATCCGGTGCATGACGACCTCACCGAACACGCGGAACGACGACAGCCTTCCCCTCGATGTCGGGATCGGCGCCCTCCAGGGCGGGGACGCGGACCTCTCCCAGTACGCCGGCCGGGTCGTGCTGGTGGTCAACGTGGCCTCCAAGTGCGGGCTGACCCCGCAGTACTCCGGCCTGGAGCGGCTGCACGAGCGGTACGCCGAGCAGGGGTTCACCGTGCTGGGCGTGCCCTGCAACCAGTTCATGGGCCAGGAGCCTGGCAGCGCCGACGAGATCGCCGAGTTCTGCTCGGCGACGTACGGGGTCACCTTCCCGATGACCGAGAAGGTCGAGGTCAACGGGGCGGGCCGGCACCCGCTGTACGACCGGCTGACCGGCTTCGCGGACGCCGAGGGCCACAGCGGCGACATCCGCTGGAACTTCGAGAAGTTCCTCATCGGACGGGACGGCAAGGTCGCCGCCCGCTTCTCGCCGCAGACCGAGCCGGAGGCGGCCGAGGTCGTGGCGGCCGTCGAGGAGCGCCTCGCCGGTTGACCTTGCCCCTGGGGGAAGGCCGAGCGTCTGCGTCGCCGGGCGGAACGGCCGCCCGGCGACGGAGGATGACGGCGTGGACGACTACGTGGGCGGCGGCGTGGGCGAGGTGGGCGACGACGAGTTGCTGACCATCGGCGCGTTCGCCACCCGCGCCCGGCTGTCGGCCAAGGCCCTGCGGCTGTACGACCGGCTGGGCCTGCTGGCGCCCGCCCACGTGGACGAGGCCACCGGCTACCGCTACTACCGCGCCGGGCAGGCCGAACGCGCCCGGCTCGTGGCCCTGCTGCGCCGGCTGGACATGCCGCTCGCGCGGATCGCCGAGGTGGTCGGCGCGGACGGCGACCGGGCGGCCGGTCTGCTCGACGGCTACTGGGCGGACGTGCAGGCCCGGGTGGCCGGGCAGCGCACGCTCGTCGCGTACCTCCGTGGACGGCTGTCGGGAAGGGACTCCGAGGTGTACGGAGCGTTCGTGGTCGAGACGGTGGACGTGCCCGCGCAGGTGGTGATCAGCGAGATGCGGCACACGCTGGCGAGTGAGCTGCCCGCGTGGATCGGCGCCTCGCTGGGCCGCCTGGAGGAGGCGGCCCGGGGCTGCGGGGGTGTGACGGCGGCGCCGTACGTCGTCTACCACTCGGACGTGTCGATGGAGAGCGACGGCCCGGCCGAGTCCTGCGTGCCGGTCGCCGACGAGGCGGCTGCGCGGGCCTGGAGCGAGGAGCGGGGGCGGGCCTGGCAGACGCGGGTGCGGGTGGAGCCGGCCGGGCGGCTGGCCTACACCCGGATCACCAAGGCGCAGGTGGCGTACCCGCAGATCCTGGCCGCCTTCGGGGCGGTGGAGGAGTGGATCGCCGCGCGGGGACTGACGGTGGCGGGGCCGTGCCGTGAGGTGTACTTCGCCGACTGGGAGGCCGCGGGTCCCGAGGACCCGGTGTGCGACGTGGCGTTCCCGGTGAGCTGAGCCGGCCGGCGGGCGCCCTCTCGGCAAGGTCGGCGAACTGGTCGAGAGGGCTCCGTCGGCGGTACCGGCGGGTGGTGCCGGCGGGTGGTGCGTGGCGGTGCTACTCCTTGACCGACGTCACGAAGGCGGTCCACGCGTCGGCGGGGAACGCGAGGACCGGGCCGCCGGTCACCTTGGAGTCGCGGACGGCGAGCGCCGCCACGACCGGTGACCGGACCTCGACGCACGCGCCGTTCCCTCCGGAGTAGGAGGACTTGGTCCACGATTCCTGGGCGCCCTGAAGAATTGCCATGTCTGCTCCGATGGCGAGTCGCGGGTGTGGTTTACGCCAATGACGTTTGATCTTTGGCGTGATCGACGCTACTCGCTGGCCCTCCGGTACGGAGCAGGCATTCACTCGACCGGATGGCATATTCCAGGCGAGTCTTCCAGTACATCGTGGCAGGGGTGTACCATCCGCGTTCGCCCGGTCTCTCGGGCTTCAACGGCTCAGGCGCGCGTATTCCTTCGCCACGTCCTCGATGCGCTGCCGCGACTGCTCCACGTTCAGGGCCTGGGCCCGCAGGTGCTCGTACATCACTGTGTACTTCTGCACGTCCGGCGCCTTCTCCAGGTACAGGTCGCTGGTCACGCCCTCGATGTACACCACGCTGGAGTCGGCCGTGTCGGCGAACTCCAGGATGGAGTACTGGCCGTTGATGCCGGGGTGCGCCCCGACGTCGAAGGGCAGCACCTGCACGGTGATGTGCGGGCGCTGCGACATCTCGGCGACGTGCTCCAGCTGCTCCCGCATCACCTGCCTGCTGCCCACCACCCGGTGCAGGCACGCCTCGTCGAGGACCACCCACAGCCGCAGCGGGTTGTGGTCGGCGGAGATGCGCTCCTGCCGCCGTATGCGGACCTGCACGCGTTTCTCCACGTCGGCGACGGACGTCTCGGGCAACGCGCCCTGGATGAGGGCCTCGGCGTAGGGCCGGGTCTGCAACAGGCCGGTGATGATCTGGGGTTCGTAGGTCCGCAGCGACTCCGCGTCGGTCTCCAGGCCGATGTAGACGCTGTACGGGATGTCCCCGAAGGCGTGCCACCAGCCCTGCTGGCGCGAGTCCTTCGCCATCTGCATCAGCGAGTCGACGATCCGCTGGTCCTCGACCTCGTACACCCCGCACAGGTCGCGGACGTCCCGCTGGCTGATGCTGCGCCGGCCGTTCTCCAGGCGGCTGATCTTCGACTGCGAGACCAGCAGCCGCTCGGCGACCTCCTCGGCCGTCATGCCCTTGAGCTCACGGAGCCGGCGCAGCTCCTGGCCCAGCCGACGCCGCCTTACGGTGGGATTGACACTCGACGCCACGGGACGTGCACCTCCGGCTGCGTGACTCATACTTGCCACTTTGTGTATCTGCTGCTGAGCAGACTGCCACCAAGGTGCTTTCTACCGCTGGGAAACGGTCGATATGCGCCGCGTACACGCCAGTTCGGAACGCCACCCTCGCATGCGGCCGCGCGGGGCGGCGGAACCTTTCCGCGGTCCGGGTGGGCCGGACTCGCGGTCGGTTCCGCCGCCCCGCGCGGACCTGCGGCTCCCGTGACCGGGCTTGGGGACTGGCGGTGCGGCGGTGCTGTTGCGGTGGTGCTGCTGGTGTGGTGCGGTCGTGCCGTGGTGCGGTGAGCTGCGGTGCGGTGTGGTCTTCGGGCTAGTGGGCCACCGCTCGCGCCATGGATCCGTGGCGCGGTTGCGCCGGAACACCGCGTGCGGGTTCCGGGGCGTGCTTGCCCGCCGGTCCCGGGGCCTGGCGGCCGGCCGGGGCCGGACTGCGGCGTGGCTGTGCCGCAGCGCCGTTCTGGACGTCCATCACCGCGTGCGCCACCAGACCGCCCATGGGGTCGTGCCTGATGAGGTCCCGCAGTCGGGACCGCGACGAGCGTCCTTCGTTGCCCGGATAGAGGTGCTTGCCGAGTCCGACCGCGTGGGCCAGCGCGGCGAGCGCCGCGGTCCGCGGGTCCGGCGGGACGCCGGTGCGGATCGCCGAGTCCAGCCGGGCCTTGATCTCCCTGCTGATCGCCGTGTCCGTCGCCTGGTAGCGAGTCGTCGGCAGCACCCCGCACATCTGGCCCTCCACGGCATGCACCATGCCGCATCGCTCCAGATGCGAGAGGTAGGTCTGACGCAGCCCCAGGCGGGGCCCGCCAATCCAGTTGACCGCCCGTACGGGAGCGCCACGCCTTCGCAGCAACTCCAACGCGCAGTCCAGTGTTGGATCTCCTGTCGGCCGTGGGGCCACCACGGCGATACGATCCCCGTCTGGGGCTATCCGTCCGGCCAGCGCCAGCTCCACCAGCTGTGCTCCGGCCAGACCGAGGTCGAGCGACTGCGGCTGTGCGGTGGTACCCGTGGTCGGGTCCAACGCCAGCAGCAGAAGCTCCTCCGGAAGTGTTCTGCGGCTCCTGCCCATCCATGCCTCCCCGCGTGGATGACAGACAGGGTGACCCCTCTCACATTGGTCTGTCGAGGGTGCGTGACCGCTTCGTAGTGGAACCAGTAGGTATGTCGTTCTCGTCTACCGCGTGGGTTCCAGCCGTACACAGGACACTGGTAAATGGTTTCGGTACGGGTTCGGTAGCGCGCACAGGACGTGCGGCGCATGGAGGAGGCATCGGTGGCGGGCGAGTTCCCCGACAGGTCGAAGCAGCGCGAGTCGTCGGAAGAACCGACGTCGGGGAGCGCGGGTCCGGTTCCCGAAGCCAGGACCGAGGCGAGCGAGCGGAGTGATCCGCGGCTGCCGGTGGCACGGGAGGACGCGAAGCGCTCCGCGGGGTCCGGTGGCGTGGAGACCGCGACCCGGGTGCTGTCGGTCCGCGAGGCGGAGGCGGGGGCCTCCGGCGGTGACGACGGCGCAGGGTCGGCCGAGGCGGCCGATACGTCGTCGGACCCGTCCGGCGCTCCGGAGACGGCCGAGGAGGCCGAGGGCGACGGTGTGAGGCCCGCTCCCGGCAACGACGGCCGGCTGCGGGACGCCGTCGCGGCCTGGGTGGCCACCGCGGACGAGCGCGCCGCCGCCAACGCACGGCTCGAGGACGGGCGGGCCCCGGAGGAGCCGTCCCAGGACGACGACGAGCCCGGCGCCGAGCAGACCGCCGAGGGTGCCAAGGACGCCCCACAGGCCGACGAGCAGCCCGAGGCCGCCGACGGCACCGCCGACTCCGACGGCGACACGGCCACCGCCTCCGGCGCGGCTCCCGACACAGACGCGGCCCCGGGCACGGCCTCCGGCACGGGCACGGCTTCCGGTTCCGGCTCGGCTCCGGGCTCCGACGCGGACGCGGGCGCCGGCACGGACGCAGGCACGGGCAAGGGCGCCGGCACGGACGCAGGCACGGGCAAGGGCGCCGGCACGGAGGAAGCGTCCGACTCGGACCCCGTGTCCGACTCGGGCACAGACACCGACTCGGGCACAGGCCCGGACCCGAAGCCGCTCGCGGAGGCGGACCCCGAGGCCGGGGCCGGGGCCGGGCGGGACGACAGCGACGGCGACACCGACGGGGACGGTGACGGTGCGGTGCCGGTTGATCAGCCGACCGCCGTGTTCAAGGCGCCGCGGCCCGCCGTGGACCAGCCGACGACCATGCTGAAGCTGGGTGGTGCCGCCGCCGGGGCCAAGAAGGCCGGGCCGGGCGACGACGCCGAGCGGACCAGCAAGTTCGTGGCGCTGCGGAACCCGGACGAGCCGGCGACCCGCAAGCCCCCGCCGGGTCAGGCGCCCTCCGCCGACGCCCCCAAGGCGTCCCGTACCGGGGCCACCTCGGCCGTGCCGCACGTCGGGCCGGACCGGACCACCCAGCAGCCGTTGCCGCCCAAGCCGCCGCTGGACCTGCTGGCGGAGCTGACGAACACCCCGCCGCCGCCGGAGACGCCGCTGCGCACGACGGTGCGCCGGGTCAAGATCTGGACGCCGCTGGTCATCCTGCTGCTGATCGTCTTCGGCGTCGTGCAGTCGATGCGCCCGCTGCCCGCGCCCACCCTCGACCTCACGGCGCAGGACAGCTTCACGTTCGACGGCGGCAAGCCGGAGATCCCCTGGCCGTCCAGCGGGCAGGCCGCGCTCGACGTGCAGGGCATCGGCAGCTTCGGCTCGTCCGGCGACCAGAAGCCGGTGCCGATCGCGAGCGTGGCCAAGGTCATGACCGCGTACGTCATCCTGCGCGACCACCCGCTCAAGAGCGGCGCCGAGGGCCCGAAGATCAAGATCGACGGGGCGGCGGAGCAGCAGTCGGAGGCGGGTGACGAGTCGACCGTCCACGTCTACGAGGGCGACGCGATCTCCCAGCGCGAGGCCCTCAAGGCCATTCTGATCGCGTCCGCGAACAACGTGGCGCGGCTGCTCGCCCGCTGGGACGCGGGGTCCGAGAAGGCGTTCGTGGAGAAGATGAACGCCGCCGCGAAGGACCTCGGCATGACCAACTCCACGTACACCGACCCGTCGGGCCTGAACAACACGACGGTGAGCACGGCCGTGGACCAGGTGAAGCTGGCCAAGGAGGCGATGAAGGAGCCCGCGTTCCGCGAGGTCGCCGCGATGATGTCGTACGACGACTACAAGGGGGTCAACCACTCCAACTGGAACCACCTGGTCGGCCACAACGACGTCGTCGGCATCAAGACCGGCACCACCACCTCCGCCCTCGGCAACCTCGTCTTCGCGGCGAAGAAGGAGGTCGGCGGCGAGACCCGGACCATCGTCGGTGCCGTGGTGCGCCAGCCGGCGGGCGGCGCGGACAACACCATCCTCGGTGCCGCGCTGGACTCCAGCGACAAGCTGATCCGGGCCGCGCAGGACACCCTGAAGTCGTCGACGATCCTGAAGAAGGGCACCGTCGTGGGGTACGTCGACGACGGTCTCGGCGGCCGTACGCCGGTCGTCGCCGCGCAGGACGTCAAGGCCGTGGGCTGGGCCGGACTGACCGTGAAGCTGACGTTCAAGGCGGACGAGGTGCCGCACACGGCGAAGGCCGGCACCAAGGTCGGCACCCTCACGGTCGGCGACGGCGGCACCAGCGGCGCGGTCAAGGTGCCGGTGGCCCTGCGGGACGACCTCGTCGAGCCCGGTCTGTCGGACAAGCTGACCCGCGTGGGCTGACCGGCGGCCCGTCCGGGCCGCGGCGACGCCCGTGCCCCCGCGGTCTCCCGGCCGCGGGGGCCTTCGCGTCCCCGGCGGTGGAGCGGGCTCCCGCGGGGCCGCGAAAAGGCGGGAGGCAACGGTGCGGGGGCGCGTGCTAGCGTCGCCGAACGGGGCAGTCGCCGGTCGCGGGAACGGGACACGGCCCAAAGGAGAAGACGGGACACGGGGAGTGCCTTCAGGTGGCCACTGCGGAGCCGACACGCGCCGACGACGCCGATCCGGGTTCGGGAGCCGGCCCGCGACCACGCGTACCCGCGCCCCGCAGGGACGACGGTGAGCCCCGTCCCGCCGGGCCGCGGCGGCCTGCCGAGCCGAAGGCGCCCTCGGCGGTGAACGCCGCCTTCCTCGCCCTGCGCGAGCGCATGCTGCGTCATCCGGTGCTGTCCGTGACCGCGCTGGCCGGGGTGCTCCACATAGCGTGGTTCTTCACGTTCGCGAACAGTGGCGGCGACCTGGCGGCGCAGGACGCGTGGGCCGAGTTCGTCGGCCGGCACCCGGACTCGGCGTACAACCTCGCCTGGTACGGCGGCATGCACCCGGTGTCGTACAGCGTGATCTCGCCGTACCTGATGTCGGTGCTCGGCGTGCGCACCACGATGATGATCGCGGGGACGGTGTCGGCCGGGCTGCTGACGATGATCCTGATCCGCAGCCGGGTGGTCCGCAATCCGCTGTGGGCGTCGCTGGCGGGCCTGTTCGCGCTGCTGGGCAACGCGGCGTCGGGGCGGGTGACGTTCGCGCTCGGCATGATGTTCGGTCTGGGCGCGGTCGCCGCCGTGTTCTGCTGGCCGTACCGCTGGCGGCACGAGCGCTGGGCCAAGGGGCTGTGCGCGGCGCCGCTGGCCGCGCTGTCCACCATGGCCTCGCCGGTCTCGGGCCTGTTCGTGGGCCTGGTGGCGGTCGCCCTGTTCCTTCAGAAGCGCCGCCCGGGGGCCTGGGCGCTGGGCGTGGCACCGAGCGTGGTCGTCGCGCTGTCGGCGGTGCTGTTCCCCTTCTCCGGCACGCAGCCGATGGGGTTCGGCTCGGCGGTGCTGCCGATCCTGTACGCGGGCCTGATCTACTGGCTGGTGCCGAGCAGCTGGAAGACGGTGCGGATCACGTCGGCGGTCTACGGCCTGTCCGTGCTGCTGGTCTGGCTGATCAGCTCGCAGATCGGCTCCAACATCACGCGCCTGCCGATGCTCTTCGCCGGGGTGGCGCTGGTGGCGGCGCTGCCGTTCACGGTGCGCAAGTCGCGCAAGTGGTACGCGCTGGTGGTCTCGATCGTCGGCTTCGTGGGCTGGATCGGCTTCAAGTCGGCCGACGACATCGTGCACACCACGCCCGCCGCCTCCTGGGCGCGCGAGCTGGCGCCGCTCGTCAACGAGTTGCAGGAGGTCGGCGCGGAGCAGGGCCGGGTGGAGGCCGTCCCGGCGCGCTCCCACCGGGAGGCCTCGGCGCTCGCGCCGTACGTGAACCTGGCCCGCGGCTGGACCCGCCAGGCGGACATGGAGCGCAACCCGCTCTTCTACGACGACACGCTCAACTCGGCGAACTACCACGAGTGGCTGAAGCGCTGGGCGGTGCACTACGTGGTGCTGCCCAAGGACGAACCGGACGGCGACGGCGGCAAGCGCGAGCGGGAGCTGCTCCAGCGCGGCCTGCCGTATCTGAAGCAGATCTGGGGCGACGCCAACTGGCAGCTGTTCCAGGTGACCGACCCGACGCCGCTGGCGGAGCCCGACGCGGTCGTGCAGCGGGCCGAGCAGGACGAGTGGGTGATCGACGTACGGCGGCCCGGCCGCATCCTGATCCGGATGCCGTACTCGCCGTGGCTGAGCCTCGTCGACGCCGAGGGCAACAAGCTCCAGCCGCCCCAGGAGACGGAGGCGTCCAAGGACGCCCCGGAGGGCACCCCGAAGACGTACGAGAACGTCAACGGGTGTCTGACGGAGACCGAGGAGACCGCCGACGGCGACGTGTGGACGACGCTCCTCGCCCCCGAGGCGGGCACGTACCGGCTGGCCTCGCCGTACGGGCTGAAGCGGGGCACTCCGTGCCCGGACGAGCTGAAGTAGCGGACCGGGCGGCCGTCGCGGGCCGCCTCCGCTGTTGTTCACGTAGATGAACGCAGGTCAGTAAGCCGAACCTTTTTACTTCCTCTTGACCTTCCGCTTCCTTGTCGTGCCCGCGTCGTCGCACCCACGATGAGCGGGCACTTCGCGGCCTGCCACGCCCCTACCCCGCTCGTGCGAAGTGCCAACCAGCTGAGCGGAGTTCACAAGGCGGACCCCGGAAGGGGGCACATGAACGGTCTCGACTGGTCCGTGCTCATCGGCTACTTCGCCGTCATGGTGGCGATCGGTGTCTGGTCGCACAAACGCGTGGACGACGTGAGCGACTTCTTCACGGCCGGCGGCAAGATGCCCTGGTGGCTGTCCGGCATCTCGCACCACATGTCCGGCTACAGCGCGGTGATGTTCACCGGCTACGCCGGCATCGCCTACACCTACGGCGTCACGTCCTTCGTGACGTGGTCGTTCCCCATCGCGCTCGGCATCGCCATCGGCTCCAAGCTGTTCGCGCCGCGCATCAACCGGCTGCGCTCACGGCTGCACGTGGCCTCGCCGCTCGAGTACCTCAAGAACCGGTACAACCTGCCCACCCAGCAGGCGCTGGCCTGGTCCGGGATGCTGCTGAAGATCGTGGACGTGGCCGCGAAGTGGGCGGCCATCGCCACGCTGCTGTCGGTCTTCACCGGCATCACGCTCAACCAGGGCATCCTGATCACCGGCGTCATCACGGGCATCTACTGCACGATCGGCGGCCTGTGGGCGGACGCGCTGACGGAGCTGGGCCAGTTCATCATCCAGCTGCTGGCCGGCATCGCGATGTTCGTGGCCGTCGTCATGAAGCTCGGCGACCACGGCGGCTTCTTCGGCGTCTGGGACGAGCCCGCCCTGGACGGCCACGCCAAACCGCTGGTCGGCCCGTACGGCACGGTGTTCCTGCTGGCCTTCCTGTTCATCAAGCTGTTCGAGTACAACGGCGGCATGCTCAACCAGGCCCAGCGCTACATGGCCACGCGCAACGCCCGGGAGGCCGAGCGGTCGGCGCGGCTGTCGGCGGTGCTGTGGCTGGTCTGGCCGCTGGTGCTGTTCTTCCCGATGTGGATGTCGCCGCTGCTGGTGGAGTCGCAGAAGGCGGACGGTTCCGACTCCTACGCCCTGATGACCGAGCAGCTGCTGCCGCACGGGCTGCTCGGACTGGTCATCGTCGGCTTCTTCTCGCACACCATGGCCATGTGCTCCTCGGACGCGAACGCCATCGCCGCCGTGTTCACCCGTGACGTGGCGCCGGTGCTGTCCAAGCGGGCGCGGGGCTGGGGGCAGCGGTCCGGGCTGCTGGCGGCCCGGCTGACGACGGTGATCTTCCTCGGTCTGTCGATGGCGGTGGCCACGCAGGTCGACTCGCCGACGTTCAAGGACATCATCACCGTCGTGATCAAGTGGGTGGCCGGGCTGATGGGCCCGATCGCGATCCCGATGATGCTCGGCCTGCTGCGGCCCTTCCGCCGCTCGGGCCCGACGGCGGCGCTCACCAGCTGGGGTCTGGGCCTGGTCGCGTTCTGGCTGGTCAACTACCCGATCAACTGGAGCGTGGACGGCGGGGTGCCGCTGGAGTACCAGGTCTCCGTCCCGCTGGCGGTCTCGCTGGTCCTGTACGTCCTGGTCGGCTACCTGAAGCCGGAGGACACCCCGGAGCGGCTGGCGATCATCGAGCGCGTCAACACGGACGGGGACGGCGACGCCTCCGGCGCGGCGGCCGCGGTCCCGGCGCCCGCGGGCGGGGTGGACGACGCGGTGGGACGCAGCCGGGTGGGCGACTGAGCCCCCACCCGGACGGCGTACGGCCGGTGTCCGGCCGGTGGCCACGGTTCGTGGTCACCGGCCGCCCGGTCAGCGCAGTTCCTGGATGCGGATCTGGTTGCCCGCCGGGTCCCGGAAGGCGCAGTCCCGGACGCCGTACGGCTGCTCGGTCGGCTCCTGGACGATCTCGGCGTGTCCGGCGCGCACCTTCTCGAAGGTGCCGTCGAGGTCCTCGGTGGCCAGGAGGAGCCACCCGTAGGTGCCCTTGGCCATCATCTCGGCGATGGTGCGGCGCTCGGTGTCGGTGATGCCGGGGTCCACGGCGGGCGGCGACAGGAGCAGCGAGACGTCCGGCTGGCCGACCGGCCCGACCGTGATCCAGCGCATCGTGCCGTTGCCGACGTCCTTGCGGACCTCGAAGCCGAGGACGTCCCGGTAGAAGGCGACAGACGCCTCCGGGTCGTCGTGCGGGAGAACGGTGGTGTGAATGCTGATGTCCATGGCTGCCACGCTAGCCGCGGCCCACGGGGCGGCGCTTCTCGAAACCTGACCGTCGCCGCCGGGGGTCTGCGTAGGGCATACGCCCTCCGCGTAGGGCCTACGCCCGTGGGTACCGCGTCAGCCACCCGGGGGACGAGCCCGCCGGGCCGTGCAGGGCGGGGCCCTGGGTCATCTCCATGGCGAAGTCGTCGGCCAGTTCCAGGACGGTGGGGCGGCCCTCCAACTCGGCCAGCCAGGCCGGGGGCAGGGCCGTCTCGCCGTGCAGGGCGCCGAGCAGGCCGCCGGTCAGGGCGCCGGCCGCCGCCGAGGGGCCGTCGTGGTTGACGGCGAGCCGCAGCCCGTGCCGTACGTCCTCGCCGACGAGGGCGCAGTACACGGCGGCGGCGACCAGGCCCTCCGCCGTACCCGCGCCGATCAGGGCGGTCACCCGGGCCGGGCCCGGCAGCCCCTGCCGCACCGCGCCGAGCGCGTGTTGCAGGGCGTCGGTCACGGGCTCGTGCCCCGGCCGGGCGACGAGCAGCGCCAGGGCCCGCTGCACCGCGGCGTCCAGGCTCTCGCCGCGCGCCAGCCCGTGCACGATCACCGCGTACGCGGCCGCCGCCAGGTAGCCGGTGGGGTGGCCGTGGGTCTGCGCCGCGCACTCCACGGCGAGCTGGGCGACCAGCTGCGGCTCCCAGCCGACCAGGAGCCCGAACGGCGCCGAGCGGGCGGCGGCCTCGGGGCCGCGCTCGCCGGGGTTCTTGGGCGACTCGGGGGTGCCCATCGTCTCGTCGCCGAGGCCGAGCAGCAGCGCGCGCGGCGGGTCCCGGCGGACGTACAGCCACTCCTCGTGGGCCAGCCAGCCGTCGTCCTTGCGCCGCAGGTCGGGCCCCCAGTCGCGCTGGGTGGCGGCCCAGCGCCGGTAGGCCCGGTGCAGATCGGTCGGCGGGTGCCAGGCGCCGGTGTCCCGCCGTACCTGGGCGCGGATCAGCCCGTCCACGGAGAACAGGGAAAGCTGGGTGAGGTGGGTGACGGCACCGCGCCGGCCGTGGGCGGGGGCGAGGTCGGACAGGCCCTCGGCGCCGTGCTCCTCCCGGATCGCGTCGAGGCCGAGGCCGGCGACGGGCGCGCCGAGGGCGTCCCCGACGGCCACACCGAGCAGCGTGCCGCGCACCCGGCTGCGGAAGTCCTGCTGCTCGGCACGCCCCCAGACGGCGCCGGCTGTCCCGCCCACCCGGGCCTCCCCTCGGCACTGTCCGCACGTACGACGTCCAGCACTGTATGCGAACGGAAGTGGTCGGTCAGGGCCGGAACCGTGTGGAAACGTTCACGAGCCGACACACACCGCGCGGCACGGGCGGGAAGCCCGGAACGCCTCGAAGAGATCACGTTCCCGGACCTGCCTGCTCGCCCGGCTCCGGGCTTGGGGATAGTGCTGCCATGACCAAGAACCCCCGCAGCACCCTGTTACTCGCCTCCACCGTGCTCACCGCGGTCCTCGCCCTCTACATCGCCCTGGTGGCTCTCGGGAACATCACGGACTTCGACAACAACCAGCAGTACGTGCGCCATGTCCTCGCGATGGACACGACGTTCAAGGACGACGACCTGATGTGGCGGGCGATCACGAGCAAGGGTCTCCAGGACACCGCCTACGTGGCGATCATCGTGTGGGAGACCGCGGCCGCGCTCGTGCTGCTCTGGGCGACCTGGCTCTGGATACGCCGGCAGCCCGCTCCCGCGCGGCGCTTCACCACGTACGGCACGCTCATGCTGATGCTGCTGTTCGGGGCCGGGTTCCTCGCGATCGGCGGGGAGTGGTTCGCGATGTGGCAGTCGGAGGACTGGAACGGGCTGGACGCGGCGACCCGGGTGCTCCTGTTCAGCGGCGTCGTGCTGATCGTGGCGCACCTGCCGTCCGGCGAGGCGGAGACCACGCGACCGCGGTGACGTACGGGACCGCGGTGACCTACGACACCACGGTGACCGTCGTGCCGGCCGTGCCGAACTCCCAGAGCGCGTCGCCGTCCGCCTTGGGCAGCCGTATGCCGCCCGTCTTGGCACCGTCGGCGGGCGGCGGCGGGGAGGAGCCGTCCACGGCGTTGGAGAAGGCGACCCAGACGCCGTCCTCCTGGGTGAAGTACAGGATCTGTTCGATCCGCACCCCGTCGGAGCCGGTCGTCGGGTCCTGGCGGCGGGTGCCGACGCGGTACTTGCCGGGGTCGGGGTCGACCGTGCCCGGCCAGACCTTGAAGGACCGCCGGGTGGCGTCGCTGGCGTCGACCAGCCACACCCGGTCCTGGCCGACCGAGTAGACGACGCGCCGCCCGGTACCGGAGCCCTCCGGTACCGGGGCGGGCGCGGTCTCCTTCGGCGTGGGGTGCGCGTCCGCCGACGCCGACGGCTTCGGCTTCGTCGCCACGGCGGTGGGGTGGGGCCCCTGGTCCGCCTGCACGGCCAGGACGGTCACCGCCGCGATCGCGCCCACGGTCAGACCGGAGACCCACGCCCATGAGGGAAGTCGGGCAGGCACGGGCACGCATCTCCTCAGCTACGAGAACCCCGACACACCGGGGGCCCGATCATCGTACTGCGCGCCCGCCGCACCCCCGAAGCGCGCGCCCGCGCCCGCGCCCAGCGCTCCTCAGTCCAGCACCGGCAGCAGCTCCGGCAGGTGCCCGTCCGAGTCCCGCGCCGCCCGCTGCCGCTCCTCGGGCACCGGGCCGTAGAGCGTGGTGCGCGACTTCGCCGGGCGGCCCGCCGCGTCCGCGACCGCGATCAGGTCCTTGACGGACTTGTACGACCCGTAGGACGAGCCGGCCATGCGGGAGATCGTCTCCTCCATGAGGGTGCCGCCCAGGTCGTTGGCGCCGGAGCGGAGCATCTCGGCCGCGCCCTCCGTGCCCAGTTTCACCCAGCTCGTCTGGATGTTGGGGATGTGCGGGTGCAACAGGAGGCGGGCCATCGCCGTCACCGCACGGTTGTCCCGGAGGGTGGGGCCGGGCCGCGCGATGCCCGCCAGGTACACCGGCGCGTTGGTGTGGATGAAGGGGAGCGTCACGAACTCCGTGAAACCGCCCGTACGCTGCTGGATCCCGGCGAGCGTGCGCAGGTGGCCCAGCCAGTGGCGGGGCTGGTCGACGTGGCCGTACATCATCGTGGAGCTGGACCGGATGCCCAGCTCGTGGGCCGTCTCGATCACCTCGATCCAGGTGGCCGTCGGCAGCTTGCCCTTGGTGAGGATCCAGCGGACCTCGTCGTCGAGGATCTCGGCCGCCGTGCCCGGGATCGAGTCCAGGCCGGCGTCCTTGGCGGCGCCCAGCCACTCGCGGATCGACAGGCCCGTGCGGGTCGCGCCGTTGACGACCTCCATCGGCGAGAAGGCGTGCACGTGCATGCCGGGCACGCGCTCCTTGACCGCCCGCGCGATGTCGAAGTACGCCGTGCCGGGCAGGTCGGGGTGGATGCCGCCCTGCATGCAGACCTCCACCGCGCCCACCTCCCACGCCTGCTGGGCGCGGTCGGCGACCTGGTCCAGGGAGAGCGTGTAGGCGTCTGCGTCCGTGCGGCGCTGGGCGAAGGCGCAGAAACGGCAGCCGGTGTAGCAGACGTTGGTGAAGTTGATGTTGCGGGTGACGATGTACGTCACGTCGTCGCCGACGACGCTCTTGCGGACGTCGTCCGCGATGCCGCACAGGGCGTCCAGCGCCGGGCCGTCGGCGTGCAGCAGGGCGAGCGCCTCGTCGTCCGTCAGCCGCGTGGGGTCGTCGGCCGCCGTGGCCAGCGCTGCGCGTACGTCGGTGTCGATGCGCTCGGGGGCCATGCCGGGGGCGGCGGCCTCGCGCAGGGCGCCCCAGTCGCCGTACACCTCGTCGAAGTCGTCGCGTCGGTCCGAGGTACGGCCCTCGGTGTCGATGGTGACGTGCAGGTCGGTGCGGCCGGTGGCGGTGAACGCCTCGTCCGGCTCCTGCCACGCGTGCCCCTCGACCACCGCGTCCTCGCGGGCCAGGCCGGTCTCCGGGTCGGCCAGCGCCGCCACGTGCGGGCGCAGCCGCGGGTCCAGCCAGGGCTCGCCGCGCCGGACGAACTCCGGGTACACGCAGAGGCGTTCCCGCAGCTCGAACCCGGCCGCCCGGGACGTCGCGGCGAGTTCGTCGATCTGCGGCCAGGGCCGCTCGGGGTTGACGTGGTCGATGGTGAGCGGGGAGACGCCGCCCCAGTCGTCGATCCCGGCGCCGATCAGCCGCTCGTACTCCGCGTCCACCAGGTTCGGCGGGGCCTGGAGGCAGGCGGAGGGGCCCATGATGTGCCGGGCGACGGCGACCGTGGCGACCAGCTCGTCCAGTTCCGCGTCCGGCATGCCGCGCATCGCCGTGTCGGGCTTGGCGCGGAAGTTCTGGATGATCAGCTCCTGGACGCCGTGGTAGGCGCGGGAGACCTTGCGCAGCGCGAACAGGGACTCGGCCCGCTCCTCGTAGGTCTCCCCGATGCCGATGAGGATGCCGGAGGTGAAGGGGACCGAGGAGCGCCCGGCGTCCTCCAGGACGCGCAGCCGTACGGCGGGCTCCTTGTCGGGCGAGCCGTGGTGCGGGCCGCCGGGCTCGGACCACAGGCGGGTCGCGGTGGTCTCCAGCATCATGCCCATGGAGGGCGCGACGGGCTTGAGCCGCTGGAAGTCCGTCCAGGTCATGACGCCCGGGTTGAGGTGCGGGAGCAGTCCCGTCTCCTCCAGGATGCGGATCGAGATCGCGCGGACGTAGGCGATCGTGTCGTCGTACCCGTGCGCGTCCAGCCACTCCCTGGCCTCCGGCCAGCGGTCCTCGGGCTTGTCGCCGAGGGTGATGAGGGCTTCCTTGCAGCCGAGGGCCGCGCCCTTGCGCGCGATGTCGAGCACCTCGTCCGGCGACATGAACATCCCGTGGCCCGCCCGCCGCAGCTTGCCGGGGACGGTGACGAAGGTGCAGTAGTGGCACTTGTCCCGGCACAGCCGGGTCAGCGGGACGAAGACGCTCTTCGAGTACGTGATGACGCCGGGCCGCCCGGCCGCCTCCAGGCCCGCGTCCCGGACCCGGGCGGCGGACGCGGTGAGGGCGTCGAGGTGCTCGCCGCGCGCCTGGAGCAGCACGGCGGCCTCGGCCGCGTCGAGGGCGACGCCGTCCCGGGCGCGTTTGAGGGCGCGACGCATGGAGTTCTCGGTGGGGCCGGTGGGGTCGGCGGGTCCGGTTCCGGAGGTCGCGGAAGTCGTCATCCTTCGAGCATACGAGCGGCGTGATCAAGCCGGGTGCCCCGTCCCGGCCGCCCACCGCACGGTTCCCGGCCCTCAATGCGCCGAACCCCTTTCCTTGCCCGGGAGTTCACGGCTCAATACGAGGGTTGCACGCACCACCCCTGCACCACCGATGCCATGTCACCGATGTCATGTCACCGACGACACTGGGAGCAGCAGCATGTGCGAGGACGACCACGGACACGACCACGGGCACGACCAGGGACAGGACCGCGCCGGGGACCGCGCCGGGATCGGCAGACGCGCGGTGTTCGTGACGGGAGCCGCCGCCGCGCTCACCCTGGGAAGCGTGAGCTTCGCCGCGGCGGCCCCCCGGGAACAGCGGACCAGGACCGTGCGCGGCACCCTCCCGCCCGGCTCCCCCGACTTCGTGTACGTCCCGGTCGAGGTCCCCCGGGGAGTGCGCGAGATCCACGTCGCCTACACCTACGACCGCCCCGCCGTCCCGGCCGGCACCCAGGGCAACGCGCTCGACATCGGCCTCTTCGACGAGCGCGGCACCGAGCTGGGCGGCCGGGGCTTCCGCGGCTGGTCGGGCGGGGCGCGCACGGAGTTCTTCGTCCGCGCCGACGACGCCACCCCCGGCTACGTCCCGGGGCCGGTGCGGGCGGGCACCTGGCACATCGCGCTCGGCCCGTACACGGTCGCCCCGCAGGGCCTGGCGTACGAGCTCACGATCACGCTGACCTACGGCGAACAGGGCGAGACCCCGCGGCCGGTGTACCCGCCCGAGCGGGCCAAGGGGCGGGGCCGGGCCTGGTACCGGGGCGACTGCCACCTGCACTCCGTGTACTCCGACGGCCGCTACACCCTCGCCGAGATCGCGGAGCTGGCGCGGGCGGCGGGCCTGGACTTCATCAACTCCTCCGAGCACAACACGCACTCGGCGCACCCGCACTGGGCCGGCCTGGCCGGGGACGACCTGCTGATCCTGCTCGGCGAGGAGGTGACGACCCGCAACGGCCACGTCGTCGCCCTCGGCACCGACCCCGGCACCTTCGTCGACTGGCGCTACCGGGCCCGCGACAACCGCTTCGGCCGTTTCGCCCGGCAGATCCGCCGCGCCGGGGGCCTGGTCGTGCCGGCCCACCCGCACGCCACCTGCATCGGCTGCAACTGGAAGTTCGGCTTCGGGGAGGCGGACGCGGTCGAGGTGTGGAACGGCGCCTACACGCCCGACGACGAGGTGGCGCTGGCCGACTGGGACGGCATGCTGGTCGCCTCGGCGCGCGACGGGAGGCGGGACTGGATCCCGGCGATGGGCAGCAGCGACTCCCACCGCTCCCCCGACGTGATCGGCCGCCCGCAGACCGTCGTCCTCGCCGACGACCTGACCCGCGAGGCGATCCAGGAGGGCATCCGGGCCGGCCGGTCGTACGTGGCCGAGTCGTCGAAGGTGTCGCTGTCCTTCAGCGCGTCCGGCGGCCGGGGCGAGCACGCCGGGATCGGCGAGCGGCTGCGGGTGGACGCCGACACCCCGGTCACCGTCCGCCTGGAGGTGACGGGCGCCCCGCGCTGCACGGTGCGCCTCGTCACGGACCAGGGCGTGCTGTTCACCGGCGCTCCGCTGCCGGAGTCCGGGGCGGGCACGGTGGAGTGGCGCACGACCGCCTCGTACGCGGCCTACGTACGGGCGGAGGTGCGGCACGAGGCGGCGTCGGGCCCGCTGCCGGGCGCGCTGGCGGCGTTCACCAACCCGGTGTTCCTGGGGAGTTAGTCTCCAGGAACACCGGACCACCGGGCTCCCGGACCGACCGCGTAGCCCCCCGAGCGAGACGGAGCGCGGACCCACGATGCCGAAACCGCCGAACCCCGAGCGGAAGTACCGGACCGTCACGGCCTTCCAGCGCCGGCTGAACGCCGTCGTGCGCCGGCTGCCCGGCCAGACCCTCCTGGAGACCACCGGCCGCGTCTCCGGTCTCCCCCGCCGCACCCCGGTGGGCGGCCGCCGGGAGGGCGACTCGTTCTGGCTGGTCTCGGAGTTCGGCGAGCGCTCGCAGTACATCCGCAACATCCGGGCCGACCCGCGGGTACGGGTGCGCATCCGGGGCCGCTGGTACCCGGGCACGGCCCACCTCCTGCCCGACGACGACCCGCTGGCCCGCCTGCGCCGCCTGCCCCGCCTCAACAGCATGGCGGTACGGGCGATGGGCGTCGGGACCGGGCATCTGACGGTACGGGTGGAGCTGGAGGGGCAGAGGCAGGCAAGCTCATGAAGAACCTGTGATCGGCGTCTCCCACGGCTGACGTGGTCGGCATGAACAAGGCAAACTGACGTGGTTGCTCAGGATGTCTAGGGGGACGGCATGGACGGTGGACCGCGGGTTCCGGAGCAGCGGCGTCCCGGATTCCCGGCGGAAGGGGAGGAACCGGGCGCGCTGCGCTTCGGCGTGCTCGGGCCGGTGCGCGCCTGGCGGGGCGAGGAGGCGCTGGCCACCGGCTCCCCCCAGCAGCGCGCGCTGCTGGCCGCCCTGCTGCTGCGCGAGGGCCGTACGGCCACCGCGGCCGAGCTGATCGACGCCCTGTGGGGCGAGGAACCGCCGTCGCAGGCGCTGGCGGCGGTGCGCACCTACGCGTCCCGGCTGCGGAAGGTCCTCGACCCGGGCGTCCTGGTCAGCGAGTCGGGCGGGTACGCCGTACGGGGCCTGGCCGAGGGGGCGTTGGACCTGGCCACGGCCCAGGACCTGGCCGCCGGGGCCGAGAAGGCCAGAGCGGCCGGGGACCTGTGCCACGCCCGTGACCTGCTGCGCCGCGCGCTGGCCCTGTGGGACGGCGAGGTACTGGCCGGGGTGCCGGGCCCCTACGCCCAGACCCAGCGCGTCCGGCTCGACGAATGGCGGCTCCAACTCCTGGAGGCCCGCCTCGACATGGACCTCGAACAGGGCTGCCACGCCGAGGCGGTCTCGGAACTGACGGCGCTCACGGCGGCCCACCCCCTGCGCGAACGCCTGCGCGAGCTGCTGATGCTGGCCCTGTACCGCAGCGGCCGCCAGGCGGAGGCCCTCGCCGTCTACGCGGACACCCGCCGCCTGCTCTCCGACGAGCTGGGCGTCGACCCGCGCCCCGGCCTCCAGGAACTCCAGCAGCGCATCCTCCGGGCCGACCCGGGCCTGGCCGAGCCCTCGGCCCCGGCCGCGGAGACGGCGACGTCCCCCGTCCGCCCGGCGCAACTCCCGGCGACCGTGTCCGACTTCACCGGCCGCTCGGCCTTCGTCCGGGAGCTGAGCGACGTACTGTCCGCGGCGTCCGGTGAGCCGACGACGGGCCGCGTGATGGCGGTCTCGGCGCTGGCCGGCATCGGCGGCGTCGGCAAGACGACCCTCGCGGTGCACGTCGCCCACCAGGCGCGGGCCGCCTTCCCGGACGGGCAGCTGTACGTCGACCTCCAGGGCGCGGGCGCACGGTCCGCGGAGCCGGAGGCGGTGCTCGGCTCCTTCCTGCGGGCCCTGGGCACGGCCGACTCGGCCATCCCCGACTCCCTGGAGGAGCGCGCCGCCCTCTACCGCTCCGTCCTGGACGGCCGCCGCGTCCTCGTCCTGCTGGACAACGCCCGGGACGCCGCCCAGGTACGGCCCCTGCTGCCCGGCACGGACGGCTGCGCCGCGCTGGTGACGGCACGGGTGCGGATGGTGGACCTCGCCGGGGCGCACCTGGTCGACCTGGACGTGATGTCGCCCGAGGAGGCGCTGGCCCTCTTCACGAAGATCGTGGGCGAGGAGCGGGTCGCCTCGGAGCGGGAGGCGGCGCTGGACGTGGTCGGCGCGTGCGGTTTCCTGCCGCTGGCGATCCGCATCGCCGCGTCCCGGCTGGCCGCCCGCCGCACCTGGACCGTCTCGGTGCTGGCCGCGAAGCTGGCGGACGAACGCCGCCGGCTGGACGAGTTGCAGGCGGGCGACCAGGCGGTCGAGGCCACCTTCGAGCTGGGCTACGGCCAGCTGGAGCCGGCCCAGGCCCGCGCCTTCCGCCTGCTGGGCCTGGCGGACGGCCCGGACATCTCCCTCGCCGCGGCGGCGGCGGTCCTGGACCTTCCGGTGGAGGACACGGAGGACCTGCTGGAGTCCCTGGTGGACACGTCCCTGCTCGAGTCGGCGGCCCCGGGCCGCTACCGCTTCCACGACCTGGTCCGCCTCTACGCGCGTGCGTGCGCGGAACGGGACGAGAACCCGCGGAGCGAGCGGGAGGCGGCGCTGTCGCGGCTGCTGGACTTCTACCTGGCGACGGCGGCGGGGGTCTACGCGATCGAGCGGCCGGGCGACCGGCTGGTGGAGGACCTGGAGCCGACCCGCTATCCGGGGCTGCGTTTCGAGGACGGTTCCAAGGCGCTGGACTGGCTGTACAGCGAGGCGGCGGCCCTGTTGTCCAGCGTCCGGCAGGCGCGGAGCTCGGACCGGCTGCGGCCCGCCGTCGACCTCCTCTGGGCGGCCAAGGACCTGATCGAGTCGGGTGCCAACTCCCACCAGTACGAGGCCACCGCGCGCGCCATGTGCGAGGCGACCCGGACCGCCGGGGACGCCCGCGCCGAAGGAAGGGCCCGCACGACCCTCACCAACGTCCTGCTGGTCTACGGGCGGATCCAGCAGGCCGAGGAGGAGGCGCGGCTCGCGATGGAGCTCGCGGCCTCGGCAGCCGACGCCACGGCGGTCAGCTGGGTCGCCAACGACCGCGGCCTCATCTGTCTGCACCAGGGCCGCCATGCCGACGGGAAGGCCTTCTTCGAGCAGGCCATCCAGGGGCACCGAGCGGCCGACAACCGGCTCGGCGAAGCCGTCACCCTCGCCAACCTCTCCCGGTCCTACCTGGAACTGGGCGACGTGTCCCGGGCCGTGGACATCGCCCGGCAGAGCCTGGCGGCGCATTCGCAGCTGGGCCGGCCCATGCGGCGCGCCAGCGCCCACTTCGCGCTCGGCCTGGCGCTGGCCAAGGCCGGCCGGCACGCCGAGGCGCTCGGTCAGTTCGTCGACGCCCAGGGCATCTTCGGCGACCACCGGCAGCGGCTCTGGGTGGGCAACACGCACTTCCGGATCGCCGAGGTGCACCTGGCCGCCGCTCAGTTCTCGTCCGCGGCGCAACACGCGGAACAGGCGCTCGCGTTGGGCTGTGTCGGCGGCGACCGGATGCGGGGCAACGTCGTCACCCTGCTCGGCCGGGCGCTGGCCGCTCTCGGCCAGGCGGACCGGGCCAGGGCGTGCTGGCAGGAGGCGCTCCACCTCTACGAGCAGAGCGGGGCCGCGGAAGCGAACGAGGTCCGCGCGCTCGTCTCGCCCGCGCCGGTGGCCCCGTAGGGCCTCAACACGGACGTTCAGCAATCGTTTATGTCCGACCGGCAGTCTGACATCCGTCAGACCGTCGCGTCGGGGGGCAGACGGTCAGGCGGGAGCCCCACGCGTTAGTGTGCGGCTCCGAACGCCCGCCCGGCGGCCCTCGGGGGAGCTTCCGGGCGGGCGTCTCCGCATCTGTCACGACCTGGAGGAACCACGCTCATGAGCGACACGAAGAAGGACGCGGACGCCACCACGCAGGACAACAGCATGCCCGCGCCGCCGAAGGACGGGGCCGCGACGACGCAGGACAACAGCATGCCGAGTGAGCCCGCCACCGGCGACGCGATCACCACGATGGACAACAGCATGCCGGCCCCGCCCGCCCTGGACCTGGACGGCGACGGCAAGTAGACCTTCCTGCACACGGGGATCGGCCGCGGCGGCGCGGAGGGGAGCCGCCGCGGTCCACGTGTGCGCGGAGCGGTTCAGGACACCGGTGCCGGCGCCGTCGTGTCCAGTTCGCAGTGGTCCGGGATGCCGGAGCCGTCGAAGGGGACGCGGACCGGGGTCACCCCCTGCGCGGGGACGGTGACCTCCTCGGTGCCTTCGGTGAGCGTCGTGCCGGCCGCGTCCTTGAAGAGGACCGTGACGGCGAACGTGTACGCGGCGCCGTTCGGGTTGGTGACCTCGACGGTGGACCACGGCTCGCCCTCTCCGGCGCAGCTGACCAGGTTCAGGACGGCCGCCTGGGCCTCACCGCTGCCGCCGGTGCCGCTACTGCCGGTGTCGTCGCCGTAGGTGTCGTCGTCGTAGTCGTGGTAGCCGCTGCCGCCGGTGCCGTACGTGTCGTCGTCGTCCTTGTAGGCGTCGCCGCCCGACGTGGACGACGAGCTGTCGTGGTCCTGGCCGGAGCTGCTGCACCCGCCGCCCCCGTCGCCGCCGTGACCGTGGCCGTGGCGGCCGGTCGAGAAGCCGGTCAGGCTGAGGACCACCAGTGCCGAGATCGCCGTGAACCTGAGTGCTCGCCCCCGTGTCGTCATGAAGATCACGCTAGTGCGGGGATGTCACGGACACGTCACCGACCGGGCACGGCCCCTCACGGCGTACGGGGCCCGTGTCGTACCGGGCCTCACGTCGTGCGGGCCGTCCCCGTGCCCTTCTCCGCGTCCAGGGCGTACACGCAGCGGTCCTTGCTGCACGCGTACACGATGCCGTCGCGGACGACCGGGGAGCCGGTGATCTCGCCGCCGGTGGCGAGCTTCCAGCGCAGCCGGCCGTCGTCGGCCTTCAGCGTGTAGAGCAGGTGGTCCGTGGAGCCGAAGTGGATGCGGCCCTCGGCGACCGCGGGCGCGCCCACGAGGTCGCCGCCCGCCTGGAAGCGCCACTTGGGGGTGCCGGTGACCGCGTCCAGCGTGTAGAGGCCCTTGCCGCTGCCCACGTGGACGTGACCGGCGGCGACCAGGACCGGGTCGGTCGAGGAGCGGGCCTCGGTCGCGATGCGCCAGCGGTCGCGGCCGTCGGTGGCGTCGAGGGCGTAGACGGTGCCGAGGTAGTCGGCCAGGTAGACACCGCCGCCGGTCACGGCCGGGCCCGGCACGAAGGTGGGCGGCGCCAGGAAGACCGCCGGGGCCTCGAAGTGCCAGCGGACGTGGCCGGAGGCGACCTCCAGGGCCAGGACCCGGGTGCCGGCCGCGACGTACACATAGCCGTCGGCGGCGTGGCCGAGACGGACCGGGACGCCGCCGCAGGAGGCCGCGTCGCCGATCGGGTACGACCATCTCTCGTCGCCGGTACGGGCGTCCAGGGCGCGCAGGCGGGCGTCCTGCCAGACGTAGGCCGTGCCGTCGTGCAGCGCGGCGCCCGCCTCGGAGGACTCGAAGTCGGTCTGGGCGCCGGTGACTTCCCACAGCTTCTGGCCGCCCGACGCCTCCCAGGCCTGGACGCCGCCGCCGCGGGTGGCGGTGAGGACGGTGCCGCGGTCGGCCTGGAGGGAGTAGACCCAGGCGTCCGTCTGGACACGCCAGAGGTCGGTGCCCTCGCGGGCGTCCAGGGCGAAGAGGGTGGGCCCGTCGGAGGCGTGGATGCGGCCGTCCGCGACCGCCATCGACCAGGCGACGTCCCGGGTCTTGAAGCGGCGCCGCCCGGTGCCCACGTCCAGGGCGTGCACCTCGAAGGAGGTGACGTAGACCAGGTCCTCGGCGACCCGCGGCGTGCCCCAGACGTCGTTGGACATCCGGAACCGCCAGGGGCGCCACCCGGCCGGCGAGGCCTCCGGGGGCGCGGGGGACGACGGGGCCGGTACGACGGGGTCGGCGCCGTTGACGCCGGGGCGCGGGCGGGACCAGGACGCGGCGAGGGCGGACTCCGGCGGGGGCGCGGCGACGACGGCGGCGCGCAGGTCGGCGACGCGCGGGCCGGGGCCGATGGGCACCGGCGCGCCGGGCAGCCGGACCGGCCCGCCGTCGGGCGCCGGTACCGCCGGACCGTGCGCGGGCGGCGGCGGTACGACGGGGTCGTGCGCGGGCGGAGGCGGCAGCGGGGGCGCCGGGACCGGGGCGCGGGCGCCGGACGGGCCCGGGCCGCGGCCGCCGCCCGTGGTGGCGGGCTTGACCGCGGGGCGGCCGTTGCGGCGCCCCTCGATCAGGCTCACGGCCCGTTCGGGCAGCCACGCCGACGCCGTACCGCTGTCGTCGGAGCCGGAGCCGAAGAGGTGCGGGGCGAGCTGGGACTGGAGGTCGGCCGGGTTGGGGCGGCCGGTGGCCTCCATCTGCATACAGGACTCGATGAGCGGGCGCAGTTCGTCGGGCAGGCCCTCCAGGTCGGGGCCCTCGCGCAGCAGCATGAAGACCGTCTCGACCGGGTTGGCGCCGTGGAAGGGCGGGTGTCCGGTGGCGGCGAAGACCAACATCGAGCCCAGCGAGAACACGTCGCTGGCCCCGGTGACGCTGCGGGAGTCCTTGGCCTGCTCCGGGGACATGTAGGCGGGGGTGCCGACGGCGACGTTCGTCATGGTCAGACGGGTGTTCGACACGCCGGACGCGATACCGAAGTCGATCACGCGGGGGCCGTCCTCGACGACGAGGACGTTGGAGGGCTTCAGGTCGCGGTGGACCAGGCCCGCGCCGTGGATCGACTGGAGCGCCTCCGCGACGCCCGCGGCCAGCCAGCGCACCGCCTGGGCCGGCAGCGGCCCGCACTCGTTCACTATCTCCTCGAGGGAGGGCGCGGGCACATAGGCCGTGGCCAGCCACGGCACCGCGGCGCGCGGGTCGGCGTCGACCACGGCCGCCGTGTAGAAGCCGGAGACCGCGCGGGCCGCCTCCACCTCGCGGGTGAAGCGGACCCGGAACAGCTGGTCCTCCGCCAGTTCCGTGCGCACCGTCTTAATCGCCACGCGCCGCCCGGACGCCGAGCGCGCGAGATAGACCAGCCCCATGCCGCCGGCGCCGAGCCGGCCCAGCACCTCGAACGGCCCGATCCGCCGCGGATCGTGCTGCGTCAGCTGATCCACCACTTGCCTGCCACCTCCCCGTACGGGCCGCGCCACCCACATATGTACGCGACCGAAGTGCAGCGTCTCACCACCGCACCTCCGTGGCGCCACGCACCCCGATTCTTCCTGTCCGAGGCGCTGGTGGCGAACCTGGCGACAATCGGGGTGTCTAGCCTGATTCCGGGCAAAGAGCCCGCACGAGACCGTTCCCGGACCCGTGCGGGCCCGCGGCCGCCGTTCAGCGTCGCAGCAGCGCGAACGACGCCCCCTGGCCGTCCGAGACCACCGCCACCCGCCCGTACGACGTACCGAAGGGCGGCACCCGCACCCGGCCGCCGAGCCGGGTCACCGCGGCGAGGGCGGCGTCCACGTCCTCGACCAGGAAGTGGACCAGGAAGTGCGGCGGCATCTCGGCGGGGAAGACGTCCGAGACCCGGGCGCGGCCGAACTCCGGGGAGGCGTCCGGGCCGAAGAGCGCGTCGTGGAACAGGTCGCCGTAGAAGGCGTTGGCGGCCTCCGTGTCCCGGGTGTACAGCTCGGCCCAGGCGAAGGTGCCCGGCTCGCGGCGGCGCCCGAAGCCGGTACGGCGGCCCGGCTGCCAGAGCCCGAAGACCGCGCCGTCGGGGTCGGCGGCGAGGGCGGCGGTGCCCAGGTCGCCGACCGGGTGCGGCGGGGTGACCACCTGACCGCCGCCCGCCCGGATGCGCGCGGCGAGCGCGGTGGCGTCCGGGGTGTGGAAGTACACGGACCACACGGTGGGCATCCGGCCGTCCGTCTTGCGGACCAGCGCGGCGACCGGCTCACCGTCCAGGCACGCCCGCAGGGACTCCCCCGGCGCCCGGTGGGGGCTCCTGCCGGGCTCTCCCTCCGCTTCCTCCTGGAAGGTCCAGCCGAACAGCTCGCCGTAGAAACGCCTGCCCGCCTCGACGTCGGAGAGCTGTGCGTCCACCCAGCAGGGCATTCCCTCCCGGCGGGCGGACGGACCGTCCGACGACTTCGGCGACCTCTTCTCGAATGCCCCGTTTTCGGCCATGCCGTCAAAGTAACCGCGTCGCCCGCACCGCGCAGACCGGGCACACCGGCCTCTCTCCGCGCTCACACCCCATTTGCAGTCGGCCGAATCGCGCTCGGATCACCCGTCGGTAAGCTGACGGCATGACAGGACAAGTGCGTACCGTCGACGGCCGCGTGGCCGGTCGACGTGGGCAGGCGACCCGGCAGAAACTGCTCGACTGCCTCAGCGAAATGCTCAGCTCCTCCCCCTATCGCGATGTCAAAGTCATCGATGTCGCCCGCAGGGCGGGCACCTCGCCCGCGACCTTCTACCAGTACTTCCCGGACGTCGAGGGCGCCGTCCTGGAGATCGCCGAGCGCCTGGCCGCCGAGAGTTCCTCGCTGGCCGAGCTGACGGTGGGCCGCTCGTGGGTCGGCAAGGCCGGCTGGCAGACGGCACAGGAACTCGTCGACGGATTCCTGGAGTTCTGGCGCAAGAACGACGCCATTCTCCGGGTGATCGATCTCGGCGCGGCGGAGGGCGACAAGCGATTCGCCAAAATCCGCATGAAGATCCTTAACTCGGTGAATTCCTCCCTCACGGATTCCGTCGCCGATCTCCAGGCAAAGGGCAAGGTCGACAAGGACGTGAACCCCGCGGCGATCGCCGGGTCACTGGTCGTCATGCTCGCGGCCGCCGCCTCGCACCAGAAGGGCTTCTCCTCCTGGGGCGTGAAACAGGCGGAACTCAAGCCGCATCTCGCTCTGTTGACGTATCTCGGCATCACCGGAAAGAAGCCCGCCAAGTAGTTCGCCGCGCGGCAGCCTGTCATCTCCGTTCCGCCGCGTCGCCGCCCGCCGCACCTCCGGCAGACCTCCAGACCTCCGGGTCCCGGGTCTCCAGCAGTCCTTCAGACCTTCGCCGCCCCGTCGGCCGCCCGCTCGAACTCGGCGACCGTGCCCGGCCCTCCGGCCGCCCCGGCACGACGTCCAGCGCCTCGCAGTTCAGCCCCGCCAGGTCCCGGCCGGGGAACAGCGGCCCGCCCGGCCGACGTTGTGTTCGGCGTCCAGACCCGCACCGCATCCGCACCCGCCGGAGGAGACCGCCGTGGCCCTGACCCGCGAAGAGCGTGAGACGTTCCTGGCCGAACCGCACATCGCCGCCCTCGCCGTCGACGCCGGGGCGGGCCGCGCCCCGCTGACCGTGCCGATCTGGTACCAGTACGAGCCCGGCGGCGAGGTGTGGATCATGACGGGCCTCGACAGCCGCAAGAACGAGCTGATCAGCAGGGCGGGCCGGTTCTCGCTGATGGTCGACCGGCTGGAGCCCACCATCCGCTACGTGTCGGTGGAGGGTCCGGTCGTCGAGACGGTCACCGCGACGGAGGAGCAGCTGCGGGAGATCTCCGCGCGCTATCTCCCGGCGGAGAAGGTCGACGGCTACGTCGCCTTCGCCTCGGCGAACCACGGCGAGCAGGTCGTCGTCCGGATGCGCCCCGAACGCTGGGTCTCCTCCGACCTCGGCTCCGTATGACGCGGCGCCCCTGACCGCACGACAATCGGGGTATGGGAACCGATCTTCACGAGCTGCTGAGGTCACTGCGGGTGTGGGACCCCGCGGTCACCGCACTGCCGCTCCTCGACCCGGCCGGCGCGCCCGGCGACCCGCTGGAGCTGTTCACCCGCTGGTTCGCCGAGGCGGTCGCGGCCGGTGAACGCGAGCCGCACACGGTGACGCTGGCCACCGCGGACGCCGAGGGCCTGCCGGACGCCCGCGTCGTGATGCTGCACGGCGCGGACGCGGACGGCTGGGCCTTCGCGACCCACGCCGACAGCCGCAAGGGCCGCCACCTCGCCGCCCGCCCGTACGCCGCCCTCGTCTTCTACTGGCCGGTGCTGGGCCGCCAGGTGCGGCTGCGCGGACCGGTCGCCGCCGCCCCGGCCGAGGAGGCGCGGGCCGACCTGCACGCGCGGTCGACCGGCGCCCTCGCCGCCGCGCTCACCGGCCGGCAGAGCGCGGAGCTGGACTCGACGGACGAACTGGCCCGCGCCTCCCGGGCGGCCTGGGAGCGGGCCGAGCGGGAACCGGACTCCCCGGTGGCGTCCTGGACGCTGTACCGGCTGCGCCCCGACGAGGTGGAGTTCTTCCAGGGCGAGGCCCGTCGGCGCCACGTACGGCTGGCCTACCGCCGCGGCGGGAACGGCGGCTGGGACCGGCGGCTGCTGTGGCCGTGAACCGCGCTCACCGCGCGCCGGGCGGCGTCGGCTCCTCGTCCGTCGCCAGGCGCGCGTGCAGGTGCACGTCCCGGAAGGCGTCGTGCCGGCCGGCCTCGAACATCGCCTCGCGCAGGGTCCCCTCGGCGCGGTAGCCGCCGCGCTCGGCGACCCGGCAGGAGGCGTCGTGCCCCACGGCGTGGCCCAGTTCCAGGCGGTGCAGGCCGAGTTCGGCGTAGGCCCAGCGGGAGGCGAGGAGCAGGGCCCGGGTGGCGACGCCCCGGCCGCGGGCCTCGGGGAGCACCCAGTAGCCGACCCGGGCCGTCTTCAGCTGCCCGCTGATCTCGCCGAGGCCGATGTGCCCGAGTGTCGTACCGCTCTCGTCGTCGGTGATCCGGAACGACGCCGACCTGCCCTCCGCCGCGTCCCGCGCCCGTCCCCGCAGCGACTCGCGGGCCCCGGCGAGGTCGGTCCACAGCTTGAGCGGCGTGTTCCAGCGCTGGAACTCGGGGTCCAGGCAGCCGCGCAGCCACGTCTGCGCGTCGGTGTCCGAGGCGGCGTCCCAGGCGCGCAGGCGCAGCCCGTGCCCGCGGGGTTCGGGGTGGGCGAGGGACGGGTCGAGGGTGTACATGCGTGTGTGGGCCATCCGGCCATTCAAGCCGACCCGTCGCGGTCGTGACCGATCCGCAACCGATTCCGGTCTTGACCGAGACCCATCAACCGAGCGCGCGATTACGCTCGCCGCATGGCCGACTCCACAGCGTCCGCTGCACCGCAGCGGCCCGCCCACCCCGCGGGCCTGCCCGTGTACGTCATCGGCGCCGGTCCCGGCGGTCTCGCCGTCGCCCACGCGCTGCGCGCCCGCGGTCTGCGGGCCGTGGTCCTGGAACGGGCCGACCGCGTCGGCTCCTCCTGGCGACGGCACTACGACCGGCTGCGGCTGCACACCACCCGCCGCCTGTCGGCGCTGCCCGGCCTGCCGATGCCGCGCCGCTTCGGACGGTGGGTGGCCCGGGACGACGTGGTGCGGTACCTGGAGAAGTACGCCGAGTACCACCAGCTGGAGATCGTCACCGGGGTGGAGGTCTTCCGCGTCGAGCGCACGCCGGACGGGACCGGCTGGCTGCTGCACGCCTCCGGGGGCCGGGAGCTGACCGGCGCCGCGGTGGTGGTCGCCACCGGCTACAACCACACCCCGCGCGTGCCCGACTGGCCCGGCCGCGACAGCTACACCGGCGCGTTCCGGCACGCCGCCGAGTACCGCTCCCCGGCCCCGTACGCCGGCCGGGACGTCCTGGTGGTCGGCGTGGGCAACACCGGCGCCGAGATCGCCGTGGACCTGGTGGAGGGCGGGGCCGCCCGGGTCCGGCTCGCCGTGCGCACGGCGCCGCACATCGTCCGCCGCTCGACCGCCGGGTGGGCCGCCCAGTACACCGGCATCCTGTGCCGGCGGCTGCCGGTCGCGCTGGTGGACCGGCTGGCGAGGCCGCTGGCCCGGATCAGCGTGCCCGACCTGTCGGCCCAGGGGCTGCCGCGCCCGGACACCGGGCTCTACAGCCGGGTGGCCGCGGGTGCCATCCCGGTGCAGGACGTGGGCCTGATCGACGCGGTGCGCTCCGGCCGGGTGGAGGTCGCCGCCGCGGTGGAGGGCTTCGAGGACGGCAAGGTCCTGCTGGCCGACGGCACCCGTATCGCCCCCGACGCGGTGATCGCGGCCACGGGGTACCGGCGGGGGCTGGAGGGCCTGGTCGGGCACCTCGGCGTCCTCGACGGCACCGGGCGCCCGGTCGCGCACGGGGGACGCGCCCCGGCCGCCGCGCCCGGCCTGTACTTCACCGGGTTCACCAACCCGATCAGCGGGATGCTGCGCGAGCTGGCGATCGACGCGGAGCGGATCGCCCGGGCGGTCGCGAAGAGGGGGGCAGACCGGGTGTCGCGGCTGCCGGGCTAGCGGCTGCCGGGCTAATCCCGGGTGAGGATCAGCAGCTCACCGGCGTCCGGGTCGCCGAACAGCGCGAACAGCTCGGGCGCCTGCCCGGTGCCGCTGATCGTCCAGTGCGTCTCCTCGCCGCACGCGCCGTCGAGCCGTACCAGGACGCCCGCACGGTCGCCCTGCCGGCTGCGGGTCCAGGTGCCGGTGCCGTCGCACCTGGTGTAGTCCTGGTCCGCTTCGAAGTCGGGCTGGGCCGGGACCCGGGTCAGCTCGGCCCGACCGCCCGGGACCAGCCGCAGGACGGCCCCGTGGTCCGCGCGCCACTCCCCGGCGAGCTGCCGGTCGGAGAGCGCGGGGGGCTCGTAGTCGTCGGCCAGGGAGGCCGCGCTCAGTCCGCCGACGACGAAGAGGACGAAGCACACACCGGCCGAGCGCAGCCAGACGCTCCACCCGCCCCACGCCCGCCGGCGCAGTGGGGCGAGGAACAGCACGGGCAGGATCCCGGCGCCCGCGAACCAGGGGACCGTGTCCCTCAGCGACCAGTCCCACACCAGGTGCCCCAACCCGGCCCCACCCGCGCCGACCAGGACGGAAGCCGCCGCGTGCCAGGCCCACTCGGGCCCGCTCAGGCGGCGCGAGAGGAGACGGGAGAGGGTCGCGGCGGGCATGACCTGCGCACTGGCGTGCACGACTCCGAGAAGCGGCAGGATCAGCGGGACGCAGAGGACGCCGAAAGCGCCGCCGCCGCGGCCGTAGTCGTCCTGCCCCGCCCCGACGAAGAACCACCACGCCAGCCACCCCAGCGGCAGCTGCGTCGCGCACAGTGCCGCCGCCACGTTCCATTCGTCGTTCGACCACGTCAGGCGTCTGCGCTCGGCCGCCCCCGGCCCTGCCCCCCACCCCATACCCGGAGCTTACGACTTGCTCATGACAGGGCCGTCACCGGAGCCGGGCGTCGCCGGATCACCAGCGCCATCAGGGCCGCCGCCGCGCACAGCGCCCCGGAGGCGACCCACACGACGTCGTAGGAGCCGAAGTGGTCGCGGGCCACGCCGCCGAGGAAGGCGACGAGGGCGGCGCCCACCTGGTGCGAGGCCAGCACCCAGCCGAAGACGATCGCGCTGTCGTCGCCGTAGTGCTCGCGGCACAGGGCGAGGGTGGGCGGGACGGTGGCGACCCAGTCGAGGCCGTAGAAGACGATGAAGAAGACCATCGGCGGGTGGACGCTCGGCGCGAGCAGCATGGGGAGGAAGAGGAGGGACACGCCGCGCAGGGCGTAGTAGACGGCGAGCAGGCGGCGCGGTTCGAAGCGGTCGGTGAACCAGCCGGAGGCGATCGTGCCGGCCACGTCGAACACGCCGATGACGGCGAGCAGCGAGGCCGCGGCGGTGATCGGCATGCCGTGGTCGTGGGCGGCGGGCACGAAGTGGGTCTGGATCAGGCCGTTGGTGGAGGCGCCGCAGATCGCGAAGCTGCCGGCCAGCAGCCAGAACGGGCCGGTGCGGACGGCGGAGAACAGGACCGCGAGGGTGCGGCGGGCGGCGCCGGGGACGGGCGCGGGCTTGGGTACGAACTCCTGGGCGCCGTACGGCTTCTGGCCGACGTCGGCCGGGTGGTCGCGCAGGAGGAGCCAGACGAAGGGGACGACGGCCAGGGCGGCGAGGGCGACGGTGACGGCCGCCGGGCGCCAGTCGTACGTCTCGACGATCCAGGACAGCAGGGGCAGGAAGATCAGCTGCCCGGAGGCGGAGGCGGCGGTGAGGACGCCGGTGACCAGGCCGCGCCGCTCGGTGAACCAGCGGTTGGTGACGGTGGCGGCGAAGGCCAGGGCCATGGAGCCGGAGCCGAGGCCGACCAGCAGGCCCCAGCACAGGATGAGCTGCCAGGCGGAGTCCATCCACACGGTCAGGCCGGAGCCGACCGCGATCACCAGCAGGGCGACGGCGACGACCCGCCGGATGCCGAAGCGGTCCATCAGCGCGGCGGCGAAGGGCGCGGTCAGCCCGTAGAGGGCGAGGTTCACGGAGACGGCGGCACCGATGGTGCCGCGCGACCAGCCGAACTCCTGGTGGAGCGGGTCGATGAGGATGCCGGGCAGGGAGCGGAAGGCGGCGGCGCCGATGATCGTCACGAAGGTGACGGCGGCGACCCACCAGGCGCGGTGCACCCGCCCGCGGCGGGCCGGCTCCCGCGCGTCCTCGGTTACTGCGGTGGCGTCGGTTGTCTGGGTCACGTCACAGAGTCTCCGAGCGGGACCGCCTGCGATCCAGTGGCCCGAAGGTCAGGGTCCGCTAGGATCGGGCCATGACCTCCGGCATCCTCGACACCCCCGGCGCCCCCTCCGCCGCCGACCGCCCGCACCGCGTCGTCGTGCTCGCCCTCGACGGTCTGCTCCCCTTCGAGCTGGGCATCGCGCAGCGCATCTTCGGCCTGGCCCGCGACGAGCACAGGCGCCGGCTGTACGAGGTCGTCACCTGCTCGGTCCGGCCGCCGGGCCCGGTCGCCACGGACGCCGACTTCGAGATCCTGGTCGGGAACGGCCCCGAGGCCCTGGCCACCGCCGACACGGTCGTGGTCCCCGCCTCCTACGAGCTGGGCCCCGTCTACGAGGAGGGCGTGCTGACCGAGGAGCTGAGCGCGGCGCTGGCCCTGGTGCGGCCCGGCACCCGGCTCGTCGCGATCTGCACGGGCGGGTTCGTCCTGGCCGCCGCCGGATATCTGGACGGCCGCCCGGCGACCACGCACTGGGCCTCCGCCGAGCACTTCCAGCGGCTGTTCCCGAAGGTGCGGGTGGACGCCGACGTGCTGTTCGTCGACGACGGCGACGTGCTCACCTCGGCCGGGGTCGCGGCCGGGATCGATCTGTGCGTGCACATCGTGCGCCGGGACCACGGCACCGCCGTCGCCAACGAGGTGGCCCGGCGCACCGTCGTACCGCCGCACCGGGACGGCGGGCAGGCGCAGTACATCGAGCGGCCGGTGCCCGATCCGCAGCAGTCGTCCACGACGGGGGCCCGCGCCTGGGCGCTCGGCCGTCTGCACGAGCCGATCCAGCTGCGGGACATGGCCGCGCAGGAGTCGATGTCGGTACGAACCTTCACCCGCCGGTTCCGCGAGGAGGTCGGCGTCAGTCCGGGCCAGTGGCTCACCCGGCAGCGCGTCGAACGGGCCCGGCACCTGCTGGAGTCCACCGCGCTCTCCATCGACGAGATCGCCCGGGACGCCGGGTTCGGCACGGCCCAGTCGATGCGGCAGCACTTGCAGGCGGCGCTCGGGGTCACGCCGACCGGGTACCGGCGCACATTCCGCGCGGAGTTGTCCACAGCCTGTGGACAGTGATCGGGGTCCGCCCCGAACTCGTCGGCCGGTGGCGCGGCGCTGTCCGCCCCGAGCACGGCATCGCGCGCCGCCGGCCGACTCCGGCGCTCCCGCCCGGCTCCCGTCGCCCCCCGAGGGAACCGCCGCCGACACGACCCACGCTCGTCGAGGGCTCCGTCACCGAGCCCTCGTCGTCCCCTCGCGGCGAATCGTTGCCTCCAAGCGTGAGGAAACGGTCACGATCCGTCAACCGGCGAGGGGGTTTCCTCACCTGCGTCCGGTTTCGCCGGGGACGCGCACGGAAGCACACCCCGGCGCACGGCCGTTACACCACTTCGTACGCGAACCCCTCGTACGCCACCGCGCCGCCGCTCCCGCGGGCCGGTGGGGTCTCCTCGCCCGCGGCGCACCGGTCCAGTTCGCACCAGATGCGCTTGCCGGTGCCCTCCCGGCTCCAGCCCCAGCGGTCGGCGAGGCCGTCCACGAGGGCGAGGCCCCGGCCGCCCGTCGCCTCGCCGCCCACGCAACGGGGCACGGGGGCCAGGTCGCTGGCGTCGTCCACTTCGAGGCGGACGGTGGCCTCCCCGGTCTCCTCGGTCACCGCGCCCGGCAGCACCAGCCGCAGCACCGCCGAACGCCCGGTGTGCACCACGGCGTTGGTGACGAGTTCGGAGACGAGCAGGACCAGCGTCTCGGCGAGTGGTTCATCGGCCCGTATCCCCGAACCGGCGAGCCGGGAACGCGCCCACCGCCGGGCACGCCCCACTTCCGAGGGGTCTGGACGGACCTCCAGCTGCACTTGAAGCACCTGCACCGCTCACACCATCCGAACCGGCGGACACAAAGGCTCGCGCCTCATGAGGGCCACGATCGTAGCCATTTCCAGCATGGCCAGAACAACGGCCGGGGCAGGGATCACGGACCGTGAATCCCCTGCGGGACAGCATGGTTGACGTTCCGTCACGTCAACAAGCGCTTCGGGCATATTCCAGCGCGAAGGAGTACGCGTGCGGCATACTGTGCGACGCGCTTTCCGGGGAGTCGAACACGCGGTGCCCGACAGTCGTCGCGCCTTGCGGGGCACGGCGCACACCGCCGGTTCCGGAGCCGCCCCGGGGGGCAACTCCGGCACGGTCGGCGCCCGGGCGTACTCGCGTCCCCCGCAGGGCACCGGAGTGTGGCACCGACTCCGGGCGGTGACCGACCACGTGGCGGACACCACCCGGTGGCAACGCTCCGTGACGGCGTTCCGCCACGATCCGTGACACCCGGGCGCGGGCTCCTGCGGTCCGCGCTATTCGGGCACGGTGAAGTAGCGGGCGAAGGCCGGGACGATCTCCGCCTCCCCGATCTTGCCGTCGCCGTCCGTGTCGAGCGCGGCGGCCGCCGGTCCGGCGAGGTCCTCCGGCACGCCGAACGCGGTCAGCGCCCGCGCGGTGTCCGCGACGGTGGCCGCGCCGTCACCGTCGGTGTCGGCGACGTCGAGCGCGGCGTGCAGGAAGGGGCGGGCGATCTCGGCGAACCGCTCCGGCTTGTCCCGCAGCCGCTTGACCGCTCCGGTGACGAATTCCTCACGGGTGATGCGCTGGTCGCCGTCCCGGTCGGCGATGCCGGCCAGGCCCTGCCAGAGCGCCTCGGCTCCGCCGTACAGGGCCTGCCCCTTCTCGGAGCGGGCGGCGACGCCGAACTCCGCGAGCAGGGCCTTGGCCGCCCCGCTGAAGTCGGAACGGTCGATGTGACCGTTGCCGTCCTGGTCGAAGGTGGTGAACCGCGCGGCGATCCTGCGCTCGTACTCGCTGTTGACCATGGTTCTCTCCGGCCGCCTCACGTCGGTGTTCGGGGGTATGTCTCGCCGGGAGCGTACGTCGCCGGACGCCGCCGCGGACGGGAGTTGCCGCGAGTCGCGGCCTAGGCCGACAGGGGCCGCGGCTCGTCCCCGGTCGCCGAGGCGAGGTCGGGGTGGCAGTCGAAGAGCCGGCGCACGCCCAGCGCGCCGAGGACGCGGTTGACGTGGGAGCCGTCGACGGCGCCCTGGGCGGGCAGTATCAGGCGCAGCCTGCCCTGGCAGGAGCGGATGAGCCGCCGCGACGCGATGAGGACGCCGACCCCGCTGGAGTCGCAGAACAGGACCTCGGAGAGGTCCAGGACGAGGCTGTGCCGTCCCTCCGCGACCTCGTCGTGCACGCGCTGCCGCAGCACCGGTGACGTCACCATGTCCAGTTCGCCCGACACCTGGAGCACGGCCCACTGGCCCCGCTCGCCGCCGGTCACGTTGAACGTCACCACCATGCCCTTCATCCGTCGGAACGTCTGGAACCTTCGGGTTTCACCCGAAACGGAAGCCGTACTTACGCTTCTTGGCGGCGCGCCTGCCCACCGGCCGTTCCCGCAAACGCCGGGGCGGAAACGGAGACCGGGCGTAAGTGGCTTGTTTCAGACTGTTTCGATCCTGTTCGATCGAATCCGGTCGCACGATAGAGGGTAGTGGAGGCGCATATCACCACCGGCCGGCCTGGGGGCGCGCATTGGAACAAAGGGGCGTGCGCTGTCGGACGTGCCGACTACATTCGGGGAGAGCGTGGCCGCAGGCTGGGACCGAGGAGGGGGTGGAGGGACCGCATGGCGAAGAGGGACGCACCACTGCGCTGGGACCGCAAGATGCAGCAGCGGCTCGCGCGCGGCGAGGCCGCCGCCCTGGGCGAGCTGTACGACCGGTTCGCCTCGCTGGTGCACGGCCTGGCGCACCGCGTGCTCGACGACGAGCGGGCCGCCGACCGCCTCACCCGCGACGTCTTCGCGCACGTCTGGGAGCATCCCGACGCCTACGACCCCCGGCAGGGTCCGCTGCGCACCTGGATCGCCACGCTCACCCACCGCTTCGCCGTCCAGCGGCTGCGCGCCACCGAGACGGCGGCCCTGGTCCGGGGCGGGCCGGGCACCGCGGAGGAGCTGGAGACCAAGGTGCGGCGCGCCTCGGTCGCCGCCCGCGCCGACTACATCGTCCAGTCCATGCCGGCTCCGCTGCGCGCCGCGCTGGAGCTGGCCTACTTCCAGCGCCGCGACTACCGCCAGACCGCCGCCGACCTGGGCGTCACGGAGGACGAGGCCCGCCGCCGCCTCCGCCTGGGCCTCCAGCTCCTGTCCACCGCCCGCGACGCCGGCACCGCCCCGCACCCGCCCGGGGCCCCGCCCGAGTACGGGGGTGCGGCATGAGGGCGTACGACGAGGACGACGGCTACGAGGAACACGACGCGCACCACGGGAACGGGGAAGCCGACGACGCGGTCACCGGTACCGGCCCGGGCACCGGGGCGCGTATTCCGCTGCCGCGTGCCTCCGTCGAGGACGGCGGGCGGGTGCTGCCCGCCCCGGCGCCCCTCGCGCTGGAGCACCAGGTGCTGACCTCGCTGCTCGGCGCGTGGGCGCTGGCCGCCTGCTCGGCGCAGGAGGCGGCGGCCGTCGAGGCGCACCTCGGGGAGTGCGAGGCCTGCACCGAGGAGGCGCTGCGCCTGCGCGAGGCCGTCACGCTGCTCCAGCGGCCGGAGAGCCTCGATCTGGACCCCGCCCTGCGCACCCGGGTCCTGGACGGGTGCCTGGAGCGGCGCCCGCCTCGCATCCCGGTGCCCGAGTGGGCCACGCCCTACGACGCCGAGACCGCGCGCCTCGACGCGCTGCTCCAGGACTTCGGGGACGCCGAGTGGCACGCCCCGGTCCGGCTGCGCTGGTTCGAGGGCGACGGCACCGCGAGCCGCCGTACCACCGTCGCCGGGGTCATCGCCCACCTGCTGACGGTCGACGGGACGGTCGCCGTCACCTTGGGCCTCGACGACCCGCTGGGGGACATCACCGCGCCCTCCCGGGCGCCGGCCGCCCGCACGGAGGCGTACTGGCGGGCCTCGCACTACCCGCCCACCCGTGCGGTGCGGGCCCCCTGGCGTGAGCAGAGTCACGGCATCGTCCGGACGGTGGCGTTCACCGGCGACGCGGGCGGGATGCCGGTCTCGTACGGCGACTTCGAGCTGCCGCTGCGGGACGCGATGCTGGACCGGGCGTTCGAGTGCTGGGTGCACGCGGAGGACATCGCCGAGGCGGTGGACTATCCGTACGCGCCGCCGTCCGCGCGGCATCTCAACGGCATGATCGACCTCGCGGCCCGGATGCTGCCGGGTGTCCTCGCGGCCCGCCGCCTGGCCGGTCTGGCCACGCCCGGCGACCGTCCGCGCCTGGTCGCCGCGGGCGAGCCGGGGCGCAGCCTGCGGCTGGAGATCGAGGGCTCGGGCGGCGGCGAGTGGCTCATCCCGCTGGACTCCCCCGGCGCGGTGGGCTCCGCCGACCACGAGGTGGCCCATGTCGCCCTGGACGGCGTGGAGTTCTGCCGGCTGGCGGCGGGCCATGTGCCTCCGGCGGAGGCGGCGGCGGGCCAGGTCGGCGACCGGGAGGCGATCCGGGACGTCCTGTTCGCCGCGGCCAGCTTGAGCCGGATGTAGGGGGCGGTTGCGGATTCATCGGCGGCTGCGGGTCTGTGGGGGGTGCTCGCGCAGCCGCCGACGAAACCGAACCCCCCGCCCCGCTGGGCGCCGCTAGGCGAACACCACCGTCCGGCGGCCGTTCAGGAGAATCCTCCGCTCCGCATGCCACTTCACGGCCCGCGCCAGCGCCTGGCACTCCACGTCCCGCCCGATCGCCACCAGCTGGTCCGGCGTGACGTCGTGGCCGACCCGCTCGACCTCCTGCTCGATGATCGGCCCCTCGTCGAGGTCCGCCGTCACGTAGTGGGCGGTCGCGCCGATCAGCTTCACACCCCGCGCGTGCGCCTGGTGGTACGGCTTCGCGCCCTTGAAGCTCGGCAGGAAGGAGTGGTGGATGTTGATGATCCGTCCGCTGAGCCGCTTGCACAGGTCGTCCGAGAGGACCTGCATGTAGCGGGCCAGCACGACGAGTTCGACGTTCTCCTCGCGCACGATCTCCAGGACCCGGGCCTCGGCCTCCGGCTTGGTGTCCTTCGTCACGGGGATGTGGTGGAAGGGGATGTCGTAGGACCCCACCAGTTCCGCGAAGTCGGTGTGGTTGGACACCACGGCGGCGATCTCCACGGGCAGCGCGCCGATCCGGGCCCGGAAGAGCAGGTCGTTCAGGCAGTGCCCGAACCTGCTCACCATGAGCACGATGCGCATCTTCGCGTCGGCCCGGTTGATCTGCCAGTCCATGTGGAAGGCGTCGCCGATCGCGGTGAAGCTGGCGCGCAGCTTGTCCACGGTCACCGGCTCACCGGCCGAGAAGTGGACCCGCATGAAGAACAGACCCGTGTCGTGGTCCCCGAACTGCTGGCTGTCCTCGATGTTGCAGCCGGTCATGAACAGATAGCTCGAGACGGCGTGCACGATGCCCTGCTTGTCGGGGCAGGACAGGGTGAGGACGTACTGGTCGGCCGGGGCGTCGGCCGCGGGGACGGCGGCGGAGGACTGCGCGTTCATGCAGCACAGGGTCCCATATCCGGCCCCGGGGACCGCGCGCCGTCCCGTCAGGCGGACCGGGTCAGGAGGTGCAGCACCTCGAGCGTGCGCGGCTCCGTCTCCGGGTCCTCGCCGTCACTCGTGGCCAGCCGTACGTGCGCGTCGCGCGCCGCCCGGACCGCCTCCGGCCAGTCCGCGTGCTCCAGGTACGCGGCCACCGGCGCGTCCGGCCCGACCTGGTGCATGATCCGCAGGACCCGCAGCACGGCGGTGTCGACCAGCGCCGCCTCCTGCGAGTCGCGGAAGACCGTGCCCACGTACTTCTCGGCCGACCAGTGGTCCAGCCAGGTGTCCTCCACCAGGCGGTACACGGCGTCGGTGACGTCCCCGTAGCCGTCGACGCCGGCCAGCCAGACGTCCCGCTGGAAGGCGGGGGCGGAGAGCATGTGCAGCGCGGAGCGCACCTGGCTGCGCCAGCGCCACCACGGCATGTCGTTGAGTGGCATGCCGCCCATGGTGGAGGAGCGACGGCCACGACGGGAAGAGTTCTCCGAACCTTGCACGGTCATCGATCCTACGTTCCTCTCCCCCGCCCCCCTCCGGCGCCCGCAATTCACCTCCGCGTCACCACACGTTGACCGCGGGTCACTCCCGGGTTGGCCGGGTGACGGAATCGTGCGGGTACATGACCGGCAGGCGACCCCTTCGCAGCACTCCCCCCGGCGGCCTCCGCGGCCGCTCCCGGGCCACCCGCACCGGCGCCCTGGCCACGGGCGCGCTGGTGGCGTGCGCGTCACTCGCCGTCGGCTGCGGGGTCGTCCCCGGTGCCACGGGGGGCTCCGGGGGCGACGACCCGATCACCGTCATGACCTGGGCGCCGCAGGACACCGGCGCGACCAACAAGCCCGGCATGCCCGCCCTCGCCCGGGCCTACGCCCGCTGGGTCAACGCCCAGGGCGGCCTCGGGGGCCGCAAGCTCAACGTCCTGACCTGCAACGACCACAACGACAGCGTGGCCGCCGCGAAGTGCGCCCGCCGTGCCGTCAACGAGAACGCGGTCGCCGTCGTGGGCTCCTACAGCCAGTACGCCGACTCCTTCTTCCCCGTCCTGGAGGGCGCCCGCATCCCGTACATCGGCGGCTACGGCCTCACCAACACGGAGTTCACCAGTCCGCTGTCGTACCCGGTCAACGGGGGCCAGCCCGCGTTGCTCGCCGGGCTCGGCAGCGCGCTCGCCGGCTCGTGCGGGCCGGTCACGCTCGTCCGCCCCGACACCATCGCGGGCGACCAGCTGCCCGCGCTGCTGGACTCCGGGCTGGTCTCGGGCGGGCACGAGCGGGCCCACGACCAGCGGGCGGCGGAGGACGCCACCGCGTACGACGACCAGTCCGCGCGGGCACTGGCGCGGGAGGGCACCGGCGGGGGCAGGCCGGGGTGCGTGGTGCCGGTCCTCGGGGACCGCACCGGCACCTTCATGGACTCCTTCCGGCGCGCCCGCGAGGACCACCCGGACGTGCGGACCGCGACCGTGCTCGGCAGCGTCGACCAGACGACGGTCAACGCCAGCGGCGGGGAGTCCGGGCCCTACGAGGGGGCGTACGTCACCGGCTGGTACCCGGCGGTGGGCGACCCGGCCTGGGACGCGCTGAAGAAGCTGATCAAGGAGCAGGCGTTCGGCGACAACGACGTCGACGCGGCGGACGCCGGAGTGCAGACCACCTGGATCGCGTACACCGTGTTCAAGGAGGTCGTCGCGTCGCTCGGCGACGGCGAGGTGAGCGCCGACACCGTACGGCGGGCCCTCGACGACGGCCTGGAGGTCCGTACCGGCGGGCTCACTCCCGACCTGAGGTGGACGTTCGCCGACAAGCTGGCCTCGGTCGGCTTCCCGCGCCTGGTCAACGCCGACGTCACCCTCCAGGTCGTCCGGGACGGCCACCTGGTCTCGGCCCGCCGGGGCGCCGTGGACACCACCCGCACCCTCCAGAACGCGGACGTGGCCTAGCGCCCGCCCCGCGGGCCGGCCCCGGGCGGGCTCACAGCTGGGTCGGCCGGCGTTCGGTCAGGCCGTACTTCTTGGCGATGGTGTTCCAGAGCGCCGCGGCCTTGGCCTTCTCCTTGCTGGCTGTGCCGCTCGCCCGGTTGGCCTCCGAGGGCTGGGTGGCGGCCTTGCCCTTCTTGCAGCCCTTCTTGCCGGCCGTCCGGTCGGCCCAGGCCGCGTAGTGGTTGTCGGCCGACGCGGAGGCCTGCCACGCCTTGGTGAGCGCGGTGGTCAGCTCGGTGTGCCGGGGCAGCTGGTCCACCGGCAGCTGGGAGAGGCTGTCGACCAGCCCGCTGCGCTGCTTGGCGGCCTCGCGCAGGTCCTTGGCCGCCTGGGACAGGTTGTCGCAGGTCTTCACGTCGCCCACGGCGTTGATCACCGTGGTGCGGCCGGTGCCGCTGTCGGCGAGCAGCTTGTCCAGTCCGACGGCCTGCTGCCGGGCCGGGTCGGCGGACGGCGAGGCCGGGGCGGACGCGGACTCGGAGGCGGGGGCCGTGGCGGACACCGTCTGGTTGCCGCCCTTGTCCTCGTCCTCTCCCCCGCCGGCCATCATCGCGCCGGCGCCGACCCCGACGACGGCGATGCCCACGCCGACGGCCGCGAGGAGCGGCAGCCGGGAACCGCGGCGGCCGCCCCGGCCGCCGCCGTCGTCGTTGCCGCGCCGCCGGCCGCCGCCACCGCCGCCCGGGCCCTGCGGGGCGTACCCGGACTGACCGCCGGGGTACTGCGGCTGCGGCGCGTCGAACCGGGGCATCTGCTGGGTGGCCGAGGCCGGGCTGTCGGCGCCGGGCGCACCACGGAAGAGGTTGTCGAACTCGGCGGGCGGCTGACGCCCCTCGTCGGTGCCGGGCCCGGCACCGAACGGGCCGCCGGCGGGGCCGCCGGGCACGGGCGCGATGTACTGCGTGGCCTCGGCGTCCGGGTGGGGCGCGGGCGCGGCGGGCGCGGGGTACTGCGGTGCCTGGCCGAGGTACTGGGTCGACTCGGCGGCGTGCGGCCGCACGGGTCTCTCCGGAGGCAGCGCACCCGGCCCCGCGGGCGACACCGGCGGTATGTACTGGGTGGCGCCCTCGTCGGCGGGCGGCACGACCGGCGGCAGGTACTGCGTCGCGCCCTCGTCGGCGGGCGGCAGCGGCGCGGCACCCCCGCCGTGCTGCTGATGCTGGGGCTGCTGGGGCTGGGGCTGGTGATGCTGGGACTGGTGCTGCTGCTGGTGCTGCCCGTACGTCGGCTGCGCGCCGTAGGACTGCTCGCCCGCCGGTGTCCCGTACGACGGCGGCTGCGCGCCCTCCGGCGGCAGCGGGCCGGGTCCGGCCTGCGGCGGCAGGGCACCGGGCGCCTGGGCCGGGGCGTCCTGCCCGTGCGACCACGCCTGGGGCATGGACGGCGGCGCGGACTGCTGCGGGGTCTCCGGGACGCCCCACGGCTGGGCCCCGGGCGGCGTGGGCCAGCTCTGGGTGGCGGGCGCACCCTGCTGCTGGTCGGGGCCCCAGGGGCGGTCCCAGGCCTGGCCGCCGGGCGGCGCCGAGGCGGGCACCGGGCCACCGGCCTGCGGGCCGACGGGAGTGCCGGCCCGACCGGGCAGCAAGGGCTCGCCACCGTCCGAGGGCAGCACGATGCCTTCGCGCGCTTGCCGCCGCGAGGGCTCCTCGCCCTGTCCACTCTGCGTCACCGGGACTCCTACGAATGGGGGACCTTCGGAATCGTCGGCTCACGCTACCGGGTCCCCGGAGCCCCCTGCCACGCCGCCCGGGGCGTCAACTCCTTCCCTGTGACCGCGGTAACAGAACCGGGCCGCCGCGCGCTGTTGATGCCCCGTTCCGCTCACCACGGCGGCGTTTCACGCGTGTTCACTCATCCGCGCCCCGTCCGTTCACGCGGCGGCCTGGAGGTCGAGCCGGGCACCGAACTCCCTGACCACCGCTTCCTCCCGGTACGGCTCGAGCCGGGCCTGGAAGTCGTCCAGGTACTCGGCGCCCCGGTTCGAGCGCAGCGTCTCCAGCAGTTCCACCGCCTTCGTCGCCGTGTGGCAGGCCTGTTCGATCTCGCGCTGCTGCACCTGCGCCGTGGCCAACAGCACATGGCCGATGGCCCGCCTGCGCGCCCGTGACGCGGGATGCCCGTCCAGGGACTGCCGCGCGTAGCGGGCGGCCGCGTCCGCCTGGCCCAGGTCCCGGTGACAGTGCGCCAACTCGTCGGCGAGATACGCCTCGTCGAAGTGCGCGATCCACACCGGGTCGTCCCCGGCGGCCGGATCGGCCGACTCCATCGCGCCGACCGCCCGTCCGGCCGCCTCGTGGGCCGCCCGTACGTCGCCGAGGAGCGCGTGGCCGCGGGCCTCGGCCGCGTGGAACATCGACTCCGCGCGCGGCGTCACCCGCCCGCGTGCGCCCTCCTGGGCCGCCCGCGCCAACTGGGCGATCTCGCGCGGGTTTCCGAGCTGTGCGGCGAGGTGGCTCATGGAGGCGGCGAGGACGTACCCGCCGTAGCCGCGGTCCCCGGCCGCCTGGGCGAGCCGCAGCGACTGGATGTAGTACCGCTGGGCGAGGCCCGGTTGACCGGTGTCGACGGCCATGTATCCGGCCAGTTCGGTCAGGCGCGCGACCGTGGCGAACAAGTCCCGCCCGACCGCCTCCCGGTAGGAGCCGGCCAGCAGTCCCGAGACGACGCTGTTCAGGTAGTGCACCAGGACCGGGCGCACGTGCCCGCTGCCGTACTGGTGGTCCAGGTCCACCAGTGCCTGGGTCATCGCGCGCACGGCCGCCACGTCGGACTGGCCCACCCGCGGCCCCGCCGAACGGGACACCTGCGGGTCGGGGGCGGAAATCAGCCAGTCCCGGCTGGGTTCGACGAGCGCCGAGGCGGCGACGGAGGAACCGGACAGGAAGTCCCGGCGCCCCACGTCGCTGCGCCACAGCTCGCAGACCTGCTCGATGGCGCCCAGTACCGTCGGCGAGAACTGGAGGCCGACGCCGGACGCGAGGTTCTTGCCGTTGGCCATGCCGATCTCGTCGATCGTGACCGTGCGGCCGAGCTTGCGTCCGAGCGCCTCGGCGATGATCGCCGGTGCCCGGCCGCGCGGTTGCTGTCCGCGCAGCCAGCGGGCCACGGAGGTCTTGTCGTACCGCAGGTCGAGACCGTGCTCGACCCCGCACACGTTGACCCGGCGGGCGAGGCCCGCGTTCGAGCAGCCCGCTTCCTGAATGAGCGCCTGCAGTCGTTCGTTCGGCTGCCGCGCGACGAGAGGCCTTGCGGCCATGGCGTAACCCCCATGCGGTCTCATGCGGTCTCGATGCTGTCCCGGCGGATCGTCGGACGAAAGAGATCCGGCCGTGAAGATCAATGCCCCGTCGATGTGCCGACAATGCGAGACTTGCGAAGCTTGCGAGGATTGCCGGGGTAACGGCCGGTGCCGGCCCCAGTGCTGGCTACCCACCTCCCGCGGTGAATCCTCCTGCGCGCCCCCGCCTGTGCACCCATGCGCCCCAAGCGGGGTGCCAATGCACCTCCCCCGCGCGCGCGGCGCCCGTAACCCCCGGTGGGCACGGGAGTTGAGACCCACGTGGAAGAGACCATCCCCGGCACCGAAGCCGCCCAGATCCCGCAGCAGCGCGGCACGTCGCTGCTGGAGACCGCCGTTCGCTACGCCGAGGAGCGTCACTGGGACGTGTTTCCCGGCACCTGGCTGGTGCCCGCCGACGGGATGCAGCGCTGCTCCTGCGGCGACCCGGCGTGCGCCGCCCCGGGCGCGCACCCGGCGCACGAGGACTGGACGGCGCAGGCCACGGGCAGCGCGACCGTCGCCCGGCGGATGTGGCAGAAGCAGCCGGGGGCGTCGATCCTGCTGCCCACGGGGCGGACGTTCGATGCGATCGACGTGCCGGAGACCGCCGGGTTCCTGGCGCTGGCGCGGATGCAGCGGATGGAGCTGACGCTGGGGCCGGTGACGCTGGCGCCGGACCGGCGGATGCGGTTCTTCGTGCTGCCGGGGGCGGGGGCGAAGGTGCCGGATCTCGTGCGGCGGTTGGGGTGGTCGCCCCGGGTGCTCGATCTGGCGGTGCTCGGGGAGGGGGCGTACGTGGCGGCTCCGCCGACGCGGTTCGGGCAGTGGGGTGCGGTGCAGTGGGCCTGCCGGCCGACTGCGGTGAATCGGTGGCTGCCGGATGTGGAGGAGTTGATCTCGCCGTTGACGTATGCGTGCGGCAGGGATCGATAGGGGCGCCCATTCATCTGCCGGGTTGCTGCGACTTGGCGGCTGACGGCCGTGAGTGGCTTGTCGCGCCCACGCGGCGGAGCCGCATATCGACACAGTCCCGCGCCCCTTACCGGCGTTGCTCCCCCGTAGGGTGCAACGGGACGGAGGGAGTTGTGGTGAGTAACAGCGCCGTGCGGGTTCAGGGGCTCTGGAAGCGGTTCGGGCAGCAAGTGGCCGTGGGTGGGATCGATCTGGAGTTGCCGGCCGGAAAGTTCATCGGGCTCGTCGGGCCCAACGGGGCCGGGAAGACCACCACGCTCTCCATGGTGACCGGGCTGCTGCGGCCGGACCAGGGGTCGGTCGAGGTCGTGGGACACGACGTGTGGCGCGATCCGGTCGAAGTGAAGGCCAGGATCGGGGTGCTGCCCGAGGGGTTGCGGCTCTTCGAGCGGCTGTCGGGGCGGGAACTGCTCGGCTACACGGGCCGGTTGCGCGGGCTGCCCGGCGAGGAGGTCGACAAGCGCGCCACCCAGCTCCTCGACGTGCTCGACCTCGCGGGGGCCCAGCACAAACTGGTCGTCGACTACTCGACCGGCATGCGGAAGAAGATCGGCCTCGCCGCCGCACTGCTGCACAATCCGGAAGTGCTGTTCCTGGACGAGCCGTTCGAGGGCGTCGACCCGGTCTCCGCGCAGACCATCCGGGGTGTCCTGGAGCGCTACACCGCCTCCGGCGCCACCGTCGTCTTCTCCTCCCACGTCATGGAGCTGGTGGAGTCGCTGTGCGACTGGGTGGCCGTGATGGCCGCGGGACGCATCCGGGCCACCGGAACGCTCGCCGAGGTGCGCGGCCAGGCGGCCTCGTTGCAGCAGGCGTTCCTCGAACTCGTCGGCGCGGGGGGCCGGGACGCCGGGTCCGATCTGGACTGGCTGGGCGGCGGGTCCCGATGAGCGCGCCGACCTCACCGGCCGCACCGGCCCCGTCCGGCTCGTCGGGCCGCCCGCCGGTCCCCTCCGGCGCGTCCGTCACGCCCGTCTTCGTACGGCTGAAGCTGTCGCTGCTGCGCAACGGGCTGCGGCAGTCCGGCGGGCGCCGGGCCGCCTACATCGCCTCCGCCGCCCTCGTGTTGCTCTTCGCCGCGCTCCAGCTGATCGGCCTGATCGCGCTGCGCGGGCACGCGCACGTGGACTCGCTGGTCGTGCTGCTCGCGGCGGTGCTCGCGCTGGGCTGGGCGGTGATGCCGCTGTTCTTCCCCGGCGGCGACGAGACGCTCGACCCCACCCGGCTGGTGATGCTGCCGCTGCGGCCCGGCCCCCTGGTGCGGGCCCTGCTCACCGCCTCGCTGGTGGGCATCGGGCCACTGTTCACGCTGTGCATGTTCGCCGGTTCCGTGGCCGCGGTCGCGCACGGCGGCGCGGCGTACGCCGTCGGGGTCGTCGGCGCGGTCCTCGCGCTGCTGGTGTGCGTGACCCTGGCGCGGGCCGTCGCCGCCGCCAACGTACGGCTGCTGACCAGCCGCAAGGGGCGCGACCTCGCGGTGCTGAGCGGCCTGGTCGTCGCGGTGGGCGCGCAGCTCGTCAACTTCGGGGCGCAGCGGCTGGGTTCGTCGGGGCTGGGCGAGCTGGACCCGGTGGCCGACGTGGTGCGCTGGGTGCCGCCGGCGTCGGCGGTGGGCGCGATGGACGCGGCGGGCGACGGGTCGTACGGCATCGCGCTGGCCCAGCTGGCGCTGACGGCCGCGGCGCTGGGGCTGCTGCTGTGGGTGTGGGCCCGCCACCTGACGCGGCTGATGACGGCGCCCGACGGCTCCACGCTCCAGAGCGACACCGGGGCGGTGCGCGAGCGCGGCTCGGCCGGACTCGCCCGGTGGCTGCCGGCGGGCCGTACGGGCACCACCATGGAGCGCACCCTGCGCTATGTGTGGCGCGACCCGAAGACCAAGGCGGCGTGGGTGACCTCGCTGGCCATCGGTCTGATCGTGCCGGTGTTCAACGCCTGGCAGGGCACCGGTTCGGTCTACTTCGCCTGCTTCGCCGCCGGGATGCTCGGCATCCAGATGTACAACCAGTTCGGGCAGGACACGTCCGCGTTCTGGATGGTCGCGATGACGATCTCCTCGGCCCGGGACGCCTACGTCGAGCTGCGGGCCCGCGCGCTGGCGCTGCTGCTGATCACACTGCCGTACGCCACCCTCGTCACGGTGCTGACCACCGCGATGCTCGACGACTGGCGGGCCCTGCCCGAGGCGCTCGGCCTGTCCTTCGCGCTGCTCGGCGCGATGCTGGCGACCGGCGCGTGGACCTCGGCGCGTTTCCCGTACTCCATCCCGCAGGAGGGGTACAAGAACGTCGCCCCCGGCCAGGTCGGGCTGGCCTGGGTCTCGATCTTCGGCGGCATGATCGGCGCGGCCCTGCTGTGCGCGCCGGTGATCGGGCTGACGATCTGGCTGAACGTGAGCGGGGGCGCCGGGGACGTGGGCTGGGTGCTGCTGCCGGTCGGCGCGGTGTACGGCGCGGCGCTGACGCTGCTCGGGCTGCGGCTGGCCGCGCCGCGCACGGCGGACCGGCTGCCGGAGATCCTCACGGCGGTCAGCAGGGGGTGACGGGCCCCTCCCGGGGCGGGGCGCCGGGCCGTTCCCGGGCGCTCAGGCGTCCCCGAGGGTGCTCAGGAACGGCTCGATGGCCGCCCGCCACGCCTCCGGCTGGTCGTAGTGGACGAGGTGGCCGGCGTCGGCGACCTCCGCGTACTGGCCGTTCGGCAGGACGCGGACCATCTCCTGGGCCTCGGCGCGGCCCAGCTCGCCGTCCAGGCCGCGCACGACCAGGGTGGGGCAGCGCACCTGGGCCAGTTCCTCCCAGTGCGCGTCGTAGACCCAGGTCTCGCGGGAGCGCAGCATCTGCTCGGGTTCGAAGACGGGGCGCCAGCCGTCCGGGGACTCGGCCATCACCTCGGCGTAGAACTCGCCGCGGGCCGGGTTGGGCCGCTCGACCCACGGATCGTCCTCGCCGAACCACTTGCGGACGTCGGCGAGCGTGGCGAAGGGGACCGGCCAGGCGCGGAACCATTCGGTCCAGGTGTGCTGGGAGGCGGCGCCGAGTGCGGAGGCCCGCATGTCGCAGATGATCAGGCCGCGGACCAGGTCGGGGCGCTTGGCGGCGAGCTGCCAGGCGGTCAGCGCGCCCATGGCGTGGCCGATGAGGACGGCGGGGCCGAGACCGAGCTGCTCCAGGGCGGCCTCGACGTCCTCGACGTACGCCTCCCGGGTGTAGGCGGCCCGCGGGGGCTTGTCGCTGCGGCCGTGGCCGCGCTGGTCGAGGGCGACGGCCCGGTGGCGGGCGGAGAGCCAGCGGGCGGTGGCGGCCCAGTGCGAGGCGCGGCCCATCAGGCCGTGCAATAACAGCACGCCGGGCAGGTCCCCCGCGCCGGACGCGGAGGAGGAGGGGCCGGGCGCCCGGTCGGTCTTGAGAGGGTCGCCGAACTCCCAGGCCGCGAGGCGTACGCCGCCCGCGCCGGTCACGTCGATGCGCCGCGCCATAGGTCCTGGCACCCCCAAGCTCCGCTCGGACCCGCCCGCTCTCGCGGGCCGGCCGTCCTGTGAACCGTGTCCTGCCTGCCGTGCAGAGTAGCCAACTTATCGAATACGCATTCGAAAGAGCCGTTTCGACGAGCAACACCCCTCATTCGAGTGACACCGCTCAGGGATTGATCGCCGCCGCCCAGGGGAGATCTTCAACGGGAGGCGGACCGCTCGGGGAAAACGGTCCGAGGGGATTGACCTTGAGAGCTCGGGGCTCCAGGTCAGCACAGGGGAGGACAGGCCCCGGCGCCGCACGGCGCCGGGGCCCTCTGCGTCTCTTCGGCACGCCCCTCCCCCTCTCCGGCCGGGCGACATCGCTGTCAGCCACGGGCCAAGAGCCCCTCACGTCCGCTGCTTCACGCCACAGCCTTGCACGCGAAGCGTCCGGCCGCTGCGATTCGGCGCACTGGAATCCCGAATCGACGGACCCCGGTCAACCGGCCCCGGGGGCCCGCGGTCAGCGCTTGGCGACGAACACGTGGGAGGCGGTGTCCGACTCCAGCTCGGCGGCCTCGCCGCCGCTGCCCACCAGCACGCCGCCCGCCGACTCGGTCACGCTCACCACCGAGCCGGGCTGCACCCCGGCCCGGCGCAGCGTGTACATCAGCTGCGCGTCCGTCTGGATCGGCTCACCGATCCGGCGCACGACGACCGTCTTGCCCTCGACCCCCGGGTCGAGATCGGCGAGGGACACCATGCCCTCGTCCAGGAACGGGTCGGCCCCGTCCGTCTCGCCCAGCTCCTCCAGGCCCGGGATCGGATTCCCGTACGGCGACTCGGTCGGGTGCCGCAGCAGCTCCAGCACCCGGCGCTCGACCGCCTCGCTCATCACGTGCTCCCAGCGGCACGCCTCCGCGTGCACCTGCTCCCACTCCAGGCCGATCACGTCGACCAGCAGACACTCCGCGAGCCGGTGCTTGCGCATCACGCGTGTCGCCAGCCGCCTGCCCTCGTCGGTCAGCTCCAGATGCCGGTCGGCCGCCACGGACACCAGCCCGTCACGCTCCATCCGCGCCACCGTCTGGCTGACCGTGGGACCGCTCTGGTCGAGCCGCTCGGCGATCCGGGCGCGCATCGGGACCACACCTTCCTCCTCCAGCTCCAGGATGGTGCGGAGGTACATCTCCGTGGTGTCGATCAGTCCGGACATACGTGCCCCTCGATGAGATTGCCGGAGGCTGAGGCCCACCGGCGCGTGCGCTGGCCCTGTCACCAATTCTGACGCATACCACCGACAACCGTGCCGCGCCGCGAAAAGCCGGGCCCGGCCGCGCCCGCCCGGCCCCTCCACGCCGCCCTGACGCCGTATTGACACCGCGCTGGTCCAGACCGCACCGTGATCCGCGACGCAGCCACTGAGAAGGGGTCCCGCATGAGCGACCACAAGCCGGCCGGACGGTTCCTCGACGCGGCGATCGACCTCCTGCGGCGCGTCCGCGACGAGGAGGCGGACAGCGTCGAGGCGGCCGGCACGCTGCTCGCCGACACCGTGCTCAGCGGCGGCCGGCTCTTCGCCTTCGGCGCCGGCCACTCCTCCCTCGCCGCGCAGGACGTGGTGTACCGCGCCGGCGGACTCGCCCTGATGAACCTGCTCGCCGTGCCCGGCGTCGTCGGCGTCGACGTGATGCCGGCCACCCTCGGCTCCGCCCTGGAGCGCGTCGACGGCCTCGCGAGCGCCGTGCTGGACTCCTCCCCGCTGCGCGAGGGCGACGCCCTGGTGATCGTCTCCCTCTCCGGGCGCAACGCCCTGCCCGTGGAGATGGCCATGAACGCCCGCGCCCTCGGCGTCCGGGTCATCGGCGTGACCTCGGTGGCGTACGCGTCCGAGACCACGTCGCGGCACGTCTCCGGCACGTTCCTCAAGGACCACTGCGACGTCGTCCTGGACTCCAAGATCGCCGTCGGCGACGCGGAACTCACCCTCGACACCGTCCCGGCGCCCTTCGCCCCCGCCTCCACGGTCGTCACCAGCGCCCTCATGCAGGCCATGACGGCCACGGCGGCCGCGACCCTCGCCGACCGCGGCGTCGAGCCCCCGCTGCTGCGCTCCGGGAACGTGGACGGCGGCCACGAGTGGAACGGCCGGGTACTGGAGGAGTACCGGGACCGGATCTTCTACCGCCGCTGAGCGGAACCGGGGGCCCGCCCCGGCTACGGCCGCTCCAGCGCGCCGCCCAGGTCCAGCGCGGTGGCGATCCGGACCGCCACGTCCTCGGCGTACATCGCGTCCGGCCGCTCGAAGGCGCTGCGTCCGGCGCCGCGCAGGAACGTGACGACGCCCAGCGTCCGGCCGCGGCTGCGCAGCACCGCGCACAGGCCGTGCACCGTGTCCTCCGGCCACTGGCGGGCCGTGGCCCACCGGCGCACCTGCTCCGCCGGGACCGCCCGCGCACCGGCGCTGGCCCGCACCGAGCCCGCCCGCTCCACGCACTGCACGGCGGGGTGCCCCTCGCCGTAGCGCACCGGCATCCCGGCCGTCCCGGACGGCACGCTGGGCCCCGGCGCGCCGGACGGGGTGGCCGCGACCCGCACCAGCCGCACCGGCTCCGCCGCGTCGGTGTCCGACGTGGCCCCGCCCACCACCCGGTCGATCAGGGCGTGGTCGGCGAACCCGGCCAGCGCGAAGTCCAGGTGGACGATCGCGGCCTCCGCCGGGTCCTCGCACTCGGCCGCGGCACGCGCCGCCCGGTGCAGCTGGTTGGCCCGGAAGCGCAGCAGCGACGCCTCCTGCTCGCCCTGCTTCGCCTCCGTGACGTCCTGGAAGAGCCAGCCGACCCCCAGCGGCACCGGCTCCTCCGCCAGCGGCGAGGCCAGCCGCACGAAGCCACTGCGCCAGCACCGGCGCCGCTCGCCCTCCGGCGTGCGCAGGGTCACCCACACCTCGGCGGGCCCGGGCGGCGCGCCCTCGGCCAGGACGTGCGTCAGCGCGTTCTCCAGCTCCTCGACGCCCTGGGCGAGCAGATCGCCGAGCGGCCGCCCCAGCACCGACGTGCGACCAGCCCCGAGCGCCCGGGCCGCGTGCGCGTTGACCACGGCGGGCCGCAGGTCCACGTCGACCAGGACGACACCCCAGCCGGCGTCCTCCAGCAGGGCCTCGCTCAGCGCGATGGACCGCTCCAGGTCGATCTGCGCGTGCACCTCGCTGAACGCGCAGTACACGCCCGCCGGACGCCCGTCGGGACCGCGGACCGCCGCGGACTGGGTGCGCACCAGCACCCGGCCGCCGTCCTTGGTCAGCAGCGCGAACTCGTGCACCTGGCGCCCCGGCGCCCGCATGGCGGACAGCAGCCGGTCCTCCACCTCCCCGGCGTCCGCGCTGCGCACCGCCCAGCCGGCGAAGCCCCGACGTCCCACGGCCTCGGCCGCGCTCCAGCCCAGGATCCGCTCCGCCTCGCGGTTCCAATGGGTCACGACCCCGTCCGCGTCGAAGGCGCACAGGGCCGCGTCCATGCCGTCGAGGAGCGCGGCCAACAGGTCCGCGCCGTCCCGCTCGGGCTGCTCCGGCTCGTCCGGACCCAATGCGTCGGTGGCGCCACTACGCCGCGAAGCACTCACCTGGACCCCCTGCAGGCTGCGTCCGCCGTACCGTACGTCGGTTCGCTCACTGGCCTTCATTCAACTCGAACGTGATGCAGCACACACCGGGTTCCCGCAAGTTCGCGGAAATCGTTGTACTGCGGAAACTCGGCATAAGCCCCCGTCATGACGGGGCACCGCGGATCATGCCGGGCGGGCGGCGGCGAGCCTCAGGTCGACCCACTCCTCGCGCTCGCCGTCGAGCACGTACCGCTCCTTCTCCACGAACCCACGCGCCCCGGCGAACCGCAACCCGTCGGCGTTGGCCGCCAGCACCACGGTCTCCACCGCCCCGGCGTCCAGCTCGCGCGCGTGGGCCAGCCCCGCCGCGTAGAGCGCCGTACCGATCCCGCGCCCCCGGTACGCCGGCAGCACCCGCGCGATCACGGTCGCCACCCGCTCCTCGCCCCCGGGCGGCCGCACCGTGGAGCAGCCGACGAGCACGTCCCCGAGGTAGGCGTTGGCCAGCCGGTTGCGCCCGGCGCGCTCCCGCGCCTCGTCGAGGGTCAGCGCGGCCGGCGGCACGATCACGTTGTGCACGTGCCGCCACTCCTCAACCATGGCGTCCCCGGCCACCGGCTCGATCCGCAGCGCCGAGCCCGCACCGGGCGCGACCGTCCCGCGCCGCGCGTCCACCTCGATCTCGATGCGCATCCGCTCGTCCGCGAGCCCGCACACCATCATCGTCGCGGCCGGCCGCACCTGCCCGAACGCCTCCCGCAGCACCGGCCAGCAGGGCTCGAAGTCCTCCCGCGCGGGCAGCAGGTAGCGCACCCGCACCACGTCCGCGAACGTGCACCCCGCCTCGGCCAGCGCCGCCCCGATGTTGCGCAGGCACTGCTCGGCCTGCTCCACCACGTCCGCGGAGATCGTCATCGACGCGTAGTCGAAGCCGGTGGTCCCCGACACGTGCACCCGGTCGCCGTCGACGACGGCCCGGGCGTACCCGATCCGCTCCTCGAAGGCCGACCCGCTGACCACCGCCCGCCTGACCGGCGGCTCCCCCAGTCGTTTCGTCATGGGCGAAACCGTAGGTGACCAGCGAAGACGCGTCTATGGGAGATCGACGACGAATCGATCCGGAAATTCGATTGATCGGCGGCCGACCGGTTTCTTAGGGTGGGCGCTACACGAGAAGGGAGGTGGTTCGGCAGATGTATGAGATCCGGACGCGTGAGGTGGCTGCGGGCTAGCGGCCCGGCACCACACGGAGTGCGGCGCCGGACCAGCGCGTGACAGATGCGTGCAGCCGGCCCAATTCCCAGCAGTCACCCGACCCGCGAGTCGCCGGTACGTCCGGCCGGCTCCTCCACGGAGGAACCAGACTCGCGGGTCGCCTGCGTTCAGGGGGGCGGTCAGTCCGCGATGTCGGCGTAACCCTCGATCTCGCGCGGGTTGCGGGTGCCCGGGCCCACGTAGCGGGCGGAGGGGCGGACCAGGCGGCCGGTGCGCTTCTGCTCCAGGATGTGGGCGGACCAGCCGGCGGTGCGGGCGCAGGTGAACATCGAGGTGAACATGGGGGCCGGGACCTCGGCGAAGTCCAGCATGATGGCGGCCCAGAACTCGACGTTGGTGGCCAGCACCCGGTCGGGGCGGCGGGCGTGCAGCTCGGCCAGGGCGGCCTTCTCCAGGGCCTCGGCGACCTCGTAGCGCGGGGCGCCCAGTTCGCGGGCGGTGCGGCGCAGGACGCGGGCGCGCGGGTCCTCGGCGCGGTAGACGCGGTGCCCGAAGCCCATGAGGCGTTCGCCCGCGTCGAGGGTCTTCTTGACGTAGCCCTCGGCGTCGCCGGTGCGCTCGATCTCCTCGATCATGTGCAGGACGCGCGAGGGGGCGCCGCCGTGCAGCGGTCCCGACATGGCGCCCACGGCTCCGGAGAGGGCGGCGGCCACGTCCGCGCCGGTGGAGGCGATGACGCGGGCGGTGAACGTGGAGGCGTTCATGCCGTGCTCGGCGGCGGAGGTCCAGTAGGCGTCGACGGCGGCGACGTGCTTGGGGTCGGGCTCGCCGCGCCAGCGGATCATGAAGCGTTCGACCACCGACTGGGCCTTGTCGATCTCGCGCTGCGGCACCATGGGCAGGCTCTGGCCGCGCGCGGACTGGGCGACGTAGGACAGGGCCATGACGGCGGCGCGGGCGAGGTCGTCGCGGGCCTGGGCGGCGTCGATGTCCAGCAGGGGTTTGAGGCCCCACGCCGGGGCGAGCATCGCGAGGGCGGACTGGACGTCGACCCTGATGTCGCCGGAGTGCACGGGGATGGGGAAGGGCTCGGCGGGCGGCAGGCCGGGGTTGAAGGCCCCGTCGACGAGCAGGCCCCAGACGTTGCCGAAGGAGACGTGCCCGACCAGGTCCTCGATGTCGACGCCGCGGTAGCGAAGGGCGCCGCCCTCCTTGTCGGGTTCGGCGATCTCCGTCTCGAAGGCGACGACTCCCTCTAGTCCGGGTACGAAGTCGGACATCAGGCGGCTCCTCGTGATCAGTGGTGTACGGCGACCTGGGCGGAGACGGTGCGGCGGCTCCATGGATCCACGGTCGTGTCCCGACTCGCGGTCCCGGCGGTCACCCCTGTGATGCCCCGTACGGCCGTCGGTCATCCGGCCGGAGCGGGACCAAGCACCTTATCTCCGGGTGCCAGGTTTGGGGAGTGGGTGCGGCACTCGGTGCCACCCCGGCCGGGTGGGGGAGCCGATACGGCAGGATGGGCGGCGTGACCGATCGCGAAGCCGATTCCGGCGTCCCCGCCGCCTCAGTCCCCTTCGATCTCGCCTCGATGCGCAAGCAGTACCGGGCCGAGGGGCTGTCCGAGACCGAGCTGGCGGCGACGCCCGTCGAGCAGTTCGCGCGCTGGTTCAAGCAGGCGGCGACGGACGGCGGGCTGTTCGAGCCGAACGCCATGGTCGTCTCCACGGCGGACGGGCGGGGGCGGCCCAGCTCCCGCACGGTGCTGCTGAAGCACTTCGACGAGCAGGGCTTCGTCTTCTACACCAACTACGACTCCCGCAAGGGGCGCGAGCTGGACGCGAACCCGTACGTCTCGCTGCTGTTCCCCTGGCATCCGATGGCCCGGCAGGTGGTGGTCACGGGCGTCGCGCGCCGCACCGGGCGGGACGAGACCGCCGGGTACTTCCGGACCCGGCCGCACGGCTCCCAGCTGGGTGCCTGGGCGAGCGTCCAGTCCTCGGTGGTGGCGGACCGCCGTGCCCTGGACGCGGCGTACGCCGAGCTGGCGGCGCGTTATCCGGAGGGCGAGCGGGTGCCGGTGCCGCCGCACTGGGGCGGGTTCCGGGTGGTGCCGGAGGCGGTGGAGTTCTGGCAGGGCCGCGAGAACCGGCTGCACGACCGGCTGCGGTACGTGGCGGAGGGCGGCGGGGGGTGGCGGGTGGAGCGGCTGAGTCCGTGACCCGGTGGCAGAGTGCTGGCGGTGGGACTAAACTGCTTGCATGGCTACGATCCACGTGAGGGACGTCCCGGAGGACACCCTGCGGACCTTGAAGACGAGGGCCGCGCGCACCGGACAGTCACTGCAGTCCTACGTCCTGCAGCTGCTCGCCGGTGAGGCGGCGACCCTGACCCCGGCCGAGGCGGCGCTCGAGGCGCGGGCGATCGCCGCACGCGGGCGGGTCACGGCGGACGACGTCACCGATGCCCTCCGCGACCTGCGCGAGGCCCGCGCGTGAGCGTGCTCGTCCTGGACACCTCCGCGCTCGTGGAGTTCCTCGTCGGCGGCGACGCACTCGCCGAACGCGTGCGGGCCCGCGTCACGGACCACCGGCTGGCCGCGCCGCACGCCGTCGACCTGGAGTGCGCCTCGGTGCTGCGCGGCCTCGTGCGGGGCGGGAAGCTCCCCGAGGACGAGGCCGAACGCGCCCTCCACCTCCTGGGGCGCATGCAGCTCAAGCGGTACGACCATGCTCCGCTGCTCCCCCGCATCTGGGAGCTGCGGCACAACATGTGGCCGTACGACGCCTCGTACGTGGCGCTCGCCGAAACGCTGGACGCCGAGCTGGTCACCGTGGACGCCAAGTTCGCCGGAGCTCCGCACATCCGCTGCCGGCTGAGCAACCTCCGCACCGCCTGACCGGCCGCCTCAGGCCAGCGCCGCGTCCAGCAGGCGCGCCCACTGCTCCACCACCCGTTCCCGGCGTGGGCCGTCGTCGGTGAGGAGGGTGGCGAGGCCCAGGCCGCGGGCCATGTCCAGGAGGCCCTGGACGGTTTCGCGGGCGCCGGGGCGGCTCTCGTCGGCGCCGAGGAGGTCGACGGCGATGCGGTGGCTCTCGCGGCCGACGCGGGCCTCCAGCTCGGTGACCCGGCCGCGCAGCTGCTCCTCGTTGGAGGCGGCCACCCACAGGTGCAGGGCGGCGCGGAAGAGCGGGCCGGTGTAGAGGTCGACGAGGGCGGCGACCACCGCGCGCCGGTCGTCGGCGGCGGCGCCCTCGGGGAACAGGGCGCGCAGGGCGACGGAGCGTTCCTCGGCGACGTACTCCACGGCCGCCGTGAAGAGGTCCTCGCGGGTCGGGAAGTGGTGCTGGGCGGCGCCGCGGGAGACTCCGGCGTGTTCGGCGACGACGGAGACCGTGGACCCGGCCCAGCCGCGTTCGGCGAGGCAGGCCACGGCGGCTTCCAGGAGCCGCTGCCGGGTGGCCCGGCTGCGGTCCTGCTTGGGAACGCGCTCCGCGCGGTCGGCCGTGTTCACGGCGCCGCTCACACCACCCATTCCGGATCCCGTCGTTCGAGGAAGGCCGTCATCCCCTCGCGGGCCTGCGGGGAGGCGAACAGCCGGGCCGAGAGCGCGGTCAGGTCGGCCGCGTCCCGGTCGAAGGCCTCCAGCACCCTAGCCGTGAGCAGCCGTTTCGTCTCGGCCAGGCCCTGCGGTGAGGCACGGCGCACACCGTCGAGGACGGGTTCGAGTACGGCGTCCACGTCGTCGCCCGCCGCGGTGACCAGGCCGACGCGGGCGGCCTCGGCGGCGTCGAAGCACTCGCCGGTGAGGTAGTAGCGGGCCAGCGCGCGGGGGTCGGTGCGCGGCAGCAGGGTCAGGGAGATGACGGCGGGCGCCACGCCGATGCGGACCTCGGTGAAGGCGAAGGTCGACTCCGTGGACGCGGCCGCGATGTCGCAGGCGGCGACCAGGCCGAGGCCGCCCGCGCGGACGTGTCCGGCGACGCGGGCGATCACCGGTTTCGGCACCTCGGCGAGCTGCCGGAAGAGGCCGACGAGGGCGTCCGGGGCGGGCGGGTCGCGCAGGTCGGCGCCGGCGCTGAAGGTGGTGCCGGTGTGGGTGAGGACGACGGCGCGGACGCCGGGGTCCTCGGCCGCGTCGGTGAGGGCGGCGGCCAGCTCGGCGACGAGGGCGGCGGACAGGGCGTTGCGGCGGTGCGGGGAGTCGAGGGTGAGGGTCTCGACGCCCCGCGCGCGCGTGCGGGCGATGAGGGGGGCGGTTTGGGTCACTGCTGCTCCCTCAGCTGTCGGCGGAGGATCTTGCCGGACGCGGCACGGGGGACGGCGTCGACGAAGGTGACCCGGCGGACGCGTTTGTAGGGGGCGACGCGTTCGGCGACGTACATCATGATCTCGCCCTCCGCGAGGCCGGGTGCGGCCGGCTGGCGTACGACGAAGGCGTGCGGTACTTCGTTGCCGTCGTCGTTGTAGGCGCCGATGACGGCCGCGTCGGCGACGCCGGGGTGGGTGAGCAGGAGGGCCTCGAGTTCGGCGGGGGCCACCTGGAAGCCCTTGTACTTGATGAGTTCCTTGACGCGGTCGACGACGTACAGCCAGCCGTCGCTGTCGGCGTGGCCGACGTCGCCGGTGTGCAGCCAGCCGTCGCTGTCGATGAGGGCGGCGGTGGCGTCGGGGCGGTGCAGGTAGCCCTTCATGATCTGGGGGCCGCGGATGAGGATCTCGCCGGACTCGCCCGCCGGGAGGTCCTGGCCGGGGTCGGTGAGGGAGACGATGCGCATCTCGGTGCCGGCGATGAGCTTGCCGACGGTGCCGGGCGGCGCCTCGCTCATGGCGTCGAGGGGGACGACGTGGGTGCCCGGGGACAGTTCCGTCATGCCGTACGCCTGGCCGACGGGCGGCAGGCCGAGCCGTCGGGAGCAGGCGGCGGCGAGGCGCGCGTCCAGGGGTGCGGCGGCGCTGACGATGTACTTCAGCGAGGAGAGGTCGTAGTCGGCGACCAGGGGGTGCTTGGCGAGCGCCAGGACGATCGGCGGGGCGACGTACAGGCTGGTGATGCGGTGGTTCTGGATGGCGGCGAGGAACTGCTCCAGGTCGAAGCGGGGCAGGACGACGACGGTGGCGCCGAGCCTGAGCGGGGCGTTCATCAGGGCGGTCAGGCCGTAGATGTGGAAGAACGGCAGCACGGCGAGGACGCGGTCGCCGGGTGCGGAGGGCATGGAGGGTTCGAGCTGGGCGAGGTTGGTGGCGATCTGCCGGTGGGTGAGCATGACGCCCTTGGGGGTGCCGGTGGTGCCCGAGGAGTACGGCAGGGCGGCGACGTCCTCGGCCGGGTCGATCGCGACGGACGGTTCGGGCGCGGTCGAGGCCAGCAGGTCGACGAGTGAGCGGTGGCCCGGCGCACTGTCGCAGACCAGGATCTCCCGGACGCCGCCCGCGAGTTCGGCGGCCCGGCGGGCGGTGGCCAGGAGCGGTGAGACGGTGACGATCCAGCGGGCCGCGCAGTCCTTCAGCTGCTTGGCGAACTCCTCCGCCGTGGCGAGCGGGTGCACCGTGGTGACGGAGGCGCCCGCGCGGGTGGCGGCGTAGAAGGCCAACGGGAAGGCGACGGTGTTGGGGCTGTGCAGGGCGAGGACGTCGCCCTTGCGCACGCCGGACTCGGCGAGGGCGGCGGCGACGCGCCGGTGGAACCGGTCCACCTGCTCGTAGGTGAGGGTGGTGCCGTCGGTGCCGTCGATCAGCGCCGGGGCGTTCCCGAAGGCGGCGGCCCCGCCGAGCACCGCGTCGTGGATGGGCAGGTCGACGGGCGGGACGTCTGCGTACTCGCTGCGGAACACGGTTCCTCCAGTACGGACCGGTGTGGGCTAGTACGACTTGGGCAGGCCCAGGGTCTGGTGGGAGACGTAGTTGAGGATCATCTCCCGGCTCACGGGCGCGATCCGGGCGACGCGCGACGCCGTGATCAGCCGGGCGAGCCCGAACTCGCGGGTGAGGCCGTTGCCGCCGAGGGTGTGCACGGCCTGGTCGACGGCCTTCACGCAGGCCTCCCCGGCCGCGTACTTGGCCATGTTGGCGGCCTCGCCCGCGCCGACGTCGTCGCCCGCGTCGTAGAGGTGGGCCGCCTTCTGCATCATCAGGCGAGCGAGTTCGAGGTCGATGTGCGCCTGCGCGAGGGGGTGCGCGATGGCCTGGTGGGCGCCGATGGGCGTCTTCCAGACGGTGCGTTCGCGGGCGTACTCGACGGCCTTCGCGAGCGCGTGGCGGCCCATGCCGATCGCGAAGGCGGCCGTCATCACGCGCTCGGGGTTGAGGCCCGCGAAGAGCTGGAGCAGGCCCGCGTCCTCGTCGCCGACCAGGGCGTCGGCGGGGAGGCGTACGTCGTCGAGGGTCAGCTCGAACTGCCGCTCCACGGCGTTGAGTTCCATGTCGATGGGGCGGCGCTCGAAGCCCTCGGCGTCGCGCGGGACGATGAAGAGGCAGGGCTTGAGCCTGCCGGTGCGGGCGTCCTCGGTGCGGCCGACGATCAGGGTGGCGTCGGCGAGGTCGACGCCGGAGACGAAGACCTTGCGTCCGGTGAGGACCCACTCCCCGGTGGCCGCGTCGCGGCGGGCGGTGGTGGTGATGCGGTGGCTGTTGGAGCCGGCGTCGGGTTCGGTGATGCCGAAGGCCATCAGGCGGGTGCCGTCGGCGAGGGGCGGGAGCCACGCGCGTTTCTGTTCCTCGGTGCCGAAGCGGGCGATGACGGTGCCGCAGATCGCCGGGGAGACGATCATCATGAGGAGGGGGTTGCCGGCGGCGCCCAGCTCTTCGAGGACGAGGGAGAGTTCGGTGATGCCGGCGCCGCCTCCGCCGTATGCCTCCGGCAGGTTGACGCCTATGTAGCCGAGCTTGGCCGCGTCCTGCCATAGGCGTTTGTTGTCTTCGGGGGTGGTGGTGTGGGGGTGGGTGCGGGCGAAGGTGGATACCGCTGCGCGGAGGGACTTGTGCTCTTCGGATGCGAGGAGAGGGGTCATCTCTGTGCTCCTTCGGGTGCGGGTTTCGTCGTGGTTACTCGCGCAGTTCCCCGCGCCCCTGACCGGCGTCTTCCTCTACTACGGCCAAGAGGGCGCCGACCTCCACCTGCCTGCCCGGCTCGGCGTTCAGCGCGGTGAGTGTTCCCGTGGTGGGAGCCGTGATCCTGTGTTCCATCTTCATGGCCTCCAGCCACAGCAGGGGCTGGCCCGCCTGGACGGGGGCGCCCTCGCTCAGGCCCTCCGCGACGCGGACGACCGTGCCCGGCATGGGGGCCAGGAGGGAGCCGGGGGCGTGCTGGGTGGTGGGGTCGGGGAAGCGGGGCAGGGCGGTGAGGCGGGTGGTGTTGACGTGGAGGTGGTCGCCGTAGCGGGCGATGGTGAAGGGGCGTTGGACTCCGTCCGTTTCGAGGACGACCCGTTCGGCGTCGGCGTGGACGACGCGGACGCCGTCGGCGGTGAGTCCGGTGCGGGTGTGGTGGTAGCGGACCTCGTGCTCCTCGCCCGCCATGGCGTAGCGCTTGACCTGCGGTTGCGAGGGCAGGTTGCGCCAGCCGCCGAAGCGTCCCGCGCGGGTGCTCGCGTCGGCGAGGGCGGCGGCCAGCGGGGCGAGGGGGTCGGGGGCCGGCTCGGTGAGGGCGGCCAGGTGGCGGTCGTAGAAGCCGGTGTCCATGCGGCCGGAGGTGAACTCCTCGTGGCGCAGGGAGCGGACGAGCAGGTCGCGGTTGGTGACCGGGCCGTGGATCGCCGCCCGCTCCAGGGCACCGGCGAGGCGGCGGACGGCCTCCGCGCGCGTGGGTGCGTGGGCGACCGCCTTGGCGAGCATCGGGTCGTAGTGGACGCCGATGTCGTCGCCGTCGGTGTAGCCGGTGTCCAAGCGGATGCCGTCCGGGACGGCGAGGCGGTGCAGGCGGCCGGTCTGCGGGGCCCAGCCGCTCGCCGGGTCCTCGGCGTACAGGCGGGCCTCGACGGCGTGGCCACACGCGCGCGGGGGGTCGTTCTCGAGCGCGTGGCCTTCGGCGATCCGGAGTTGGAGGGCCACCAGGTCGATGCCGAAGACCTCCTCCGTGACGGGGTGTTCGACCTGGAGGCGGGTGTTCATCTCCAGGAAGTGCGCCCTGCCGTCGGCGACGAGGAACTCGACGGTGCCCGCGCCGACGTAGTCGACGGCGCGGGCGGCGCGTACGGCGAGGTCGTGGAGTTCGGCGGTGAGTGCGGCGGTCAGGCCGGGTGCCGGGGCTTCCTCGATGACCTTCTGGTGGCGGCGCTGGAGGGAGCAGTCGCGGGTGCCGAGCGCCCAGACGGTGCCGTGGGTGTCGGCGAGGATCTGCACCTCGACGTGGCGGCCGTGCTCCAGGTAGGGCTCGACGAAGACCTCGCCGTCGCCGAAGGCGCTGGTGGCCTCCGCGCGGGCGGCGGTCAGTTCGGCGTCGAGGTCGGCGAGGTCGCGGACGACGCGCATGCCGCGTCCGCCGCCGCCCGCCGCCGCCTTCACCAGCACCGGCAGGTCGGCCTCGGTGACATCGGTGAGGGGCGCGATGCCCATCAGTTCCTTGGCGCGGGTCTTGGACGCCATCGCCTCGATGGCCTCGGGCGGCGGTCCGATCCACACCAGGCCCGCCTCCCGTACGGCGCGGGCGAAGTCGGCGTTCTCGGAGAGGAAGCCGTAGCCGGGGTGGACGGCGTCGGCCCCGGCGGCGACGGCGGCCTTCACGATCAGGTCGCCGCACAGGTAGGTGTCGGCCGGGGACGCGCCCGGCAGGCGTACGGCCGCGTCGGCCACGCGCGCGTGGAGGGCGTTCTCGTCGGCGTCCGAGTGCACGGCGACGGTGCGGATGCCCGCCTCCCGGCAGGTGCGGAAGATCCGGCAGGCGATCTCGCCCCGGTTGGCGACCAGTACGGAAGCAATCATGTGGTTCCTCACATCCGGAAGACGCCGAAGCCGCCGCGCGCGCCCTCGTAGGGGGCGGTGTGGAGGGCGGACAGGCACAGGCCGAGGACGGTGCGGGTGTCGCGCGGGTCGATGACGCCGTCGTCGTAGAGCCGCCCGGACAGGAACATGGGCAGCGACTCGGACTCGATCTGCTGCTCCACCATGGCGCGCAGGGCGGCGTCGCCCTCGTCGTCGTACGGCTGTCCCTTCGCGGCGGCGGACTGGCGGGCGACGATGGACAGGACGCCGGCGAGTTGCTGCGGGCCCATGACGGCGGACTTGGCGCTGGGCCAGGCGAAGAGGAAGCGGGGGTCGTAGGCGCGGCCGCACATGCCGTAGTGGCCGGCGCCGTAGGAGGCGCCCAGGAGGACGGACAGGTGGGGGACGCGGGAGTTGGAGACCGCGTTGATCATCATGGCGCCGTGCTTGATGATGCCGCCCTGTTCGTACTCCTTGCCGACCATGTAGCCGGTGGTGTTGTGGAGGAACAGGAGCGGGATGTCGCGCTGGTTGGCGAGCTGGATGAACTGGGCGGCCTTCTGCGACTCCGCGCTGAACAGGACCCCTTGGGCGTTGGCGAGGATGCCGATCGGGTAGCCGTGCAGGCTCGCCCAGCCGGTGGTCAGGCTGGTGCCGTACAGCGGTTTGAACTCGTCGAAGTCGGAGGCGTCGACGATCCGGGCGATCACCTCGCGCGGGTCGAAGGGGGTCTTGAGGTCGCCGGGGACGATGCCGAGGAGTTCCTCGGGGTCGTACTTGGGCGGCTCGGCCAGCGGCGGGTCGGCGTACGCCTTGCGGTGGTTGAGGCGAGCGACGACCCGGCGGGCCTGGCGCAGGGCGTCCGGTTCGTCGACGGCGAAGTGGTCGGCGAGGCCGGAGGTGCGGGCGTGCATCTCGGCGCCGCCCAGCGACTCGTCGTCGCTCTCCTCGCCGGTGGCCATCTTGACCAGCGGCGGCCCGCCGAGGAACACCTTGGCGCGCTCCTTGACCATGATCACGTGGTCGGACATGCCGGGGATGTACGCGCCCCCGGCCGTGGAGTTGCCGAAGACGACGGCGATGGTGGGGATACCGGCCGCCGACAGCCGGGTGAGGTCCCGGAAGATCGCGCCGCCGGGGATGAAGATCTCCTTCTGGGAGGGCAGGTCGGCGCCGCCGGACTCGACGAGGCTGATGCAGGGCAGCCGGTTGGCGAGGGCGATGTCGTTGGCGCGCAGGGCCTTCTTCAGCGACCAGGGGTTGCTGGCGCCGCCGCGCACGGTCGGGTCGTTGGCGGTGATCAGGCACTCGACGCCCTCGACGACACCGATGCCGGTGACGAGCGAGGCGCCGACCGTGTACTCGCTCCCCCAGGCCGCCAGCGGGGACAGCTCCAGGAAGGGCGTGTCGGGGTCCAGGAGCAGTTCGATGCGCTCGCGGGCGAGGAGCTTGCCGCGCTTCCGGTGCCGGGCGACGTACTTCTCGCCGCCGCCCGCGAGGGCCTTGGCGTGTTCGGCGTCCAGGTCGGCGAGTTTGGCGAGCATGGCCTCGCGGTGGGCGCGGTGGTCGGGGGCAGTGGGGTCCAGGGCGGAGGCGAGGACGGTCACGGCAGGACCTCCGGGGCGGGGGTGTACGGCGGGACGGTCACAGCAGGCTCTCCGGGATGTCCAGGTGCCGGGCGCGCAGCCATTCGCCGAGCGCCTTGGCCTGCGGGTCGAAGCGGGCCTGCGCGGCGACTCCCTCGCCGAGGATGCCCTCGACGACGAAGTTGAGGGCGCGCAGGTGGGGCAGTTGGTGCCGGGTGACGGGCAGGTCGCGGGCCTCGGGGATCAGCTCGCGGAACCGGTCGGCGGTCAGCGTGTGGGCGAGCCAGCGCCAGGCGTCGTCGGTCCGCGCCCACACGCCGACGTTGGCGTTGCCGCCCTTGTCGCCGCTGCGGGCACCGGCGACGAGGCCGAGGGGGGCGCGGCGGACGGGGCCCGGTGGGAGTGGCCGCGGCAGGGGTGGTTCCGGCACAGGTGCGGGTACGACGGTGTCCTGGGTCGTGGTCGGAGCCGGTGCCACACTGACGCGCCGCCCGTCATGGAGGACGGCCACATGGTCGACCGCCCCATGGGGGACGTACACATCCTCGAAGACCCCGTAGGGCGCGCCCTTCCCGGGTGGCGCCAGCACATGGAACCCGGGGTAGCCGGCCAGGGCCAGTTCGATCGCGGCGCCGCTCAACGCCCGTCCGACGAGCTGCTGGTCGGCGTCCCGGACGACCAGCCGCAGCAGGGCGCTGGCCGTCTCCTCGGTGGGGGCGTCGGGCCGGTCGGTGCGGGCCAGCTCCCAGCGGACGTCGGTGATCTTGCCGAGGGCGGGTTCCAGCTGCGCCCGGACCAGCTCGGCCTTGGCCTCGATGTCGAGGCCGGTGAGGACGAAGACGACCTCGTTGCGGAAGCCGCCGAGGCGGTTGAGGCCGACCTTGAGGGTGGGCGGCGGTGCCTCGCCGCGCACGCCCTCGACGCGGACGCGGTCGGGACCCTCCTGGCCGAGCCGTACGGTGTCCAGCCGGGCGGTGACGTCGGGTCCGGCGTACCGGGCGCCGCCCGTCTCGTACAGCAACTGGGCGGTGACCGTGCCGACGTCGACGAAGCCGCCGGTGCCGTCGTGCTTGGTGATGACCGAGGTGCCGTCGGCGTGCAGTTCGGCGAGCGGGAAGCCGGGCCGCCGTACGTCGCCGTCCTGGAAGAAGGCGTAGTTGCCGCCGGTCGCCTGCGCCCCGCACTCCAGCAGGTGCCCGGCGACGACCGCGCCCGCGAGCCGGTCGTACTCCGTCGGCCCCCAGCCGAAGTGCGCGACGGCGGGCCCGGTGACCAGCGCGGCGTCGGTGACGCGGCCCGTGACGACCACGTCCGCGCCGGCCCGCAGGCACTCCGCGATGCCGAAGCCGCCGAGGTAGGCGTGCGCGGCCAGCGCCCCCGGGTGGGCGGCGGTGAGGTCGTCGCCCTCGACGTGCGCGACCCGCACCGGGACACCGAGCCGCTCGGCCAGCGCCCGTACGGCGTCGGCGAGTCCGGCCGGGTTGAGGCCGCCCGCGTTGGCGACGATCCGCACGCCCCGCTCGTGGGCGAGCCCGAGGCACTCCTCCAGCTGCCGCAGGAAGGTGCGGGCGTATCCGGCGCCGGGGTCCTTCAGCCGGTCCCGGCCCAGGATGAGCATGGTCAGCTCGGCGAGGTAGTCGCCGGTGAGGACGTCCAGCTCGCCGCCGGTGAGCATCTCGCGCATGGCGGAGAAGCGGTCGCCGTAGAACCCGGAGGCGTTGCCGACGCGGAGCACGCTCACCGGGCCTCCCCCTGCGACGGGCGCCCGGCTCCCGGCGGGCGTCCGGCTCCGGGCGGGCGTCCGGCTCCCGGCGGTCCGGCGAAGGCCTGGGCGATGTCCAGCCAGCGGTCGGCGTCCTGGCCCTCGGCAGTGAGGGCGAGGTCGGCGCGGTGGGCGCGCTGGGTGGCCAGGAGGCAGAAGTCGAGCGCGGGTCCGGTGACGCGCTGCGGGGCGTCGTCGGGGCCGTACGTCCACAGGTCGCCGCCCGGGCCGGTGAGTTCGACGCGGAAGGGCTCGGCGGGCGGGGTGAGCCCGTGCGCGGCGTAGGCGAAGTCCCGGGCGCGGACGCCGATGCGGGCGACGTGGCGCAGGCGGTCGGTGGGCGGGCGGGACACGCCGAGGGTTGCCGCGATGTCGAGGCCGTGGGCCCAGGTCTCCATCAGGCGGGCGGTGGCCATGGACGCGGTGGCCATGGGCGGGCCGTACCAGGGGAAGCGGGCACCGGGGGCGGCGGCGCGCAGTGCCTCGTCGAGGGCGGTACGGTCCTGCCGCCAGGCCGCCAGCAGCGCGGCGGGGTCCTGCTGCGCCCCGGCCTCGGCGCCGTCGTCGACGTACCGGTCGGGCGCGGCGAGGGCCTGCTCGACCAGTCCCGCGAACCCGTCCTCGTCGGTGACGGCTACCAGGGCGGCCCGGTCGGTCCAGTTCAGGTGCGCGATCTGGTGGGCGATCGTCCAGCCGGGCGCCGGGGTGGCCAGCCGCCAGCCCTCCGGTCTCAACCCGGCGACCAGGGCGTCGAGTTCCTCGCTCTCCTCGCGCAGGTCGTCGATCACGAGCGTCGGGTCGGACACGGTCGCTCCCCTCGGGCACGGCGATGTGCGGCGCGGTGTGGGGAGGAGCATGGCAGGACGGCGATTAACAATCAAGCATGCTTGCATGATTTTAGGCGACGGGCACCGGAGTGCCCTGGTCGGTACGGCTTCAGACCATCTCGATGATCACGATGATCTCGATCATTCGGCGGCCGGCCACACCGTCATGTCGAACGTGAGGAAGCCGATCTCCGGCATGGCGGTCGACTTGACCTGGATCACCAGCAGCGCGATGTCCCCGTTGCGGTGCTTGACGCAGATCTCGCTTCCCGCCGCCTTGTCGGCCAGCAGGAGTTCGTGGGAGGCCTCCGGGTCGGAGGTCAGCCGACGGCACGTCTCGTAGGTGGCGCCGGGGCCGAGGACGTTCCCGACCATCACGCTGGTGTCACTCTTCAGCTCGCAGCCCGCGCTCTCGCAGCCGAAGAGGATGTCTCCCTTGCGGTCCTTGCTCTCCTTGCCGTTGTGGAGGATCAGCGAGTTGTCGCCCCTCAGCATCGGGGCATAGTAGGCGTGCGCCGCCGGTGCAGTGGGGCCGTCGGACCCCCCGCCCGGCCGTCCGGCCGACGAGTCACCCCCCGCACTGGTCCCTGACGCGGGCTCCTCCCCGGCCGCCGCGGCCGACCCCTCCGCCACCGGACGAGGCGTACCGGACCCGGACCCAGACGGCGCGTCGGACGCCGAGCCGGACGCGACCGCGTCCCGGGCCCGGTCGATGCCGCGTCCCGCCGCGTCCAGAAGCGCCGTCCCCGCCGCGATCAACAGGCCGCACGCGACGACGGCGGAGGCCGATATCAGGACGGCGCGTCTCCGTCGCCGCTTCCGCTCCTCCGGCCCGGTGGGCCGCTGTGGCACGGTCGGCCCCCACGGCCCGGCGGCGCCGGGCCAGGGCGCCGGGACGGCTCCCCGGGGTACGGCCGCCGGCTGCGGGGCGGTCCACGGCGCCGTGTGCGCCGCGGTCGGGCCCGGGACCGCGGCCGGAGCCGGGGCGGTCGCCGGTCCGGTGGCCGCGGCCGGCGGCGGAACCGGCACCGGCGGCCCGGCGATCTCCCGCCACACGGCCGGACCGGCCTCCTCCGCGCCGTCCCGGCCGAGCTCCCGGCGGCAGAACTCGACGATCTCCGCCGGGGTGGCCCGTTCCTCCGGGTCGGCGGCCAGGCACCGGCCGAGCAGGCCGCGCAGGCGTTCGGGCAGCCCGGACAGGTCGGGCTCCGAGTGGACGATCCGGTACAGCACGGTGGCGGCCGGGCCGTCGCCGTACAGCGGCCTGCCCAGTGCCGCGAAAGCGGCCGTCTGCCCGAGCGAGAAGACGTCGGTGGCCGCCGTGATGGCGCCCGCGGAAGCCTGCTCGGGGGCCATGTACTGGGGCGTGCCGATGGTCGCGCCCGTGGCGGTGTGCGCGGTGCCGTCGGCGGCGAGCGAGATGCCGAAGTCGATGACCCGCGGCCCGTCGGCGGCCAGCAGGACGTTCGCCGGCTTGAGGTCCCGGTGCACGATCCCCGCGCCGTGGATGGCTTGCAGCGCCTCGGCGACCCCCGCCATCAGCCACAGCACCGCGGGCACCGGCAGCGGCCCGCTCCGGGCGACGGCGCCCGACAAGGAGGGCCCGGGCACGTACAGCGTGGCCAGCCAGGGCGGGGCGGCGTCCGGGTCGGCGTCGATCAGTTCGGCGGTGTACGCGCCCTTCACCCTGCGGGCCGCCTTGATCTCCCGGCCGAAACGCCGCCGGAAGGCCGGATCGTCGGCCAGTTCCGACCGTACGACCTTGATGGCCACGGGCCGGCCGCCCCGGGTGTGCGACAGGTAGACCCGTCCCATGCCGCCTGCCCCGAGCCGGGCCGCGAGACGGTAACCGGCCACCGTGCGCGGATCGTCGTCCTGCAAGGGCTGGAAGACCTCGGCCGTGTGATTCATCGGTTCCCTCCCCGTGATCCCGATGAGCTGACCAGGTACGCAGCCTATGCGCTGGCGGGGCGGCCGAGTCCCTCGGGGCGCCGGGCTAGGGGCCGTCGGGCAGTGTCTCGGCCCGGCGCTCCTTGGCCCGGCGTCCCTCGGACCGGCGCCCCACCTGGGTTCGTACCGCGCCCATGCTCGCCGCGACGACCAGCGCGATGGCGGCGGACTGGGTGGCGGTCAGGGCCTGGTCGAGGATGAGGAAACCGGCCGCCGCGGCGATGGCGGGCTCCAGGCTCATCAGGACGGCGAAGGTCGGCGCGGGCAGGCGGCGCAGGGCGAGCAGTTCGAGGGTGTAGGGCAGGACGGAGGAGAGCAGGGCGACCCCGGCGCCCAGGGCGAGCGTCAGCGGGTCGATCAGCTTCGCCCCCGACTCGACGATCCCCAGCGGCAGGAACAGCAGCGCCCCGACCGCCATCGCCAGGGCCAGTCCGTCGGCCTGCGGGAAGCGGCGTCCGGTGCGGGCGCTGAAGACGATGTACGCCGCCCACATGGCGCCCGCCGCCAGCGCGAAGGCGGCACCGGCCGGGTCGAGGCCGTCGAAGCCGCCGCCGCCCAGCAGGAAGACGCCGGCCAGGGCGAGCGCGGCCCAGACCAGGTTGACCGCGCGGCGGGAGGCGACCACGGACAGGGCGAGCGGGCCGAGCACCTCCAGGGTGACGGCGGGGCCGAGCGGGATGCGGTCGACGGCCTGGTAGAAGAGGCCGTTCATCCCCGCCATGGCGATGCCGAAGACGACGACCGTGCCCCAGTCGGCCCGGGAGTGGCCGCGCAGCCGGGGCCGGCACACCAGGAGCATGACGACGGCGGCCACGGCCAGCCGCAGGGTCACCACGCCGAGCGCCCCGGCCCGCGGCATCAGGCTCACCGCCAGCGCGGCACCGAACTGCACGGAGATGCCACCGGCGAGGACCAGGCCGACCGGGCCGAGGGAACCGGACCGCCCGCCCGGCGCACCGTCCGGCACGGACGCGTGGCCGACGGCGGGCGCGGCGGCCGGGGGCGGGGTGCCGGGGGTGGCGCTGGGGGTACTCACGGGGGCTCCGGAACGGTGTACGGATGGGCGTCGTTCAACACGCTGCACTGCACAGTTCAGCATAATGGACGCTGTCAGGCATGTAGCACGTCTACGCAACTGTCAGGGCCGGGGCGTACCGCTGTCAACGCCCGTCCGCCGGCCGAGCCGGGACCGCCCGCTCCCGGCCGTACGCCGAACGGGTACCGTCCACCGGGTGAGACGACTCCTGCCCCGCCTCTGGCGCCTGCTGCGCCCCGTCCAGAGCCGCCTGATGTGGCTGCTGAACGCCAAGTTCGTGGTCGGCGTGACCGGCGTCGTCCGGGACGACGAGGGGCGGGTCCTGATGCTGAAGCACCGGATGTGGGCGCCGGGCCGCCAGTGGGGCCTGCCGAGCGGCTTCGCGCACCGGGGCGAGGACTTCCGGCAGACCGTCGTCCGCGAGGTGAGGGAGGAGACCGGCCTCGACGTGGAGGTGGGCCGGCTGGTCATGCTGAACAGCGGCCTGCGCACCCGCCTGGAGGTGGCCTACGAGGCCCGGCTGGTCGGCGGCGAACTGCGCCTGGACCCGTTCGAGATCCTGGAGGCCCGCTGGTGCCGCCCGGACGAACTCCCCGAGGACGTCCAGCCGGTGTGCCGCCCGCTGGTGCGGGGCGAAACGGCGCCCTGAGCAGCGGTTGCGGAAACGAAGTCACAACGACCGTGAAGTGATCCGGCCGGCGCGCACGGCGCCCGTGTCCCGGCCGAGTGGGGAGTCCCGGCAGTGCTTTTCGACGTCACCCGCGGCGAACTCGTCGACGTCTTCGGCGAGTCCCGGCTCGCGACCCTGCCCGCCGCCGCCTTCCCGCCCGTCGCCGCGGACACCGAGGGCGCCCGCCTCCTGCGGACCGTCGGCGTCCCCACCGGGACGCTCCGGCTGCGTGAGCCCGACGAGGACACCGGACGGCTGCCCGCGGTCGGGTCCGTCGTCGACCCCGGGGACTTCGACGACGCCCCGCCGGACGCGGGCGACTGGCCCGCCTTCGGCTGGCTCCTCAACGCCCACCTCGCCCTCGACCCGGGCTCCGGCAAGGTGTACGCCTTCGACGCCGACGAGGAGACCGTGCGGGAACTGCACACGGACGTCTCCTCCCTCGTCCGGGTCGCCGCCCGGTTCCAGCGCCTGCTGGCGGAGTTCACCTTCGACGGCGACGACGACGAGGAAGCCGGATTCGAGCGGCTCGACCGCGAGGTCGAGCGCATCCGCCGGGAGACGAGCCGCGTCGACCCGCTCCCCTTCCGGGACGAGGAGGACGAGGAGACGGTCTGGTCGGTGGTCGGCGAGGAGATCGCCATGGGCCAGCGCTTCGAGGACGGCAGCCCGGGGGCCCGCTCGCTCTACGGGTGAGCACCCCGCCGCGCCCGCCGGTTCCCGCTCGGCCGGACCGCCGCCGGTCACCCCATGCTCTTGGCGCCGTCCAGGGACTCCCGGATGATGTCGGCGTGGCCGGCGTGCTGGGCGGTCTCGGCGATGATGTGCATCAGCACCCGGCGTGCCGACCACGCGGCGTCCGCCTCGAACCACGGCGCCTTCGGCAGCGGCTGCGTGGCCCCCAGGTCGGGCAGCGTGGCGATCAGTTCATCGGTCCGCCGGGCCACCTCGGCGTAGTCATCCAGCACACCGGCCAGCGTCTCGCCGGGCAGCATCTTGAACTCGTCCGCCCGCCGGGTCCAGTCGGCCTCGGTCATGGCCGTGAAGTCCGGCATCGCCGACGGGCCGTTCAGGATGAAGTCGCCCCAGCTCCGCTCGCCCGAGGTCATGTGCTTGATCAGGCCGCCCAGGCACAGCTCACTGGCGGTGGTCCGCAGCCCGGCCTGCTCGTCGGTGAGGTCACGGGTGGTGAAGCGCAGGAAGTGCCGGTGCTTGGTCAGCGTCTCCAGCAGGTCGGCGCGCTCGCCGGTGAGAGCCGGGGCCTCGGTCAGGTCGCGGGGGGTGGGCTCGCTGGTGGTGGACTCACTGGTGGTCATGGTCTCCGCCTTCCGGTGTTCCTGCTCCGTCGGTACGAGGACCACGCTAGGGACCGTCTAGGTCAGACCACGTCCTAGATGGCGGGGCTTCCGGAAAAGGCCCGGAAGCGGAAGAGACCGGACGAGACCCGAAGAGACCCGAAGAGACGGGAAGAGACGGGAAGAGACCGCAAGGGGCAGGTCGCCTAGTGGGCGAGTTCCCCTCCGCCCATCAGCAGGCCCAGCCCCTCGGTGTCGTCGAAGACGTCCCCGGACAGCCGGGTGACGCCCGCGGTGGACGGTCCTTCGACGGTGCCGGGCAGCAGGCGGACGACGCCGTCGACGGTGTCGCTGCCCGGCGCGGTCACCACGAGGTCGGCGTGGGCGTCGCCGTCGAGGTCGGTGAGGCCCACGGCGCTGCCGAAGTCGGCGTCCCCGCCCGGGGCGGCGCCCAGGTCGTCCCCGTCGAACAGCCGGGCCCCCGCCCCGCTGAGCCCGTTTGGCCCGCCCGCCAGGTACAGCACCTGCTCCGGCCCGGGCTGCCCGTACACGTCCCACCGGGGAGCCCCGGCGACCACGTCGGCGTATCCGTCGCCGTTGACGTCGCCCGTGTCCAGGCCGGTGAAGACGGCGTCCTCGTCCTGGGGTTCCTCGCCGGGTACGCCCGGGGTGTCCCGGTCGACGGTCGTCGTCCTCTCCCCCGGCCCGGCCTTCGACCCGTACGCCACCGTCACCGCGCTGCGGCTCGCGTCGCCGCCCCGGGGACTGAGGACCAGGTCGTCGGTGCCGTCCCCGTCCACGTCGCCGATCGCCCCCTCGCCCGCGTCGGGGAGCCGGATGCCCTCGGGCTGGGTGAAGCCGTCCCGGCCGCCGCGCAGGTAACTCACCGGCTGGGTCCTCGCCCGCCAGGGCACCTCGGGTCCGGTGTCGGCGTCGTGGAAGCTCACCAGGTCGTCGACGCCGTCGCCGTCGAGGTCCCCGGCGAGGAGGTCGTCGTAGTTGGCGGCCGCGATGTCCGGGGCGGGCCGGTGCGGAGCGGGGACGCGGCCCGTCCCGGCGGGGGCGCCGTCCCGCCCGAAGGGCCCCTTGAGCAGCCCCTTGCCGGAGCCGAGCCCGAAGACCAGGTCGGAGTGCCCGTCCCCGTCGAAGTCACCGGCGACGAGCTGCTCGTCCAGGATCGGGTCGGTGCCCCAGGCGACGTGGCTGCCATCCGTCCCCGGCACCCGGGCCGCCCGGGAGAGCCCGTCCTCGGACCCCCACAGGAGGATCACGCTCGGCTTCCAGTCGAAGACGGAGGCGGCGAGGTCGGTGTACCCGTCCCCGTCGAAGTCGCGGGCCACGACGTCGGACCCGAAGAACGCCTCGTCCCGGTTGCCGCCCGGTATCCCGGGGTCGTCCTGCGTCAGGTACTGGCAACGGGCGATCCGCGTCCCCGCCCCCGCTCCGTACAGGACCTCGACGCTCCCCCCGCCGGCCCCGTCCGCCACGCTGCCCATCGAGCCGAGGGCCAGATCGGGGTGCCCGTCCCCGTCGAAGTCGGCGGCGCCCTCGGGCGCGGACCGGTCGGAGGCGGGTGCGGAGGCCGCGGCGCTGCGAGCTCCGGCGGTCCCGCACCCGTACGGCGCGGCGATGCCGGCCGGTCCGTCGTCGGCGATCAGCATCCCCGCGGCGGCCGCCAACGCGACGACGGCCGCGCCGCCCCCGATCGCCCACGGCCGCCCGCCGTTCCGCCGCCGCGCCGCCGCCTCCACCCGGTCACCCGAACCGTCCATACGAACGATCACGCGTCGGCCGCCGCACGCGGTTCCGGCGCCTCGGCCGGGCCGACGCGCGGACGGACACGTCCGGGACCCCGCCGCCGCGACCTCCCGACGCACGCCGCTAGTACGCCAGTTCCCCGATGCCTCCGTCGACGCGCAGTACCGTACCCGCGGTGTAGGCGGACTCGTCGGAGGCGAGGTACACGGCGGCCTTGGCCAGTTCCGTGGCGGTTCCCAGTCGATGGAGGGGCACGGTCTGCCGGAGTTCCTCATAGAGGGCGGCCTGGCGTTCGGGGCCGAGAGGGGCGAACGCGTTGGTGACGGTCGGCCCCGGGCTCAGCCCGTTGACGCGGATGCCCCGGTCCCTCAGCTCGTAGGTCAGACCGCGTGCGTAGGAGAGCAGTCCGGCCTTGGCGGCGCCGTAGACGGTCGCGTTCTCGTGGCCTATGTAGGCGGAGACCGAACCGACGAGGATGATCGAGGACTGCGGAGAGAAGAGCGGCAGCAGGTCTCTGATCAGGAAAAACGGCGCCTTGAGGTTGGTCGCGACGAGCCTGTCGAACGCCTCCTCGGTCCATGCGTCGAGCGGCAGGTGGGTGACGTCGGCGGCGTTGCTCATCAGGATGTCGAGCTTGGGCCACTGCTCCCGCAGCCGTGCCGCGAGGTCCGCTTGGGCGGGTACGTCGCCGGCGTCGCTGGCGATGGTCACCAGCGGGCCCTCCAGTTGCCGGGCCGCCTCCTCCAGCCTTTCCCGGGAGCGGCCGGTGATGGCGACGGTCGCGCCTTCGGCGAGGAACTGGCGGGCCGTTTCCAGGCCGATGCCGCTGGTCCCTCCAGTGATCAGAGCGTGTTTGCCCGCGAGACGGTTCATGGTTCCGGTCTCCTCAGATCGCGGTCCGGCCGCCGTCGGCGGCCACGGTCGCGCCGGTGACGTACCCGGCGCGGTCACTGGCGAGGAAGGCGACCACCTGAGCGACCTCGGCGGGGTCCGAGGTGCGCTTGAGGGCGGTGGTCAGGCCCATGCCGCCCAGGTCCGGGCCCATCGCGGCGACCACCTTGGACGTGCGCATCGGTCCCGGGACCACGGCGTTGACCCGTACCTTCGCCTCGGCGAACTCCGCCGCCCAGGTGCGGGTCAGTGATTCGAGCGCCGACTTGGTGGCACCGTAGACGGCCATGCCCGGCATGCCGAGGCCGGCCGCGGTGGAGCTGATGTTGACGATGCTGCCGCCCGCGGCCATCCGCGGCGCGAACAGCGCGGTGAGCAGGAACGGCGCGCGCACGTTGACGGCGAAGGCGGCGTCGTAGTCCGCGAGGTCCTGCCCGGGGGTCGGGGCGAACGTCATCACACTCGCGTTGTTGATCAGGATGTCGACGGTGCCCACGTCGTCGGCCAGCCGCCGCACGGCCGCCGGATCGGACAGATCGGCGGCGACGAACCGCACCGCCGCGGCGGGGGTGCCGCCGCCGGCCGCGCGGAGGTCGGCCACCACCTGCGCACCGCGCTCGGCGTCGCGGCCGGTGAGGATCAGGTCGGCCCCGCCCGCGGCCAGCACCCCGGCCGTCGCGTGTCCCAGCCCGCCGATCGCGCCGGACCCGGTGACGAGTGCCGTCTTGCCTGCGAATTCCATTGCTGCGCCCTTCATGCCGCTCGGTGACCGAGCGACTTCTATGCATGCGTTCAAGAAGTCCTGCAACGGAAGCTACGACTTCTTGAACGTCCAGTCAAGAAGTCGTAGTCTTGGTCGCGTGGCACGAACCGGACGCCCCCGCGAGTTCGACAAGGAACAGACGCTGGCGCGCGCACTCGAACTGTTCTGGACCCGGGGATACGGGGCGACCTCGGTCCAGGACCTGGTCGACGCCCTGGCCGTCGAGCGCGGCAGCCTCTACGGAGCCTTCGGGGACAAGCGCCGCTTCTACCTGGAGGCCGTCAGGCTCTACTGGGAGGTGTACGAGCGGCACCTGACCGCCGCGCTCGACACCGCCCCGCTGCTGCCGGCCCTGCGCGAGATCCTGACCCACCCGACGCGTCTGGACGAACTGATCTCCGACGCGGGTGTGCCGCAGGGCTGCCTGGTCGGCAACACCACCGCCGAACTCGTCCCCCAGGACCCCGAGGCCACGCAGGTCGTGACCCGGTCCTACCGTCGGTTCACCGAGATCGTCACCGACGCCCTGCGCCGCGCCCAGGCCACCGGCGAGGTCACGGCCGCCTCGACCCCCGAAGCCCAGGCGCAGCTCCTGCTCTACATCGTCCAGGGCCTGTCGCTCGTGTCGAGGGCGGGTCTCGACCAGAGCGCGGCGCTGGCCGCCATTGACGCGGCGGTGGACGGGCTGCGGGCGTGATCACCGCGTGCGTGTCGCGGACGACCGGCCGGGGGCCGATCCCGCGGTGGCATCCCGGCCCCCGGGGTCACTCTCCGGGCGTACGCCCAAGTACCGCCCGGTGCTGACGCGTCGAGCAGTGCCGTCCGTCCCCCCTCCCGGAGGCCGCTTTCCACCAGCCGTAGAGGCCCCCTCACTCCAGCCCTTCCGCCAGCACTTCCGCGAGATGCCGCCCCCGCACCCCCGCCAGCTGCTCCAGCTGGGTCCGGCAGGAGTATCCGTCCGCCAGGACCACCGCGCCGTCCGGCGCCTCGCGCACCGCCGGGAGCAGCCGGTCCTGCGCGCACGCGGCCGACACCTCGTAGTGACCGGCCTCGAAGCCGAAGTTGCCCGCGAGACCGCAGCAGCCGCCGCTCAGCTCGCCGGTCAGGCCCGCCGACTCGCGCAGCCGCCGGTCGGCCGCGTCGCCCAGGACCGCGTGCTGGTGGCAGTGGGTCTGGCCGGTGACCGGACGGTTCACGGCGGGCGGGGTCCAGTCGGGGGCGTGGCGTTCCAGGGCCTCCGCGAAGGTCAGGACGCGCGAGGCCAGCCGGGCCGCGCGCGGGTCGTCGTGCAGCAGCTCGGGCAGGTCCGTGCGCAGGGCGGCGGCGCAGCTCGGCTCCAGGACGACGACCGGCGCGGACGTCTCCAGCACCGGGGCCATCAGGTCGAGCGTGCGGCGCATCACCGCGCGGGCCCGGTCCAGTTGGCCCGTCGACACGTACGTCAGGCCGCAGCAGACCCGTCCCCGGCGGGCCGTCAGCAGGGCGAGGGCCGACCGCGACGTGCCGTCCCCGACCACCGCACGGCCCCGCAGCGTCGGCGGCGGCACCACCCGCAGCCCCGCCGCCTCCAGCACCCGTACGGCCGCGCGGCCCACGGACGGCGAGAGGTGCTCGGTGAAGGTGTCGGGCCACAGGACCACCAGGTCGCCGGTCCGCCCGGCAGCCGGACGCCGCCCCCGCCACCACCGGCTGAACGTCTCCCCCGCCAGCCGCGGCACCTCCCGCTCCCCCGCGATCCCTCCGAGCCGCTTCGCCACCGCGGCCAACGGCCGCACCGACGCGAGCGCGTTGACGACCGGCGCCAGCCGCGCCCGTGCCGCCCAGCGCAGCCACACCGGCAGCCACCCCATCGTGTAGTGGGCGGCGGGGCGGCGGCGCCCCGTGTAGTGGTGGTGCAGGAACTCCGCCTTGTACGTGGCCATGTCGACCCCGACCGGGCAGTCGGAGCGGCAGCCCTTGCAGGACAGGCACAGGTCCAGGGCGTCCCGCACCTCCGGCGAGCGCCAGCCGTCCGTCACCACGTCCCCGGCGAGCATCTCGTGCAGGAGCCGGGCGCGTCCGCGCGTGGAGTGCGCCTCCTCCCCCGTCGCGCGGAACGACGGGCACATCACCGCCGGGCCGGACACCGACGTCGTACGGCACTTGGCGACCCCCACGCAGCGGCGCACCGCCGCCGAGAAGTCCCCGCCGTCGGACGGATACCCGAACGCCACGTCCACCGGCTCGCGCGGCAGGACGGCGAAGCGGAGGTTCGCGTCGAGCGGCGCCGGGCGGACCAGCATGCCGGGGTTGAGGAGGTCGTCCGGGTCCCAGACGGCCTTCGCGCGCGCGAAGAGCGCCACCGTCTCCTCCCCGTACATCCTCGGCAGCAGCTCCGCCCGCGCCTGCCCGTCCCCGTGCTCCCCGGACAGCGAACCCCCGTGCGCCACGACCACGTCCGCCAGCTCCTCCGAGAAGCGGCGGAAGCGCGCCACCCCGTCAGCCGTCAGCAGGTCGAAGTCGATGCGTACGTGGATGCAGCCGTCGCCGAAGTGCCCGTACGGCGTGCCGCGCAGGCCGTGGGCGGTCAGCAGCGCCCTGAAGTCCCGCAGGTAACCGCCCAGCCGGGCCGGTGGCACCGCGCAGTCCTCCCAGCCCGGCCACGCCTCCGAGCCGTCCGGCATCCGCGTCGCCGTACCGCTCGCGTCCTCCCGGACCCGCCACAGCGTCCGCTGCCCGGCCGGGTCGGTGACCACCAGCGCGTCCACCACGTCGGCCGCCCGGACCACCGCGTCCGCACGCGCGCGTGCCTGCGCCGGGGTGTCGCCGCCCGTCTCCACGAACAGCCAGGCACCGCCCCGCGGCAGCCCCTGCGGGGACGGCACCAGGTCCACCGCCATGCCCTCCACGGTCAGCGGGCCGAGCGGCAGCAGCCCGGCCGCCGCCTCCGCCGCGGCGGCCTCGTCGGCGTAGCCCAGCACCGCCAGCGCACGCGCGCGGGGCGACTCGACCAGCCGTACGACCGCCTCGGTCAGCACGCCGAGCGTGCCCTCCGAGCCGCAGAAGGACCGGGCCACGTCCGCGCCCCGCTCCGGGAGCAGGGCGTCCAGCGCGTAGCCGGAGATACGGCGGGGGAGGTCGGGAAAGCCGGTGCGCAGACGCGCCAGGTCGCCGTCCACCAGCGCGCGCAGGCCCTCCGGCGCCCCGGCCCACTCCCGCCCGAGCCGCAGCCGCTCACCGCGCGCGGTGAGCACGGACAGCTCGCGCACACTGTCCGCCGTCGTGCCCCAGGCCACCGAGTGGGAGCCGCAGGAGTTGTTGCCGATCATGCCGCCGAGCGTGCAGCGGCTGTGGGTGGAGGGGTCGGGCCCGAAGCGCAGCCCGTGCGGCGCGGCGGCGTCCTGGAGGCGGTCGAGAACCAGCCCCGGCTGGACGACGGCCGTACGCCCCTCCGGATCGAGTCCGACCAGCCGGTTCATGTGCCGGGTGAAGTCCAGCACCACCCCCGTGCCCGTCGCCTGCCCGGCGATCGACGTCCCGCCGCCCCGCGCCACGACCGGCACCCCGCGCTCCCGACACACCTCCAGCACGGCCGCCACGTCGTCGGCGTCCCTCGGCGCGACCACGCCGAGCGGGACCCTCCGGTAGTTCGAGGCGTCCATGGTGGTCAGCGCCCGGGAGGTGGCGTCGAACCCGACCTCGCCGCGGACGGCCCTGCGCAGTGCTGCCTCCAGATCGGTCATGCCCTCCAGCATGGGCTCTCGTGGCTCCGTACAGGTCCGCACGGCGGAGATCTCGTCTCATCGGACGGACATGTCTTCGCCCGGTTTGGCCGAGGCGATACCCTCCGGCTCGTGGCTGAGATCCAGATTCCTGCTGACATCAAGCCCGCGGACGGTCGATTCGGCGCGGGCCCCTCCAAGGTGCGGGTGGAGGCGCTGGACGCCCTGGCCGCCACCGGTACGTCCCTGCTCGGCACCTCCCACCGCCAGGCGCCCGTCAAGAACCTGGTCGGCAAGGTCCGCGAGGGCATCCGCGAGCTGTTCCGGCTCCCCGACGGCTACGAGGTGATCCTCGGCAACGGCGGCTCCACCGCGTTCTGGGACGTGGCGACCCACGGCCTGATCGAGAACAAGTCGCAGCACCTGAGCTTCGGCGAGTTCTCCTCCAAGTTCGCCAAGGCCGCGAAGCTCGCCCCGTGGCTGGCCGAGCCGACCGTGGTCTCCTCCGACCCGGGCACCCACCCCGAGGCGCGCGCCGAGGCCGGCGTGGACGTGTACGGCCTCACGCACAACGAGACCTCGACCGGTGTCGCCATGCCGATCAAGCGGGTGGCCGGTGCCGACGAGGGCGCCCTCGTGCTGGTCGACGCGACGTCCGGCGCGGGCGGTCTGCCGGTGGACATCGCCGAGACCGACGTCTACTACTTCGCGCCGCAGAAGTCCTTCGCCTCCGACGGCGGCCTGTGGATCGGCGTGTTCTCCCCGGCCGCGCTCGAGCGCGCCGAGCGGGTCCACGCGTCCGGCCGCCACGTCCCGGAGTTCTTCTCGCTGCCGACCGCGATCGACAACTCCCGCAAGAACCAGACGTACAACACCCCGGCGCTCGCGACGCTCTTCCTGCTGGGCGAGCAGCTGGACTGGATGAACGGCCAGGGCGGCCTGGACTTCACCACCGCCCGCACCAAGGACTCCTCGTCCCGCCTGTACACGTGGGCCGACGAGTCCAAGTACGCCACCCCGTTCGTCTCCGACCCGGCCAAGCGCTCGCAGGTCATCGGCACCATCGACTTCGCCGACGACATCGACGCCGCCGCCGTCGCCAAGGTGCTGCGCGCCAACGGCATCGTCGACACCGAGCCGTACCGCAAGCTCGGCCGCAACCAGCTGCGCGTCGCGATGTTCCCGGCGATCGACCCGGCAGACGTCGAGGCGCTCACCAAGTGCGTCGACCACGTCATCGAAAAGCTGTAACCCACACCGGTACGACGACGAAGGGCGCCCGGCGGACTGTCCGCCGGGCGCCCTTCGCACCTTCGCAGGCCCTACTCCCCGACGAACAGCTCCTCGGCGCGCACCGCGCTCAGAGAGCGGTCGAGCCAGGTGCCCAGCACGTCGAGATCGGTGCACTCCGCAACCCGCTCCCGGACGGAGTCGGGGATCTCGACGCCCCGCACCTCGAGAATGTGCAGAATGTCCTCGGCTTTGCCCTCGGCCTGGCCCTTGGCGCGGCCTTCGCGCCAGGACTCCTCGACGATCGTGTTGCTGCCGGGAAAGTTCGGGGTGTAAGTGGCCATCAGATGCCTCCAGTAGTCACGACCCGGGCCCTCACCCAGACCGATTTCGACGATCTCCGCCCAGTCCACACGGTCCACGTCCCCGCCCTCGTCCGTCTCACCGTTGCCCTCGGACCCGGACTTGTCGGCGTCGTCCGCCACTCCTGACGCCAGCGCGTCCAGTATCGCAGTCAGCCCCGGATCCTTGGCGTGGGCGAGCGCGGAGAAGACGGCGACCCCAAGGTCCCGGGCGGCCTCGTCCGCCTCGGTGATCACAGGAAGGATGCCGGGCCCCAGAACCAGCGGGAAGACGACCATGCTCGTGTGCCAGAACTGGGGCCGCGCTGGAGCAGCCTCAGCCGTCACCGCTACGACGGGCCCGGGCGCTTGGTGCTCAGTCGGTCGTGCTTGAAGCTGACACCGTGTGAGGACCTAGCGTGGGCGCCGTGGACGACGACGGGGTGTGGTGGACGGTCGGGGAACTGGCGCTGGCGTCCGGGGTGTCGGTGCGGGTGTTGCGGCACTGGGACGCGTTGGGGGTCGTGTCTCCCGAACGTACGCCGAGCGGGCATCGCCGTTACGGCCCCGCGCACGTCACCCGTCTCTACCGGGCGATGGCCCTGCGCCGGACCGGTCTGGGGCTTCGCCGGATCGCCGCGTTGCTGGACCACGAGGACCCGGACCCGGCAGCGACCCTGCGCGCCCACCTCGACGACGTCGAGGAGGACCTCCGGCGGCGAGGCCGGCTCCGCGACCGGCTGGTGGCCGCGCTGGAGAGTTCGAAACCGGACCAGTTGATGAAGGTGATCGAGACCATGACCATGTTCGAGCAGTATGTGCACGGCTACCGTTCCGAGGAGAGTGCGCGCCTCGCGGACCAGGCGGACGCCCTGGTCGAGCTGCTGCACGGCGACACCCGTTTCCGGCCCGGCGAACGGGTCCTGGAGATGGGGTGCGGCGTGGGTGCTCAGACCATCACCCTGGCGTCACGGAGCCCGCACGCGGACTTCGTCGCGTCCGACATCGCCCCCGACTCGCTGGAGTCGGCCTCGCGTCGCGTCGCCGCCGCGGGGCTGACGAATGTCGAGTTCGCCGCGAAGAACGTGTTCGATCTTCCCGAACGCGAGGGCGGGTTCGCCGAGGCGTCCTTCGACCACGTCTTCGTATGCTTCCTGCTCGAACACCTGCCCTCTCCGGTCGACGCGCTGCAACGGCTGCGTCGCCTCGTCCGGCCCGGCGGCACGATCACCGTCATCGAGGGCGACCACGGCTCGACCTACTTCCATCCGGACGACGAGGCCGCGCGCGCGGCCATCGCGTGCCAGGTGACGTTGCAGCGGCACGCGGGCGGCGACGCCCTCATCGGGCGGCGGCTCTTTCCCCTGCTGCACGAGGCGGACTGGGCGGACATCGCCGTCACCCCGCGCACCGTCTATGTCGACGGCAGTCGGCCGGACCTGGCCGACAGCTTCACCAGGCGTACCTTCACCGCGATGATCTCCGGTGTCCGAGAGCCCGCCGTCGCGGCGGGGCTGATCGACCCGCACACCTTCGACGCGGGCATCGCCGCGCTACGACGGACGGCCGAACCCGACGGAGTGTTCTGCTACACGTTCTTCAAGGCGGTCGCCCACCGCCGGACTTGACCGTGGCCCACGCGAGCGCGCTCCTCAGGCCAGCCCCGCCGCCAGGGCGCGGCGGATTGCGTCGGCGCGGTCGCGGATGTGGGTCTTGGCGAACAGGTTGTTGATGTGGGTCTTGACCGTGGCCTCGCTGATGAAGAGCTTCTCGGCGATGCCCCGGTTGGACAGGCCCTGGCCGATCAGGGCGAGGACCTCGCGCTCGCGGGGGGTGAGGTCGTCCGGCAGGGGCTGCGGGGCGGCGGGGGCCTTCGCCCGGGCCGTGGCGAGCAGCCGGTCCTGGACCTCTCGGTCGAGTACGGACTGGCCCGCGCCGGCGGCCCGGATCGCCCGGGTGATGTCCTGGCGTCCCGCGTTCTTGGTGAGGTACCCGCGGGCGCCCGCGCCCAGCGCGCCCAGGATCGAGTCGTCGTCGGCGAAGGTGGTCAGGACGACCACCGCCACCTCCGGATGGTCCTCGGTCAGGCGACGGGTCGTCTCGATGCCGTCCATCACGGGCATCCGCAGATCCATCAGCACCACGTCGACGGGGCCGGCGGCCACCGCCGCCAGTACCTCCGTGCCGTCCGCGGCCGCCGCGACGACGTCGATGTCGTCGGCCAGCCCGAGCACCGCGGCGAGCGGCTCGCGCACGGCGGCCTGGTCGTCCGCGACGACCACCTTCAACCGCACGGGGCTCCCCACCTGTTCACTCATCCCGGAATCACCGCTTCCACCTGCCAGCCGCCCTGGTCCCGCCCCTCGGTGACCGGCCCCGCGCCGACGCTCCCGCCCAGCAGGGCGACGCGCTCGCGCATGCCGATCAGCCCCATTCCGCTGCCGACGCCCGGGGTCACCGCACGGGCGGCGGGCCGGTTGCGGACCCTCAGTGTGATCGACGCGGCGCTGAACGTCAGCTCCACGGCCACCCGTCCGCCGGGAGCGTGCCGGGCGGCGTTGGTCAGGGCCTCCTGGGCGATCCTCAGCAGGCCCTGGGTCACCTGGGCCGTCGGCTCGCGGACGGTACCGGTGACGGTGAGGGCGTCGTGGTGGCCCGCCGATTCGATCATCGCGGTGAGGCTCTCCAGCAGCGGCAGCGCGTCCTCCCGCAGCGCGTGCACGGTCCACTGCGCCTGCTTCAGGCTCTCCTTGACCAGGCTGTGGGCCTTGTCGTTGGCCTCCCGGACCTTCGCCAGGTCTCCGGTGTCGAGCAGCGCGTCGGCCAGTTCCAGCTGCATGTTGATCCCGGCGAGGGAGTGCGCGAGGACGTCGTGCACGTCCCGGGCGATCCGGCCGCGCTCGGTGAGGACGGCGGTGCGGGCCTCCGCGCGGGCGGCGCGCTCCGCCGACTCGGCGGCCGAGAGCGCCGACCGTACGGCCTGGCGCTGGGTGCGGTTGAGGATGCCGACCACGACCGGGACGCCGGTGGTGAGTCCGAGCACCCAGGGCAGCTCCGGGTCTCCCGGCCCGAGGTGGAAGTACAGGACCCCGGTGCAGAGCAGGGAGCACGTCGCCGCGAGGGTGAGGGCCCGCCCGGTGTCGAGCCGGTAGCCGATGTGCCCGGCGAGGAAGTAGGCGAACAGGTAGCTCGTGCCGCTGCCGCTGACGCCGAGCAGGGCGGCGGCCAGAGCGATGCCGAGCGTCAGCCAGGTGAGCGCCACCCGCGGCGGGACCCGGTTCTCGGGCAGGGCCCGGGCCAGCAGGGCCGCGGAGTTGAGCACGAAGAGGACGGCGACCGCCAGTCCCTGGCCGCTGATCCCCATGGGCCGGATCGTCAGGGCTCCTACGACGATGACCGCGAGGGTCAGGGCCCACTGTGTACGCGGGTCCTGACCGGGGACCGGCCGCGGGTCCGCCCCCGGGTCCGGGGGCGGGGTGCTCTGGGTGGCGGACACCGGCCGAACATAGCGCACGGTCAGGCCGCACGGCCGAGGACGGGCACGGTGGGGGACACCGTCCGGGCCCGGCTGCGGCTGCGCAGGTAGAGGGTGCCCACTCGCGTGACCACCTCGGTGACCGCCATCAGCACGAACGCCGCCACCCAGGCCTGGTCGCCCGTGATGTGGTGGGCGATGCTGAACCGGGCGACGTCGTCGGCGCCGCCATGCTCGACCCAGACCTGGAAGCCCATGCGGGCGCCCATGCCCAGCACCCACAGGAGCGCCGAGACGGCGCCGGCCTTGATCATGAGGTGCCCGTCGAGGGCCCGGATCCGGGTGTAGACGCCCCCCGCGACGCCGAGCACCGCGCCCACGGCCGCCAGGGCCGCGATCAGCACCAGGTCGTTGCCGCCGGTCGGGACGGAGTCCAGGTAGGAGTACGCCACGAAGGCCACGATCCCCAGCGGGATCAGGAACGTCCTGCCGTCGAGTCGCCCTTCCCGCAGCTGCCGGAAGACGACGAGGACGAGGGCGATGTCGGTGATCCACTCAGTCGTTGTCATGCCCTCAAGGCTGCTCCGACCAGGCGCTCCGCACCTGGTCCCACGGGTGGAACCGGGGGTGGAGTTTCCCCGGACCCCCGGACCCCCGGCCCCCCCGGCCTCCACCCCGGCCCGGCCGTGGGTCTCCGCCCCCGCCCCGCCGCCCCGGACGCCCCAGACGCCCCGGACGCCCCGGACGCCCCTACCGGCCGAGCCGCTGGAACCGGCGTACCGCCAGCGGCAGGAAGACCGCCGTCAGGACCACCGGCCACACACCCGCCATCAGCAGCGCGTGCTGCTCGACCCACGAGTCGCCGCCGCCGACCGGTGTGCCGAACAGGTCGCGGGCGGCCGCCGCCGTGGAGGAGATCGGGTTCCAGGCGGCCACCCAGCCCAGCCAGTCGGGCATGAGCTGCGGGGCGACGAAGATGCTGGAGATCATCGTCAGCGGGAAGGCCACGGCGAACAGGCCGCCCGCCGCCTCCGGGTTGGGGACCAGCAGGCCCAGCCACACCCCGATCCAGATCAGCGCGAACCGCAGCCACAGCAGCAGCCCGAACGCGGCCAGGAAGCCCCAGCCGCCGTCCGGACGCCAGCCCATGGCCATCGCCGTCAGCATCATGATGGCCAACTCCGCGCAGGCGACGAGCAGATCGGTCACCCCGCGCCCCGCCACCACCGCGGACGACGCCATCGGCATGGAGCGGAACCGGTCGATGACCCCCTTGGTGGAGTCGTACACGACGACGGTCGCGGTGTTGATGAAGCCGAACGCCATGGTCATCACGAACATGCCCGGCATCAGGAAGTCCTTGTAGTCCCCGCCGCCGGGCACCGTCAGCGCGCTGCCGAAGACGTAGCCGTAGAGGAGGACGGACAGGATCGGGAAGCCCAGCTGCCAGGCGATGTTGACGGGCTGGCGCTGGTAGTGGGTCAGGCCGCGGCGGACGATGTTGCCGCAGTCGGCGAGCAGCCAGGAGAGGCGGCCGCGCTCGGGCGGGGCCGTCGTCGCACCGGCGGCGCCGCCGAGGTCGAGGGTGCTCATGCCGCCACCGCCTCCTTCTGCGTGCTCGCCGCGTCCTGCGCGTGCTCCGCGCCCGTGCGGTGGCCGGTCAGGCGCAGGAACACGTCGTCGAGACTCGGCCTGCGCAGTCCGATGTCCTCCACGGCGACGCCCTCGTCCTGGAGGGTGCGCGCCACCTCGGTCAGGGCCGACACCCGGTCGGTGACCGGGGCGTGCACGCGCAGCGCCTCCTCCTCCACCGCCGGTTCGCCCCGGCACACCCGGGCGACCGTCCGTACCGCCCGCGGGATCTCGGTCCGGTCGGCGACCACGACCTCGATCCGGTCGCCGCCGACCAGGTCCTTCAGCCCGTCCGGGGTGTCGTCGGCGATGGCCCGGCCCCGGTCGATGACGGTGATGCGGGAGGCGAGCTTGTCGGCCTCCTCCAGGTACTGCGTGGTCAGCAGGACCGTCGTGCCGCTCGCCACCAGCGCCCGGACCGACTCCCAGACCTCGCCGCGGCTGCGCGGGTCCAGGCCCGTCGTCGGCTCGTCCAGGAACAGGACGGACGGGGCGAGGATCATCGACGCGGCGAGGTCCAGGCGGCGCCGCATGCCGCCGCTGTACTTGCCCACGCCCCGGTCGGCGGCGTCGGTCAGGTCGAACCGCTCCAGCAGCTCCGCCGCGCGCGCCCGGGCCCCCCGGCCGCCCAGGTGGAACAGGCGCCCGAACATCTCCAGGTTCTGCCGGCCGGTGAGCACCTCGTCCACGGCCGCGTACTGGCCGGTGAGGCCGATCCGCGCCCGCACCTCGCGGGCCTGCCGGGCGAGGTCCAGGCCCGCCACCTCGGCCCGTCCGCCGTCGAGCCGGATCAGTGTGGACAGGATGCGCACGGCAGTGGTCTTGCCCGCGCCGTTCGGCCCGAGCAGGCCGTGCACGGTGCCCTCGCGGACGGTCAGGTCGAAGCCGTCCAGGGCGCGTTTGTCGCCGTATCTCTTCTCCAGGCCCTCGGCCCGTACCGCGTACGTGTCGCTCATGGGTCCCAGCCCCCTTTCGCTTCCCAACTGAGTACACCGTACCCGATTAAGCGTACGCCGTACCCAGTTTTTGCCGCGGACTTAAACTGCCCCCATGGCGAGCGGTACGGAGACCAGCGGCAGCGGCGACATCGGCCGCACCCTCGAACTGTTGTGGGACACCGGCCGGCGCCCCAGCCGGGGCCCGAGGCCGGGGCTGACGCTGGAGCGGATCGTGGCGGCCGCCGTCGAGGTCGCGGACCGGGACGGTCTCGGCGCGGTCTCGATGCGCCGGATCGCCACCGAGCTGGGCACCGGCACGATGTCCCTGTACCGCTACGTCCCCGGCAAGGGCGAGCTGCTCGACCTGATGCTGGACCGCGTGCAGCGCCCGTCCGAGAACCCCGCCGACCTCGGCGACGGCGGCTGGCGCCCGGCGCTGCACGCCCTCGGCCACGCCACGCTCGCCCTCTACCGCCGCCACCCCTGGCTGCTGGAGGTCAACCAGTCCCGCCCGATCCTCGGCCCGTCCGCGCTGGACAGCATGGAGAAGGTGCTCGCCCGGATCAGACCGATGGGCCTGACCGACCCCGAGCTGATCTCGGTGATCGTCATGATCGACGGGTACGTCGTCGGGGCCGCCCGCACGCAGGTGTACGAGCGGGAGGCCGAGCGCAGTTCCGGGCTGACGGACGCGGAGTTCTGGCAGGCCCAGGAGCCGGTGCTGGTGAAGGCCATGAGCAGCGGGCGCTACCCCGTGCTGTCCTCCCTCTCCGAGGACGCCTTCGGCACCGGCTTCGACCACTTCGAGTTCGGGCTCCAGCGCATCCTGGACGGGCTGGAGGTACTGGTGACCGCCCGCCGGGCCGCCGACGCCCCGGCCACGGGGGACGCCCCGGCCGCGGCGGACGGCTCAGCGGCGCCGGAAGGCCCGGCGTAGGCCGAGCAGGGCGGCGAGCGCGACGAGCAGTCCGACCGCGCCGACCTTGAGCGTGATCCCGCCCGGGCCGTCGGACCCGCCGGCGGCGTCGGCACCGCCCCCGCCCGCACCCCCGCTCTTCCCGGGCACGTCCTCGGCCTTCACGGGGCTGTTCGCGCCCTCCATGCCGAGCAGCAGCTTCTTGCCGTCGGTGGTGTAGGTGGCGGACTCGCCCTGCCCCAGGGGCACGCTGATCCGCCCCTCGCGCCGGATCTTCCCGCCATTCCAGTCGTACCAGATGCCCCCTAGGTAGCCGCGCACGGCGAGCTGCTCGCCGTCCGGGGAGAACGCGGCGTCCGTCGCCCAGAGGTCGACGGGGACGGTGGGCTTGAAGACGTTGGTGCCGGAGGACGACAGCTTCGCCGGGCCCTCGTACAGGTGCCCGCCGTCCTCGTGCTTGTCGATGAGGTAGACCCGCCCGGTCTTCGGGTGGACCAGCATCGACTCGGCGTCGCGGGAGCCGTCCGCGTACTTCACCACGTACTGCGTCGCCTTGACCGTCTGGTCCTTCAGGTCCTTCGGCTCGGGCAGCTCGTAGATCCACACGTACGGCCAGCTCACGCCGTCGTTGTCGCCGATGTCGCCGACGAAGATCCTGTTGCCGGGTCCGATGGCGATCGCCTCGACGTCCCGGGGCGTGCCGACGCCGGACAGCGCGACGCGGGCGACGGTCTCGCCGGTGGCGCCGTCCACGGCGTAGAGGTAGGGCCCGGTGTCCTGGTCGTTGTGCGTCCAGTAGACGCCGGGGTGCAGACGGGACGCGGCGAGGCCGCTGGACTCGGTGATACGCGGGTCCTTGATGGTGAACCCATCGCTCCCGGCGGGCCCGTCGCCCCCGTCCGCCGCTGAGGCGGGCACGGCGAACGCGCCCACGAGAAGGGCCGAGGCGAGGAGGGCGAAGGGTCGGCGCATGCGCCAAGCCTGCCATCCCGCGCGGGCGTTCACGTCGCCGGTCACCCCGCCGGTCACCCCCGCCGGTCACCCTGCGTGGTCGGGCTCACATCGCGCCGGTCGGGCCGATCGTCCATCATGAGCGGATGCTCAGGTTCATGTTCGTCGGTGACTCCATGACGATCGGAAGCGCCGGCGAACACACGTGGCGCTACCGGCTGTGGCAGCATCTGCGCGACTCCTGCGGCCGCCCCTTCACCTTCGTCGGCCCGCGCGAGACCCTCCACGACCAGGTGACGGACGCGCCCACCTCGTACGCCTACGCCGAACCCGACTTCCCCCGCGCCCACCTGGCCGGCTGGGGCGAGGGCTGGCACCACATGGCCCCGCTGATCGAGGAGACGGTACGGGCCTGCCGCGCGGACGTGCTCCTGGTCTCCCTGGGCCTGATCGACCTCGGCTTCTACACCAACGCCGAGCAGACCGACGCCAACGTCCGCGCCTTCCTGGCCGCCGCCCGGTCGGCGAACCCGCGCGTCCGCGTCGCCGTGCTGCCGGTGCTCCACAACATCCGGGGGGAGACCGACCCGTCCTTCGCCGAGCAGGTCGCCCGCTTCAACGAACTCCTCGCGAAGACCACCACCGACCTCGACGACCCGCGCTCCCCGCTGCTGTTCGTCCCGCCGCCGACGGCGTACGACTTCCACACGGACACCTACGACGGCACGCATCCCAACGAGAGCGGCGAGCACCGCATCGCGGAGGCGTTCGCGACGGCGATGGACGAGGAGTGGGGGCTGGGCGGGCCCTACTCCCCCGCCCCGTAGGCCGCCCGGATCTCCCGGACCAGCCGGTCGGCACAGGACCGCACCGCCCGGCCGCTCCAGTCCTCCGTCTCCCGCCCGAGGTAGACGGCGCGCGCGTGGGCGAGCGGCGGCCGGTCCCCGGCGGGCAGCCGCCCGAGGGCCCAGTCCGCCGCCGCGTCCTTGGACCGGATGTCGCCGGTGACGAGCGTGCTCCAGACCCGGGCCAGGGTGAGCAGGACGTTGCGCGTGTCCGACGCCAGCTCCTCCAGCAGCCCCGGCACCCCGGCGGCGATCGCCCGCCGCAGGTCGCCGTGCGGCACGGGGTCGAGCAGGGTCGCGGGCGGCGGGCCGTACAGCGGGGCGTCGGCGCGCAGCACCATGGTCAGGAGCGGGGCCAGGTCGGGGTCCTCCGCCGGCTCCGGGACGGCGCCGCGTTCGCAGGCACCGCGCAGCCACTCGCCGTACAGGTACTCCCGGCGGGGCGGGTACCGCCAGGGCCGGACCTCGTCCCGTACGACGGCGATCAGCTCGACGGGGCGTCCTTCGCCTCCTGACACGCCGAGCAACTCCCGGGTGAGCCCCGCGCGTTGCCCGTGCGTCGTCGGACGCGCCAGCACGACGAGGAGGTCGAGGTCGCTGTACGGGCGCAGCCCGCCGAGGGTGGCGGAGCCGTGCGCGTAGACGCCGAGCACGTCGCCGTCCTCGTCGAGGTGACGCCGGACGAGGGTCACGAGGTGGTCGGTGCGGTCCCGGTCCCGCTCTGGCATATGCGCGTCCTCCCGTGTCCAGGTCGCCGTGCGTATCGTTGTACCGCGCGGCTGCACTCGTCGTTGGGTCAGCCGGGGAGGAGCGCCACGATGACCGTCGTAGACGACAGGATCGCCATGGCCGACATCAACACTGAGCGCCTGGACGAGTGGTTCGAGCGGCTCGAGCGGATGCCTGTCCCCGAAGGATTCAGGGCCGAGGTCGTCGGGGGCACCGTTCACATGACACCGCAGCGCGGCACCCATTGGGACATCATCTTCGAAATCGCATGGGACATCCGGTCCCATTTCGGAAGGCGTGCCAAGGTGCTCTCGGATGTCCGCATCGACTTTCCGGGCCACCAGAACGGTTTCTGCCCGGACGTGGTCAAGATGCGCGACGGCGCGAAGGAGGACGACACGGGCCACTGGCGCCACCAGGACGTCGAGTTCGTCGCCGAGGTCATCTCCCAGGGCACCGCCGCCAACGACTACGGCCCCAAGAAGCTCGCCTACGCCGCCGCCGAGGTTCCCCTCTACCTGATCGCCGACCCGTACCAGGGCCGCTGCCACATCTTCACGCACCCGAAGGACGGCGACTACACCACCGAGACGAGGGTCGTCTTCGGGGAGGACCTGGACCTCACCGACACCGTCCTCGGCCTCACCCTCAGGACCGACGTCTTCCCCCGCGACTGACCGCCCGCCACCGCTTGCCTGGAGCGCACTCCAAGTCGTTGGCTTGGGGACCATGAAGTACACGCAGCTCGGACGCACGGGACTCAAGGTCAGCCGGCTCGTCCTCGGCACCATGAACTTCGGTCCGCAGACCGACGAGGCCGACAGCCACGCCATCATGGACGCGGCGCTGGACGCCGGCATCAACTTCTTCGACACCGCCAACGTGTACGGCTGGGGCGAGAACAAGGGCCGTACCGAGGAGATCATCGGCAACTGGTTCGCCCAGGGCGGCGACCGGCGCGACAGGACCGTCATCGCCACCAAGGTGTACGGCAACATGGGCGCCGACGGCGAGGCGTGGCCCAACCACGACAAGCTGTCCGCCGTGAACATCCGGCGGGCGGTGGACGCCAGCCTCAAGCGCCTCCGGACCGACCACATCGACCTGTACCAGTTCCACCACATCGACCGCGCCACCGGGTTCGACGAGATCTGGCAGGCCATCGACACCCTGGTCCAGCAGGGCAAGATCCTGTACGCCGGGTCGTCGAACTTCCCCGGGTACAAGATCGCGCAGGCCAACGAGACCGCCGCCCGGCGCGGCGGCACCATCGGACTGGTCAGCGAGCAGTGCCTGTACAACCTGGCCGAGCGCCGCGCCGAGATGGAGGTGATCCCGGCCGCGCGGGACTACGGTCTCGGCGTCATCCCGTGGTCGCCGCTGCACGGCGGGCTGCTCGGCGGGGTCATCAAGAAGGAGGTCCAGGGCGGGCGCCGGGCCTCGGGGCGCGCGGCCGACGCCCTGGCCGACCCGGCGAAGCGGGCGCAGATCCAGGCGTACGAGGACCTGCTCGACAAGCACGGGGTGGAGCCCGGCGAGGCCGCGCTGGCGTGGCTGCTGACCCGGCCCGGCGTGACCGGCCCGATCGTGGGGCCGCGCACCGCCGAGCAGCTCGCGTCGGCGCTCAGGGCCGTGCAGCTGGAGCTGTCGGACGAGCTGCTGACCGGGCTCGACGAGGTCTTCCCGGGCCCGGGGCCCGCTCCGGAGGCCTTCGCCTGGTAGCGGGGTGAGGTGGTGAGCGGGGCGGCGGCCGCCCCCCGGGCAGGTCAGCCGAGGGCCGCCGCCATCGCCACCACCACGAGCATCAGCACGAGCACACCGGCCATGATCCGGTTACGGGTCTTCGGGTCCACGCCCCCGAGCCTAACCGGACGCGCCGAGCGGACTGCGGGCGACCGCCTCGTAGCGGGGCTGCTCGCCCGGCACGCCCGACTCCGGCAGGTTGCTGCGGACCAGCGCCAGGTCGGTCACGGTCCAGGTGGGCCCGGTGAACCCGGCCAGCGCCTCGACGTAGGGGCGGACGTCGTACGCCTGCCTGCTGCGGGCCAGGGTCAGGTGGGGCTTGTAGCGCCGGTGCTCGCCCATCGGGACGCCCGCCCTGCGCCCCGCCGCCTCCGCGCGGTCGGCCAGCAGCCGCAGCGTCGCGAGCCCGCCCTCCGCGCCCGCCCACAGCGCCCGCCCGCGCCCGAACTGGCCGCCGCCGCGCAACGCCAGCTCGAAGGGCGGCGTACGGCGGGCCGCCCGCTCCAGGCGGGCCGACAGATCGGGTACGAGATCGTCGTCGACCTCGCCGTAGAAGGCGAGCGTGAGGTGCCACCCGGGACGCCCGGTCCAGCGCAGCCCGTCCGCCCCGGGCAGCCCCCGCAGCACGGCCACCTCGTCGGCGAGCGAGGCGGTGACGCCCTCGGGCGGCAGCACGGCGGCGAAGAGTCTCATAAGGCCACAGTCTGCCCGGCATGACGCCCGCGCCGCGGCGGACGTTGTACCGCTCGGTTGTATCCGACCCGGGAGGCACCGCAGACATGACCGACAGCAATGACGCACTCACTCTCGACATGATGTTCGAGTGGCTCGAAAAGCTACCTGTCCCTGAGGGTTACAAGTCCGAGATCGTCGGCGGCCACATCTTTCTGTGGCCGCAGCGGGACACCCACTGGGACATCACCATGTGCATCATCGAACAGTTGCGCGCCACGTACCCGCGCGAAGTCGTCTCCGCGGAGACCGCCGGCAACGACTACGGTCCCAAGAAGGACGCCTACGCCACCGCCGGCCATCGACCTGACCGGCACCGTCGTCGGCCTCACCCTCAAGACCGACGGCTTCCCCCGCGACTGACCGGGCACCGACCCCGGCCTACGCCACCCGGGCCAGCGTCTCCCGGCGGTCCCGGGGTACGAAGCGGACCTGTGGGTGGCCGCGGTGCCAGCCGACCGACAGGCGCAGGTTGCCGACGCGGGCCAGGACCAGGCCGATGACGAGCGCGGCGGTGGCGGCCACCGCGCCGCCCGCGGCGAAGCCGGCCCGGGCGCCGTAGGTGTCCGTGACCCAGCCGACGATCGGGGCGCCGACCGGGGAGCCGCCGAGGAAGACCATCATGTACAGGGCCATCACGCGGCCCCGCATGGCCGGGTCGGTGGACATCTGGATGCTGGTGTTGGCGGTGACGTTGACCGTCATGCTGAAGACGCCGATGGGGACCATGAGCAGCGCGAAGAGCCACAGCTCGGGCGCGGCCGACGCCACGATCTCCAGGGCGCCGAAGCCGAGCGCCGCCGCGATCAGGACCCGCAGCCGGGCGGTGCCGCGGCGGGCGGCGAGCAGCGCGCCGGCCAGCGAGCCGACGGCCATGAGGGTGTTGAAGAGGCTGTACGCCCCGGCGCCCGCGTCGAAGACGTCGTCGGCGAAGGCGGACAGGAAGACCGGGAAGTTGAAGCCGAAGGTGCCGATGAAGCCGACCAGCACGATGGTCCAGATCAGCTCGGGGCGCCCGGCGACGTAGTGCAGGCCCTCGCGCAGCTGGCCCTTGCCGCGCGGGGCGCGCTGGACGGTGTGCAGCTCGCGGGCGCGCATCAGCAGCAGGCAGCTGAGCGGCGCGACGAAGGACAGCCCGTTGGCGAGGAACGCCCAGCCGGTGCCCACCCCGGTGATCATCAGACCGGCGACGGCGGGGCCGACGAGCCGGGCGGACTGGAAGTTGGCCGAGTTCAGACTGACCGCGTTCTGCAACTGGTCCCGCCCGACCAGCTCGGAGACGAAGGACTGGCGGGCCGGGTTGTCCATGACGGTGGCCAGGCCCATCGCGAAGGCGGCGACGTAGACGTGCCAGACCTGGACGTGGCCGCTCAGGGTGAGGACGGCGAGGGCGAGCGCGGTCAGGGCCATCGCGGACTGGGTGACCAGCAGCGTGGGCCGCTTGCGCAGCCGGTCGACGAGGACGCCGCCGTAGAGGCCGAAGAGCAGCATCGGCAGGAACTGGAGGGCGGTGGTGATGCCGACGGCGGCCGAGGAGCCGGTGAGGCTGAGCACCAGCCAGTCCTGGGCGATGCGCTGCATCCAGGTGCCGATGTTGGAGACGACCTGCCCCAGGAAGAAGAGGCGGTAGTTCCTGACCTTCAGGGAGGCGAACATCGACGTCTTGCGGGGGGCGTCGAGGGTGGTGGTGGCCGGGTTGCCGTGTCCGTCAGGTGCGGGGGCGGAAGCTGCTCCGGGTCCCGTACTCAAAAGGGTTCGCCTCCTCGCGAGAACTGCTTACTTGTGTGCGAGCTTCTCCAGCACGGGGGCGGCGGCGCGCAGTGTCGCCCACTCGTCCTCGTCGAGCCCCTCCACCAGGGTGGCCAGGAACGCGTTCCGCTTGCGGCGGCTCTCCTCGAGCATCACCACGGCCTGCTCGGTCTGCGTCACGACCTTCTGGCGCCGGTCCTCGGGGTGCGGCTCCAGCCGGACCAGCCCCTTGGCCTCGAGGAGGGCCACGATGCGGGTCATCGAGGGCGGCTGGACGTGTTCCTTGCGGGCCAGCTCGCCCGGGGTCGCGCTGCCGCAGTTGGACAGGGTGCCCAGCACCGACATCTCGGTGGGGCTGAGTGACTCGTCGACCCGTTGGTGCTTGAGCCGACGGGACAACCGCATCACGGCGGAGCGCAGGGAATTCACGGCGGCGGCGTCGTCGCCATGCTTGAGGTCCGGCATGTTCCTTAGCGTAACTCATTAGTCTCGCGAAATACCACCGCTCAACCGCCCGTCTCCCCGTGACACCCGCCACTGAAACCCGCAGTTCACCCGTACGAGTGAGTCGTTTCCGGAAATCGGAGCATCACCCGGGGGAGCCGGGCGACCCTCGTGCTCATGGGGACCAGCGTGCTCAGCCTGCGGATAGACGGGGAGCTGCTCGACCGGCTCCGGGACCATGCCGCCAAAAGAGGAATGAGCGTCCAGGACTATGTCGTCCGGACGCTCATTCGCGATGACTTCGACGAGCGGTTCCAGTCCGCCGTGGAGGAGACGGAACGCTTCTACGGGGTGCCGTGACCCCGCGGGATCACGTCAGGCCCAGGGCCGGCATCAGGTAGTAGAAGGCGAAGACCGCCGACACCACGTGCATCGCCACCGGCACCTCGCGGCCCCGTCCGGCCGCCAGGCGCAGCACCGAGAAGGTGATGAAGCCCATGCCGATGCCGTTGGTGATCGAGTAGGTGAACGGCATCATCAGCATCGTCACGAACGCCGGGATGGCGATCGTGAAGTCCGACCAGTCGATCTCCCGGATCGAACCGGCCAGGATCAGGAAGCCGACCGCGATCAGCGCCGGGGTCGCCGCCTGCGACGGGACCATGGTGGCGACCGGCGTGAGGAACAGCGCCAGGGCGAACAGCCCGCCGGTGACGATGTTGGCGAAGCCGGTACGGGCGCCCTCGCCGACGCCCGCCGTGGACTCCACGAAGCAGGTGGTGGCGGAGGCGGAGCTGGCACCGCCCGCGGCGACCGCGATGCCGTCGACGAACAGGACCTTGTTGATGCCCGGCATCTGGCCCTCGCCGTCGGTCAGCTTCGCCTCGTCGCCGACGCCCATGATCGTGCCCATCGCGTCGAAGAAGCACGACAGCAGCACCGTGAAGACGAACAGCACGCCGGTCAGGACGCCGACCTTGTCGAACCCGCCGATCAGGCTGACCTCGCCGACCAGCCCGAAGTCGGGCGTGGCGACGGGGTTGCCGGGCCACTCGGGAGTGGTCAGGCCCCAGGACGGGATGTCGGTGACCGCGTTGATGATCATCGCGACGCCGGTCATCACCACGATGGAGATCAGGATGGCGCCCGGGGTCCTGCGGACGATCAGCGCCAGGGTCAGCAGCACACCGAGGACGAAGACCAGAACGGGCCAGCCGTGCAGGTGGCCGCCGACGCCCAGCTGGAGCGGGACGGTGGTCTGCGCGGCGTCGGGCATCCGGGTGATGAAGCCCGAGTCGACGAGGCCGACGATCATGACGAACAGGCCGATGCCGATGGAGATGGCCTTGCGCAGGCCGTAGGGCACCGCGTTCATCACGCGCTCCCGCAGACCGGTGGCGACCAGCAGCATGACGATGAAACCGGCCAGCACCACCATGCCCATGGCGTCCGGCCAGGACATCCGCGGGGCGAGCTGGAGGGCGACGACCGAGTTCACGCCGAGGCCGGCGGCCAGCGCGATCGGGACGTTGCCGATGACGCCCATCAGGAGGGTGGTGAAGGCGGCCGTCAGGGCGGTGGCGGTGACCAGCTGGCCGTTGTCGAGCTGGTTGCCGTACATGTCCTTCGCGCTGCCCAGGATGATCGGGTTCAGCACGATGATGTAGGCCATCGCGAAGAAGGTGGCGAAGCCGCCGCGGATCTCACGGGGCAGCGTGCTGCCGCGCTCGGAGATCTTGAAGTAACGGTCGAGGCCGTTCTGCGGGGGCTGCCGGTCTTCCGGCGGCTCGGGGGACGGGGGGACCTTGGCGGAGGCCGAGGTGGGCATGCGGGGACCTCATCACCAACAGGTTCCCCCACGGCCTTGTCGGTGTTCCTATTGGTGTTTTCTACGAACGAAAGCGGTCAGAGACAAACGGGTTCAGTATGAACGTATGAGCCACAGATCGCTATCTCCGCGCGTAGACCCCCGGAATCACCGTGTGGCGCCGCACCGTCAACCCGTTCGCCCGCTCCTCGTAAGCTGTACGCATGACGAAGTGGACACCCACGCACGAGGCGCCGGAGCCCCTGGAGGGCCCCGTGGTTCCGACCGTCGTCGGCGGCACCCTCCTCTGGTTCGTCCTCTTCCTGGTGCAGCTGCCCTTCTACGGCTGGTTCGAGGACCACGGGCACACCTGGTGGGTGTGGACCTGCCTGGCCGGCGCGGGCCTCGGCCTGATCGGCATCTGGTACGTCCGGGGGCGCGAGGCCGCGATCAAGCGGGACGCCGCCCGGGCCGGGAAGTAGTACCTGGGCAGCACGTCGGGCCGGTACGTCTCGTACCCAGGTCGGATCTTCTCCGCGCTCGGTGGGTGAAGCCGTAAAACCGCACGTACCGTCGATCGCATGACGCATCTCGACGCGGACAGACGCGATCCCGCGCACCCCGCGCACACCGTTGGCGCCCCTTCGCCCGCGACCGGACTCACGGCGGCCGGGGTCGCCGAACGGGTCGCCCGCGGCCAGGTCAACGACGTGCCGGTGCGCAGCAGCCGATCCCTGGCCGACATCGTCCGCGCCAACGTCTTCACCCGGTTCAACGCGATCATCGGCGTGCTGTGGGTGATCATGCTGTTCGTGGCGCCGATCCAGGACAGCCTGTTCGGCTTCGTGATCCTCGCCAACACCGGTATCGGCATCGTCCAGGAGTGGCGGGCGAAGCAGACCCTCGACTCGCTGGCCCTGATCGGCGAGGTCCGGCCGACGGTGCGCCGGGACGGGCAGCCCGCCGAGATCAGTACCTCCGAGATCGTGCTGGACGACGTCATCGAGATCGGCCCCGGCGACAAGGCCGTCGTCGACGGGGTGTGCGTCGAGGCGGACGGGCTGGAGATCGACGAGTCGCTGCTGACCGGTGAGGCCGACCCGGTGGTCAAGCAGCCCGGCGACCAGGTCATGTCGGGCAGCTTCGTGGTCGCGGGCGGCGGCGCCTTCCGGGCCACCAAGGTGGGGCGCGAGGCGTACGCCGCGCAGCTCGCCGAGGAGGCGTCCCGCTTCACGCTGGTCCAGTCCGAGCTGCGCTCCGGCATCTCCACGATCCTCAAGTACGTCACGTGGATGATGGTCCCGACCGCGATCGGCCTGATCCTCAGCCAGCTGCTCGCCAAGGACAACGAGCTGGACGACTCGATCGCGCGCACCGTCGGCGGCATCGTGCCCATGGTCCCCGAGGGCCTGGTGCTGCTCACCTCCGTCGCCTTCGCGATCGGCGTCGTCCGGCTCGGCCGCAAGCAGTGCCTGGTGCAGGAGCTGCCCGCCATCGAGGGGCTGGCCCGGGTGGACACCGTCTGCCTGGACAAGACCGGCACCCTCACCGAGGGCGGCATGGACGTCACCGGCCTGCGCCTGCTCGACGGCGCCGACGAGACGTACGTGCGCACCGTGCTCGGCTCCCTCGGCGCCTCCGATCCGCGTCCCAACGCCTCCCTCCAGGCGATCATCGACAGCTACCCCGTCGACGGGTCCGCCGGGGCGTGGCGGTGCACGGGGTCGCTGCCCTTCTCCTCCGCCCGCAAGTACAGCGGCGCCACCTTCGACGAGGGCGACGGCGTCTCCCGCACCTGGCTGCTGGGCGCGCCGGACGTGCTGCTGGCCGAGGACGACCCGGCGCTCGCCGAGACCGGGCGGCTCAACGAACAGGGGCTGCGGGTGCTGCTGCTGGCCCGCGCGGAGGGTGCGCTGGACGCCCCCGAGGTGGCCCGGGAGGTGACGCCCACCGCCCTGGTCGTGCTGGAGCAGCGGCTGCGCCCGGACGCCGCCGACACCCTGCGCTACTTCGCCGAGCAGGACGTGCGCGCCAAGGTCATCTCCGGCGACAACGCGGTGTCGGTCGGCGCGGTCGCCGCCAAGCTGGGGCTGTCCGGCGCCACCGTCGACGCGCGCCGGCTGCCCGCCGAACGGGAGGCGATGGCCGAGGCGCTCGACGGGGGCACGGTGTTCGGGCGGGTCACCCCGCAGCAGAAGCGGGACATGGTGGGCGCCCTCCAGTCACGCGGCCACACGGTGGCGATGACCGGCGACGGCGTCAACGACGTCCTCGCGCTCAAGGACGCCGACATCGGCGTGGCGATGGGCTCCGGCTCGGAGGCGACCCGGGCGGTCGCGCAGATCGTGCTGCTGAACAACAGCTTCGCCACCCTGCCCTCGGTGGTGGCCGAGGGCCGCCGGGTGATCGGCAACATCACGCGCGTGGCGACCCTGTTCCTGGTCAAGACCGTGTACTCGGTGCTCCTCGCGATCCTGGTGGTCTGCTCGCGGGTGGAGTACCCGTTCCTGCCCCGCCACCTCACCCTGCTGTCGACCCTCACCATCGGCGTCCCCGCGTTCTTCCTGGCCCTCGCCCCGAACAAGGAGCGGGCCAGGCCGCACTTCGTCCGGCGCGTGATGCGGTACGCGATCCCGGGCGGCGTGGTGGCCGGGGCGGCGACCTTCGTGACGTACCTGGTCGCGCGGCACCACTACGCGGGGCCGGGCGCGCTGGACGCGGAGACGAGCGCGGCGACGCTGACGCTGTTCCTGATCTCGATGTGGGTGCTGGCCATCATCGCCCGGCCGTACACCTGGTGGCGGGTGCTGCTGGTGGCGGCGATGGGGCTGGGCTTCGTGATCGTGCTGGTGGTGCCGTGGCTCCAGGACTTCTTCGCGCTGAAGCTGGTGGGCGTGACGATGCCGTGGGCCGCCGTCGGCATCGCGGTGGCCGCGGCGGCCGTCCTGGAGCTCCTGTGGAGGTGGGTCGACCGCCGCTTCCCCGCGTAGCGGGCTACTTCACGTCGACGAAGTCGGAGACCGAGGTGATCGCCCCGGACGCCGAGTTGCCGGCGAAGACGTAGCGGTAGTAGCCGTCCGCGCCGGCCTTGACGGTGGTGCTGAGCTTGCCCGCCGAGTTGGACTTGACGGTCTTCAGCACGGTGTACGCCTTGGTGCCCTTCTTCAGGTACTGGAGCTGCACCGACTGGCCGGAGTACGCCCCGTACTTGAGGGTCTCCCAGTTGGCCCGGGACAGCTTGCCGGTGACCGTGAGGGTCTTGCCCTTCTTCACCGGCTCCGGCGAGGCGTTGGTCGACACGGCGCTGCCGCGCTGGAACTTGAAGGACCCGGCCTTGTCCTTCCAGAGGTAGTCGCCGTCCTTGGCGTCGATCCAGACGCCGACGTACCAGGTGCCGGCCATCGCGTTGTCGAGGTAGTCGGTCCGCGGGTCGATCTTCACCGAGGCCGTGCAGGTGGAGGTGGTCGCGCTGACCTTCTTGCAGGTCGGCTTGCCCGTCGACTCGTACCCGTAGCCCGGGCCCTTCAGGTCGAAGGACTCGGCGCCCAGGATGCCGGAGTTATCGGTGGCGGTCACGCTGACCGAGATGGTCTTGGCGCTGCCGGTGCCGATGGCCACCTTGTTGTCGCCGTCCACGACGACCTTGGTGACCCGGGTGTCGCCGCTTCCGCCGTCGGCCTGCGCGGCCGGAACGGCGAGGGCGGTCAGGGCCAGGGCGCCGGTGGCCGCTGCCACCAGGACTCGTGTGCGCATGTGTTCCCCACGTGAGGACAAGGGGCCCCGGCAGTCGTCACCGCGCCGGGACCCGGAGGGTCGTGAGTCTGCTGACTCGCCTCATAGATCCACGGCGCGGCGCGAAGGTTGTACGGGAGGTGAAGGAAATGTACGCGCGCCTTCACATCCGGTCGGTCCGGGCGGATTCAGTCGAACCAGCGCGGTTCAGTCGAACCAGCGGTCCCGGGCCAGTTCCTCCGTGCGGGACTCGTCCTCCAGCAGCGCCGCCACCTCGAAGCGGCGCGGCCACTGACCCGCCGCCCAGGCCAGGCCGGCCGCCACGCCCTCCAGCGTCGCCGCGTGCAGGACACCGTCGTCCGTCAGCCGCCAGTCGATCTCCACCCCGTCGACGACCAGTTCCTCGTGCTCCACGTACGACGCCGGGGTCCGCGCCCCGATCAGCACCCGCACCGGCTCCGGTACGGCGTGCTCGGCGCCCTCGGAATCGACGCGCCCGGTGACGGACTCGCTCAGCCGGCGCACCTGGAACAGCTCCGCCAGTTCGGCGGCCCGGGCCGGGCGGACCGGCAGCAGCGGCACGCCGGACGTGAAGGGCAGCAGGTCGGGCGAGTCGACCACGACCGCGTCGGCGGCGTCCACCACGCGCACCTCGCCGTCGACCACGGCCCGCACCTCGTCCGGCAGGGTGACCCGGTCCGGGTCCAGCTCGGCCAGCGCCCCGTACAGGGCGTGCAGTTGGGCGGCCGTGACCGGGCGGTCGGGGTCGGCGAGGCGGTCCAGGAGTTCGGCCGCGCCGCCGGGCTCGTCGAGGAGCGCGGCGACCGAGGTGCGCACGCCCAGCGCCCGCAGCACCTGCTCGTCCTCGAAGCCGGACGCGTCGGCCTCCTCGTACAGGCCCCGCAGCAACGGGTCGCCGCCCGCCGCGCGCAGACCGGCCGGGCGGCGTCCGCCGAGCACCGGGTGCCCGCGCAGCCACCACGCGGTGTACGGCCGTACGACCTCGTGGGTGCCGTCGGGCAGCAGGATCCGCACGGGCTCGACGAGCGCGTCGCGCAGCGGCGGCCGGGACAGCAGGGCGAGGGCCTCGGGCCAGTGGTCGTCGTCCACGAGATCGAGGTCGCGCACGGCGACGATCTCGGTGGCCACCGGCGGGACGGGGGTGTCCGGGAAGCGGTCCAGGACGTCCTCGCTCCACACGTCCACGGCGTCGAGCAGCCCCGCGTCGTCCGGCTCGGCGAAGTCCCCCTCGCGCGGCTCCAGTTCGTCGGGGTCCAGGACGACGTCGGTGGCGCGGACCAGGGCGAAGGTGACCAGGACGCCGCAGGCGGCCAGCGGCTCGGGCCCCCACCTCTCGGCGAGTTCGGCGTCCACGGCGGCGAGTTCGTCCTCGCGCATGACCCGGGCGAACGGGCCACCGGGGAAGACGAGTTCGCCCGCCGGGGACAGTTCGCCGTCCTCGTCGGTCAGGGCGAGGGCGCCCAGCCAGGGCTCCTCGCCGGGGTCGAGTCCGGCCTCGCGGACCAGGCCGAGGACGGTGTCGGCCAGTTCCTCGGCGTCGAGGGCGTCCTCCTCCCAGTTGGCGGCGCCCTCGTCGTCCAGGGAGGCGGCGACGGCGGCCCGGACCTGCGGGGTGGTCAGCACGGCGCGCGGGGTGGCGGGCAGGGCGCCGAGCTTCTCCAGGAGCGGGTGCGCGGCGTCCGGGTGGGCGACCTTCAGGCCGAGGCGGGTGAGGACCTCCGGGTCGAGCGAGGCGGCCTCCGGGGCGGGCAGCAGCACCTGCCGGGGCCCGATGGTCGTACGGCCGTCGGCGAGCGGCACCGGCAGCCCGGACAGCCGGTCGGGGTCGACCCCGGCGAGGCTGTCGTAGAGGCTGCGCCACCAGGCGGGCGCCTTCTCCAGGCCCGCCAGCCGGTCGATCGCGTCGGTCAGCGGCACCCGGGCCACGCCCAGCGTGCGCAGTTCGGCACGGCGTTCGAGACCGGCGGGCAGCAGGGTCGGCAGCACCTCGGCAAGGACCCGCACGGTGTCGGCGCCCGCGCCCTCCACCACCTCGGCGTCACGCGGCCGCAGGGACTCCGGCAGGTCGTCCTCCGCGTCCGGGCCCCCGGAGGGCAGGGCGGGCGGCAGGAAGGACGTACGCGGCAGCCGGTCGAGGATCGCCTGCCGCAGCACACCGTCCAGTTCGCCCCGGCCCAGCGCGCCGGGCACCAGGTCGATGAGGCCGGTGGTGACCGGCCGCCAGTCGACGAGCAGTCCGGCGTAGGCGTCGGCGGCCCGTTCCGTCAGGAAGTCGGTGAGCGGTCCCGGCGCGGTGTGCCGCCGGGTGGCGTCCAGCGGGAAGGACGCGATGAGCAGGGCGGGCACGCCGAGCGGCTCGTCGCTGGGCGTCGGTGCGTGCACGACGGGGCTGGTACGGGGGCGGACGGGGGCGCCCTCGGCGTCGACGGGCACCGCCCAGGTCACCGACCAGTGGGGACGCAGCCGCTCCTCCACCGGCCGGTCGGCGAGCAGGTCGGGGGTGAGGGGGCCGTGCGCGGCGGCGGTGCGCCAGCGGGTGACGCCCTCCCGGGAGTCCTCCACGACGGTCAGGGCGTCCTCGGTGCGGCGCGTGAGGGTGCGTACCTCGTCCCCGGCCTCGATCACCACCTCCGCCAGGCCCGGCAGGGCGAGCAGCAGCGCGTCGTCCACCCCGTGCAGAAGCCGTTCGGCGAGGTCGGCGGCGGCCGTGTCGCGCAGCGGCAGGATCACGGCCGTGTCGTAGGGGGCGGGGGCGCTGCCCTCGGCGGGGAACGGCAGCCGCAGCAGCGGCACGTGCCCGTCGCGCCGCCGAATCTCGTCGCCCAGGCCGGGGCTGTGCCGGGCGGTGTCGGCGGCCAGGTCGCGGGCCTCGGCCAGCGACCAGCGCACCCCGCCGTGCCGGCCGACGACGGCGGGCTCGTCGGTGACGGCCAGGACGGCGGCGAAGCCGACCCCGAACCGGCCGACCGAGCCCTCCACCGCGTCCCGCTTGGCGGAGGCGCGCAGGGTGGACAGCGACTCGACGCCGGTCGCGTCGAGCGGGGCGCCGGTGTTGGCGGCGACGAGGACGCCGTCGCGCAGGGTCAGCCGCAGCCGGCCGGGCACGCCGGACCGCGCGGCGGCGTCGGCGGCGTTCTGCGCGAGTTCGACGACCAGCCGGTCGCGGTAGCCGCCGAGGACCAGGTCCTCCTCCGCGTTGGCGTCCTCACGGAAGCGGGCCGGGCTCGTCGCCCAGGCGTCCAGCACCCCGCGCCGCAGCCGCGCCGTCCCGAACGGATCGGCACCCTCGGCGGCAGGCCGTACGAACATGCTCACGGTGACTCTCCTCATCGACGGACCACGAAGGTACCGCCCCCGCCGCCCGGCGCACTCGCGACGCCGGTCGGCATCAACCAGCCCGTCCGGCGTTTGAGGACGAGGCCGTCAAGGCCGAAGGGGGTCTGGGGGCGCAGCCCCCAGGGACCTCAGCCACCCACGGACCTCAGGAGTGCCCCAGCTCCGCCGCCGCCTGATCCTCACTCACCGGGACCGAGCCGGAATCCGCGGCCGGCCGCAGCGGAAACGGGTCCACCCGCGTCTCGTCGATCACCGGCGGAGCCACCCGCGGCGGCTTCGGCATCACCGCCGCCTCGGAGTGCCCCCCGCACCCGTAGGCCAGCGACACGACGTGCCCGTCGGCCGGGGAGAACTCGTTGGCGCAGACGCCGAAGGCCTGACCGAGCGAGCCACCGATCCGGGCGAGGAAACCGCAGCTGACGCAGGAGGCGGGGGCCGCCTGGGCCATCGCGGTCTTCGGGCCGTAGCCCTCCTCCCAGCGGTCGGCGGCGACGTGCAGGCCGTACCGGGACAGCACCCGGGTGCGGCGCAGGCCCAGCTCCTCGGCGACCGCCGAGATCGTGCCGCGGGCCGGGACGGCCGACAGTTCGGCGGGCGGCCCGGAGGTCACCTCGGCGTCCTCGGCCTCGACCAGGTCGGCCATCTCGTGGGAGACGGCGGAGTTCGGCGGCGGCTCGTCCTCGCCGGTCCAGCCGGGCTCGAGGCGCAGGTCGTCCGCGTCGGTGGGCAGCAGGTCGCCGGGGCCCATGTCGCCGGGCCGCAGCCGCTCGCTCCACGGCACCCACTCGGGGGCGAGCAGCGCGTCGGGGCCGGGCAGCAGCACCGCCTCGTCCACCGTGACGATCTTGGCGCGGGAGGCGCGGGCCACCGTCACGGCCCAGCGCCAGCCCCGGTACCCCAGCTCCTTGCAGGCGAAGTAGTGCGTGACGACCCGGTCGCCCTCCGACACCAGGCCCTCGTGCTCGCCGACGACGCCGGGTGCGGCGGCCTCCTCGGCTGCGGCGCGGGCGAGGTCGACGGCCTCGGCGCACAGACGGTCAGGGGTGCGGCTTCGCGTTGTCGCTGCGCTCACAGGTATCGCTTCTCTCCATACGCCGTCTCACGAGTGCGCCGCTGCCTGCGAGGGGCGGACGGAGCGGACCTGTGGACCGCGTCGACGTCCGCGCCCGATCGCGCTCGGGCGCACCTACGTCATCCATTCTGCGGGATGGCCGTAAGGCGCGCGGCCGAGAACGTTCGCCACGACGCGCTACGCACGCTACCTGCTCATGTGCCCTGGGCCTACACCGACGGGAGTTTCGGCGGGGTACGACCCGGTGTTCCGGGGTGGTGCGGGCGCCGGAGTCACCCGACCCGATCACCGCCATACGCGCCGTAACGACGCTACAACGGCCGCTCTCGGGGCACTATGACGGGGTGGCGACCGCACGGACGGAGTTCAAGAGCGGGAGCCGGCGGCGCGGCCCCGGCTCCCGGTTCCGTGCGGTCGGCCGGGTCCTGCGCCTGCCGGTGACCGGTGCCGCGCGCGGCATCCGGCGGGCGACGCACGCGCACGGCGCGGGCGAGTCGGGCCTCGGCAAGCTGATCGAGCTGCACGGGGTGAACGGCGCCGGGGACGTGATGATCACCGTCGCGCTGGCCTCGACCGTCTTCTTCTCCGTCCCCACCGACGAGGCGCGCGGGCGGGTCGCGCTGTACCTCGCCATCACCATGGCGCCGTTCACGCTCCTGGCGCCGGTGATCGGCCCGCTCCTGGACCGGCTGCCGCACGGCCGCCGCGCGGCGATGGCGAGCGCGATGGGCGCCCGCGCGGTGCTCGCGCTGGTGCTGTCCGGCGCCGTCGTGACCGGCGGCATCGAGCTGTACCCGGCCGCGCTGGGCGTGCTGGTCGCCTCGAAGGCGTACGGGGTGGTCAGGAGCGCGGTGGTGCCGCGGCTGCTGCCGCCCCGGGTGTCCCTGGTGAAGGCGAACTCGCGGGTCACGCTGTGCGGGCTGCTGGCCACCGGTGTGGCCGCGCCGATCGGTGCGGGGCTCCAGCAGGTGGGGCCGCGATGGCCGCTGTACGGCGCCTTCATGATCTTCGTGGCGGGCACCGTGCTGTCGTTCACGCTGCCGCGGAAGGTGGACTCCGCGCGCGGCGAGGACCGGGCGCTGCTGGCCGCGGACGAGGGGCACCTGCCGGGGCCGCTGCGCAAGCGGGGCAAGCGCCCCGGCCTGCGCACGGTGGGTCCGGCGGTGACCCACGCGCTGGCCGCCAACGCCGCCATCCGCTGTCTGACCGGTTTCCTGATCTTCTTCCTGGCGTTCCTGCTGCGGGTGCACCCGATGACCGGTCAGAGCGCGGCGGTGTCGCTGGGGATCGTGGGTGTCGCGGCCGGGGCGGGCAACGCGCTGGGCACGGCGGTCGGGGCGTGGCTGCGGTCCCGGGCGCCGGAGGTGATCATCGTGACGGTGATCGTGTTCGTGCTGGGCGCGGCGGTGGTCGCCGCGGTGTTCTTCAGCGCCTTCCTGGTGGCGTGCCTGGCGGCGGTCGCCGGGTTCGCGCAGGCGCTGGCCAAGCTGTCCCTGGACGCGCTGATCCAGCGGGACGTGCCGGAACTGGTGCGCACGTCGGCGTTCGCGCGCTCGGAGACGCTGCTCCAGGTCTCCTGGGTGGTCGGCGGCGCGGTGGGCATCGTGCTGCCGCTCAACGGCACGCTGGGCCTTTCGGTGGCCGCGGCGATCATCGCCGCCGGGTGGCTGACGACCGTACGGGGGCTGCTCGACTCGGCCCGCCACGGAGGGCGGACTGGGCCGAGGGTGGCGTGACCACGCCACGCCGTACCCAGGTGGGGGACGGGGCGGGGGCGCCGTATAGCCTTCCGCCATGACCACGTTGCCCCGCGGCACCGCCGCTCTCGGACACCGCGTTGTGCGACGCCGCCGCGCCGTCGCCGCCGCAGGCGCCGTGTCCGCCGGACTTCTCCTGCTGTCCGCCTGTGACGAGCCGACCCCGATCGCGACGATCACGGTCGGCAGTGACTCGGTCAGCTCCGAGGCCACCTGCGGCGGAGAGGGCAAGACCCTTTCGGCCAAAGAGATCGACACGTGCCTGAAGGACAAGGACGCGAAGTCCATCACCGTCGACCAGGACGAGACCGTGCGGTTCGGCGTCGACCCGGACGTCGCCGACAAGCACTGGACGATCCTGATGAACGGTCAGCAGCTGGTCGAGGACAGCGACAAGACCTACCGCACCGTGCCGGGCAGCGTGTTCTTCAACGCGCAGTACGGCGCCCAGGGCAACTCGACGAACGTCGCCGTCGCGGCCCGGGACGGCAAGGACGACAGCCAGAACATCACCGGTGTGTGGGTCTTCAAGCTGAAGAAGGACTGACCGCCCACGTCCTCCGTGCACCTCCTCGTGGCCACCGCGGTCCCCGTCGAACGGGACGCGGTGGCTCGGGCGTTCCCGGCGCCGGGCGCCGAGGTGGCCCGTCCCGGGATCGTCCTGCACCGGCTGCCGGGCGGCTGGGACCTGCTGGCCGCCGGGGTCGGCCCGGCCCTGGCCGCCGCCTCCACGGCCGCCGCGCTGACCGCCGCGGCCCTCGACGGCACGCCCTACGACCTGGTCGTCTCGGCCGGCATCGGCGGCGGCTTCGCCCCGCAGGCGCCCGTCGGCTCGCTCGTCGTCGCCGACGCGATCACCGCGGCCGACCTGGGCGCCGAGACCGCCGACGGCTTCCTGCCGGTCACCGACCTCGGTTTCGGCACCGTCACCCACCTCCCGCCGGCCCCTCTGGTCCGCGCCGTCGCTGAGGCGACCGGGGCCCGGCCCGGCACCGTCCTGACCGGCTCCACCGTCACCGGCACCGCGGAGCGCGCCGCGCTGCTGCGCGCCCGCCATCCGGGCGCCCTGGCCGAGGCGATGGAGGGCTTCGGCGTCGCCGAGGCTGCCGCCGCGCACGGCGTGCCGGTGCTGGAACTGCGCGCGGTCTCCAACCCGGTCGGCCCGCGCGACCGCGCCGCCTGGCGCATCGGCGAGGCGCTCGCGGCACTGACGGACGCCTTCGGGAAGCTCGCCCCCGCCCTCACGAGTTGGAACCCACATGACCGACATGACTGCTGAGACCGCCGAGCCCCTGCGGATCGCGTACTCCCCCTGCCCGAACGACACCTTCGTCTTCGACGCCCTGGCCCACGGCCGCGTCCCGGGCGCCCCCGCCCTCGACGTGACCTTCGCGGACATCGACGTCACCAACGGCATGGCTGAGCGCGGCGAGTTCGACGTGCTGAAGGTGTCGTACGCCGTGCTGCCGTACGTCCTGGACGACTGGGCCCTGCTGCCGTGCGGCGGGGCGCTGGGCCGGGGCTGCGGTCCGCTGGTGCTGACCCGGGAGGCTGGCGCGGATCTGCGCGGGCGCACGGTGGCGGTGCCCAGCGAGACCTCGACGGCGTACCTGCTGTTCCGGCTGTGGGCGGCGGACACGGTGCCCGGCGGGGTCGGCGAGATCGTGGTCATGCCGTTCCACGAGATCATGCCGGCCGTGCGGGACGGGAAGGTCGACGCGGGTCTGGTGATCCACGAGGCGCGCTTCACGTACCAGAACTACGGGCTGCACAAGCTCGCCGACATGGGCGAGCACTGGGAGCACACCACCGGGCTGCCGATCCCGCTCGGCGCGATCATCGCGAAGCGCTCGCTGGGCGCCGAGGCGCTGAACGGCCTCGCCGACGCCGTCCGCCGCTCGGTCCGCGCGGCCTGGGACGACCCGGAGGCGTCCCGGCCGTACGTCATGGAGCACGCGCAGGAGATGGACCCGGCCGTCGCGGACCAGCACATCGGGCTGTACGTCAACGAGTTCACCGCCGACCTCGGCGAGGACGGCTACGCGGCGATCCGGGGCCTGCTGACCCGCGCGGCGGCCGAGGGACTCGTACCGGCCCTCGGCCCGGACGCGCTGGCGTTCCCGTAGGACGGCCGGGGCGAGGGGGTCAGACGTCGAGCTGGTCCGCGACCGCGCGGAGCAGCCCGGCGATCTTCTTGCCCGCCGTCTTCTCGGGGTAGCGGCCGCGCTCCAGCATCGGCGTGATGTTCTCCAGGAGCGTCGTCAGGTCCTGCACGATGGAGGCCAGCTCGTCCGGCTTCTTGCGCTGCGCGGCCGCGACCGAGGGGGCCGGGTCGAGGAGGGCGAGCGACAGGGCCTGGTCGCCGCGCTGTCCGGCGACGACACCGAACTCGACGCGCTGTCCCGGCTTCAGGCTCTCGACTCCGGCGGGGAGGACCGAGGAATGGACGAAGACGTCACCGCCGTCGTCGCGGGAGAGAAAGCCGAAGCCCTTCTCGCTGTTGAACCACTTGACCTTGCCGGTAGGCACGTCTGTCCTCGTCCTCGTACTCGTCGGAAAACTGCTCGGAAACATGCTCGGAAACGGCTCTTGATAGCACTTGGGCGGGTCGTCCTGACCCGCCGGTACCCAGGCTAATGGTCTTCGACCCGGTGACAAGACGTCCCCGGGTCGTTCTCCAGGCCTGGGAACTACCCTGGTCGGGTGCGTGAACAAACCCAAACGAATTCCGCCGCGCCGGGTGACCGGCTGATCCGCGCCGGTGCGATCGTCTTCTTCGTCGGCGCCGTGGCCACTCTGGTCACGGTGGCCCCGCTGCTGCTGGACACGACGCCGTTTCCCACCTACATGTTCGGGCTGAGCATGCTGATGGGAGTGGGCTTCCTGGTCGCCGGTGCCGGGGTGCTCCGGTCGATCGCCGCCGGGCGGCGTCAGGCGCGCGCCGCGTCGAGCCCCGCGACGTCGCCCTCGCCGTCCCGGTAGGCCGCGAGCCACGCCGGGAACCGGGTGAGGTCGGCGAGGACCACGTCGGCGCCGGCCGCGCGCAGTTCCCCGGCGTCGCACGGCCCGCTGGCCACGGCCACCGAGCGGGCACCGGCGGCGCGGGCTCCGCGGACGTCGCCGACGTGGTCGCCGACGTAGACCTCCGCGTCGTGCTCGCGCAGCGCGACGGCCTTCTGCTCGGCCCACAGGCCGCCGATCACGGCGTCCGGCTCGATGCCGAGGTGCGCCAGGTGCAGCTTGGCGTTCGGCTCGTACTTGGCGGTGACCACGACGGCCCGTCCACCGGCCTCGCGGACCGCCGCGACGGCCTCGCGGGCGCCGGGCAGCGCGAGCGTCGGCTCGATCGCGTACGCCGGGTAGATCTCCCGGTACAGGTCGGCGACGGCCTCGATCTCCCCGGCCGGGAACCAGTGCGCCAGCTCCTCGGCCAGCGGCGGCCCGAGCCGGGTGACGGCCAGGTCGGCGTCGACGTACGTCCCGGTACGCGCGCTCAGCTCGAGGTAGCAGGCTCGAATGCCGGGCCGCGAGTCGATCAGCGTCATGTCGAGGTCAAATCCGACGGTGGGCGCGGGACGGGTCGTAGAAGCCATGGCCCCCATTGTGCCGGGCCCCCGGCGGGGCCCGGTCCGGCCGCCGGGTCGGTCGATCGCCACGTCGGCCGGCCGCCGGGTCGGTCAGTCGCCGGATCGGACCGCCGCCGGGTCGGTCAGCCGCTGGGACGGTCGGCCGCCGGTTCGCTCCGCCGCCGGTTCAGCCCGCCGCCAGTTCAGTCGGCCGCCGGACCGGTCAGCCGCTGGGCCGGCGGGAGCGCGCCTGTGGCCCTCGGCGACCGGGTCGCCCCACTGGTCCTCCCAGGCCCCGGACGGCCGCCTCGCCCCGACCGTGCTCCGCGACCGCGAGGCCGCGCCGGTGGCGGCGGGCTCGTGGTCAGGCGTTGGGGCGGCGGGTTCGCCAGAGGAGGTAGAGGGCGGTGGTCACGGCGGCGGTGCGCAGGACCCAGGGCCAGGTTTCGGCGATCGCGTCGTTCATGTGGCCCTCGGCGATCGGGGCGCCCCAGCGGCCCTCGGTGCGGCCCCACAGCCAGACGACGCCCGCGGCGGCGACCGTGCCGGGCAGTCCCAGGACGGCCCACTTCGACTGGGCCGGGGTCAGCCGGCGGGAGAGGTAGGCGATCAGCCAGCCCAGGCCGAGGGGGACCAGGTTGCCGAGCACGGCACCGACGAGCAGGAGGGCCGCGGCGAGCAGCAGGAGCGGGCTGTTCCAGCCGCCCTCGGGCCACAGGCGGGGCAGCCGGCGGACCTTGGTCTCCCCCACCGTCCCGGCCGCCGGGTCGTCGGCCTCCACCAGGGCCGCGGCACCGGGGGCCTTCTCGATGGGCGTGCTCTTCGCGTCCGCCTCGTCCTCCGGGCCGGGCGGACGCCTGAGCAGCTCCGGGATCTCCACGCCGCCGACGAACCCGGGCACGCTGTCGCCCAGGCCCCCACCGGCGAAGGGGCCGTCGTCGACGCGCCACCAGTCCGGGCGGCCGTCGCCGACGTCGCCCAGTTCCCGCGCGCTCGCCAGATGGGGCGGGGAGGCGGCCGGACGCGCGGCCGGGGGTTCGGGTGCGGGGCGCCGCCGGCCCTTGCGCCGCTCGGTGTCGCGCGACCCGGTCTCCCGCTGCTCGGGCACGGCGGTGGGCGGCGGCGCCGCCTGCTGCCGTACGCCGCTCGCGCCGCCCGCCGCGGTGACGATGTCGTCGGGGTCGCCGAGCCGGTCCAGGATGCGGCGGACCGCGGCGGGACTGTCCACGGTGGTCTTCGCCCGGTGCCGGTCGATCTCGTTGCGCAGCTCCGACACCAGCCGCATCCGGGCGGCCGACGGCAGCTGCCGCTGCTGGGCCACGTCGCCGACGCGGCTCAGATACTCGAAGACGACCTGGTCGCTCTCGATCCCCACGTTCCCCTCCGGGGCGGTGCGTCGCGGTATCCGTCGTACCCCGTCGCACGACGGTACCGAATCTTCCCCGTCCGGCCGACGGCACCGCACCGTCGCACGCGCACCCCGCCGTCCGGCCCACCCGCTAACGTGGACCGGATGAGCACCGAGGAGAAGTCCGCGGCCCCCCGGTCCCTCGCGGAAGCGCTCCGCGTCAGGGACGACGTCTCGCTGGCCGCCCTCCTGCGCAGCCGTCCCGACCTCATCACCCCCGTGCCGACCGACCTCACCCAGCTCGCCACCCGCGCCGGCACCCGCGCCTCCGTGGTGCGGGCGCTGGAGCGGCTGGACCGGTTCACGTTGCAGACGGCCGAGGCGCTGGCCGTGGCGCCCGACCCGGCGTCGTACGGCGAGCTGCTCGCCCTGATGGGCGGCGACGAGGAGGACCCGGCCGTCGCCGCCGCGCTGCCCCGGGCCGCCGCCCTGCTGCGCGAACAGGCGCTGGTGTGGGGCCCCGACGACCGGCTGCGGCTGGTGCGCACCGCCCGCGAGCTGCTCGCGCCCTCCCCGCAGCATCCGTCCCCGACGGGGCTCGGCCCCACCGTGCGGGAGGCGACGGCGGGGATGTCCCCGGGCCGGATCCAGGAGATCCTGGGCGCCGTCGGCCTGCCCTCGACCCACGACTCCGTCTCCGCCGTGTCCGCGCTCGGCACCCTGTTCGCCGACCGCGGGCGCATGGCGGCGCTCCTCGCCGAACTGCCCGCGGAGTCCCGGGAGGTGCTGGACCGGCTGGTGTGGGGGCCGCCGTACGGCCAGGTCACCCACGACCCCGCCGCGCACCTGCGCGCGCTGCTCGACCGCGGTCTGCTGCTGCCGACCGCGCCCGGCACGGTCGTCCTGCCCCGCGAGGTCGCCCTGCACCTGCGCGCGGGCCGGGCGCACCGCGTGCCCGAGCCGGTGCCGCCGCCGGTGGAGGCGGCCGCCACGCACCGTCCACAGGTTGTGGACGCCACCGCGGCCGGACAGGCCCTGGCGGCGCTGGCGACCGTCGACGAGCTGCTGAAGGAGTGGGACGAGGGGGGACCCACGGTGCTGCGGGCCGGCGGCCTGAGCGTGCGCGACCTGAAGCGGACCGCCGTCGCCCTGGACGTGCCCGAGCCGGTCGCCGCGTTCTGGGTCGAACTGGCCTACGGCGCCGGTCTGATCGCCTCCGACGGCGAGGCAGAGGAGCGGTACGCGGCGACCCCGGCGTACGACGAGTGGCGCGAGCTGCCGCCCGCCGAGCGCTGGGCGCGGCTCGCGGGGACGTGGCTGGCGGCCACCCGGACGCCGGGCGTGGTCGGCGGGCGGGACGCGAAGGACCGCACGCTCTCGGCGCTGGGCCCCAACCTGGACCGTTCGGCGGCGCCGGAGGTGCGGCACCGGGTGCTGGCCCTGTTGGCGGGGCTGCCCGAGGGCGCCTCGCCCGTCGAGGAGTCGCTGCTGGCCCGGCTGCGCTGGGAGCGCCCGCTGCGCGGCCCGCAGCGGGAGCACCGGGAGCACCGGGAGCCGGGGAAGGCCCGGGACGACGACCTGCGGAGCCGGATCGCCCGGTGGACGCTGTCCGAGGCCGAGCTGCTGGGCGTCACCGGGCGCGGCGCGCTGGCGGCACCGGGGCGGGCCCTGATCGGCGCGCCCGAGGCACCCCGTCCGGCGGCGCGGGAGACGGGGGAACCCGAGGGCCCGGGCGACAAGCTCCCCGTGCACCACCACCGCACGCCCCCGGTGACCGCGCTCCTGACCCCCGCCGAACGGGCCGCGGCCACCGCGACCGCCGCCCGGCTGCTCGCCCCGCTCTTCCCCGAGCCGCTGGACCACGTGCTGCTCCAGGCCGACCTGACGGCGGTGGCGCCGGGGCCGCTGGAGCGGGAGCTGGCCGACGTGCTGGGGGTGCTCGCGGACGTGGAGTCCAAGGGCGGGGCGACCGTCTACCGGTTCACCCCGGGTTCGGTACGCCGTGCGCTGGACGCCGGGCGGAGCGCCGCCGACCTGCACGCCTTCCTCGCCCGGCACTCCCGTACGCCGGTGCCGCAGCCCCTGACGTACCTGATCGACGACGTGGCCCGGCGACACGGGCGGCTGCGGGTGGGCGCGGCCTCGGCGTACGTGCGCTGCGACGACGACGCGACGCTGGACGAGATCCTGGCCGACAAGCGGGCCGCCGGTCTCGGCCTGCGCCGGCTGGCGCCCACCGTGCTGGCCGCGCAGGCCGACCCGGCGGCGCTGCTCGACGGGCTGCGCGCGCTCGGGTTCGCGCCGGCCGCCGAGTCCGCCGCGGGTGACGTGCTGATCGCCCGCGCGGACTCCCACCGCACCCCGCCGCGGGCCGCTCCGGAGCCGGTCCCGGACGGTCCGCCGGCGCCCGACGACACGCTCCTGGCGGCCGCGGTCCGCGCCGTGCGCGCCGGTGATCTCGCCTCCACGACGCCGCGCAAACCGGGCCCCGGGAGCGAGGAGGGCGGTGAGGGCGGCGCGCCGGGCGGCACCCTGCCCCGCACGGGCGCCGCCGAGACGCTGGCCACGATGCAGGCGGCGGTCCTGACCGGCGAGGCGCTGTGGATCGGCTACGTGAACGCCGAGGGCGCCGCCAGCCAGCGCGTGATCGCGCCGATCCGGGTCGAGGGCGGCTTCGTCACGGCGTACGACCACACGGCGGACGAGGTGCGCACCTACCCGCTGCACCGGATCACCGGCGTGGCCGAGCTGGCCGACGACGCGGGCTGACCGGCGTACGGCACCCGTGTACGACGCGCGGCGCACTTTCGGGTGTACGCCGTGGTTCATGCACGCCACGCCGGGTGATTCGCACCTGCGAGGGAGCTTTTTTCATATTCCGCATCGGGTCGCGGGCGGTCGGGCAGCCACCGGGTGCCCCGCAAACCAACCGAAAGGAAGAACCCGATGCGTACTGTCGTTCGCCGTGTCGCCACCGTCCTGACCTCCGCCGCGGCCCTGCTCGCGGCGTTCGCCGCCGAGGCCGCCGCGGTCGGCATCGACCTCGGCGGAGGCGTCACGCTCTGACCGTCCCGCTACCGCGTTCCCCGCGGCGGGCCGGACCCCGGCCCTTCCGGGTCCGGCCCGCCCCCTCCCCTTCCCGAGATCCTCGAAAGGCCCCCCATGCGTGGCAAGTCCCCCGCCCCCGGTCCGGACCGTTCCGCCGCCCGGTCCGCCGTCGCCGTCTCCGTCGCCGCCCTGATCACCGCCGCGGCGCTGTTCGGGGCCCTCGCTCCCAGGGCCGCCGCAGTGGAGGGCCCGCTCATCAACAACATCAGCGTCGCTCTCGGATAGGCCCGGGCCCGCGATCAGGCACACTGGACGTTTGGCCGAGCCGTCGTCCGGCCGTACGCACGCGAAAGGGTGCCGCCCGTGAATGGTCCGCTGATCGTCCAGTCCGACAAGACCCTGCTCCTCGAAGTCGACCACGAGCAGGCCGCCGACTGCCGTCGGGCCATCGCGCCGTTCGCGGAGCTGGAGCGGGCGCCGGAGCACATCCACACCTACCGGGTGACCCCGCTGGGCCTGTGGAACGCGCGGGCGGCGGGCCACGACGCCGAGCAGGTCGTGGACGCGCTCGTCGAGTACAGCCGCTACCCGGTGCCGCACGCGCTGCTGGTCGACATCGCCGAGACGATGGACCGCTACGGCCGCCTCACCCTCTCCAAGCACCCGGCGCACGGTCTGGTCCTGACGACCACCGACCGGCCGGTGCTGGAAGAGGTGCTGAAGTCGAAGCGGATCGCGCCGCTGGTCGGCACCCGCATCGACGCCGACACCGTGGCCGTGCACCCCTCCGAGCGCGGGCAGATCAAGCAGACGCTGCTGAAGCTGGGCTGGCCGGCCGAGGACCTCGCCGGGTACGTCGACGGCGAGGCGCACGCGATCGAGCTGGCCGAGGACGGCTGGGCGCTGCGCCCGTACCAGAAGCAGGCGGTGGAGAACTTCTGGCACGGCGGCAGCGGTGTCGTCGTGCTGCCCTGCGGCGCGGGCAAGACGCTGGTCGGGGCGGGTGCGATGGCGCAGGCCAAGTCGACGACGCTGATCCTGGTGACCAACACCGTCTCCGCCCGGCAGTGGAAGCACGAGCTGGTCAAGCGCACCTCGCTGACCGAGGAGGAGATCGGCGAGTACAGCGGGACGCGCAAGGAGATCCGGCCGGTCACCATCGCCACGTACCAGGTGCTGACGACCCGGCGGAAGGGCGTCTACCCGCACCTGGAGCTGTTCGACTCCCGGGACTGGGGGCTGATCGTCTACGACGAGGTGCACCTGCTGCCGGCGCCGGTCTTCAAGTTCACCGCCGACCTCCAGGCCCGGCGGCGGCTCGGGCTGACCGCGACCCTGGTGCGGGAGGACGGCCGCGAGTCGGACGTGTTCTCCCTGATCGGGCCGAAGCGGTTCGACGCCCCGTGGAAGGAGATCGAGGCGCAGGGCTACATCGCGCCCGCCGACTGCGTGGAGGTCCGGGTCAACCTGACCGACTCCGAGCGGCTCGCGTACGCCACCGCCGAGGCGGAGGAGAAGTACCGCTTCTGCGCGACGACCGACACCAAGCGGAAGGTGACGGAGGCGATCGTGCGGCGGTTCGCCGGGCAGCAGATCCTCGTCATCGGCCAGTACATCGACCAGCTCGACGAGCTGGGCGAGCACCTGGGCGCGCCGGTCATCAAGGGCGAGACGTCCAACGCCCAGCGGGAGAAGCTCTTCGAGTCCTTCCGGCAGGGCGAGATCAGCGTGCTGGTCGTCTCGAAGGTGGCGAACTTCTCGATCGACCTGCCGGAGGCGACGGTCGCCATCCAGGTGTCGGGCACCTTCGGCTCGCGGCAGGAGGAGGCCCAGCGCCTGGGCCGGGTGCTGCGGCCGAAGGCCGACGGCCACCAGGCGCACTTCTACTCGGTCGTCGCCCGCGACACCCTCGACCAGGACTTCGCCGCCCACCGCCAGCGCTTCCTGGCGGAACAGGGCTACGCCTACCGGATCATGGACGCGGACGAGGTCCTGGGCTGACGCTCAGTGGCGGCGGACGCCGGCCTCCTCGCCGTACTCACCGAGGACGACCACGTCGAAGGCGGCGCCCGCGAACACCCTGACGGCGCGCAGGGTGTCGCCGAGCCGGTGCCGGTGGCTGCCGGCCACGGGCGTGGCACCGGACGCGCGGCCCGGAGCCGGGGCGGGGGAGATGGTTGCTGCGCTCATGTCTCCATGGTGCGACCGTCCACCCCCCACCGGCATCGGTCTGCGGACCCACCCTCCGTCCCCCTCCGCTACGACCGTGGAGGGAGCGCATCCCTCAGCGCGGAGGACGTGATCCCCTAGGGGTCGAGCGCCAGGCGGCGAAAAACGGTTGGCCCGCGCCTCCCGCGCTCCCCTAGAATCTCCGCTCTTGCCCGCCTCCCCACGGAGTGCCGCCGTCCGGACGGAAACCGGTCGGCCCCCGCGCGCGTCCCGCGCCCACCGCACCGCAGGTCATCCGGAGGCACCCCCTTGTCCACGCCCGTGCACGACGACCCGCTTTCCAAAGAGCGCTCCCACCTCGCCGCGTCCCGTTCCGCGCTGCGCGCCATGCGCGAGGACGTCGAGTCCCTGGACATCACCGACGTCACCGCGAACTGGGTCAACGCCGCCGTCCTGGAGAGCCAGATCGAGCAGCGCATCAAGGCGCTCGCCGACCTCAGCGAGACCCCGCTGTTCTTCGGCCGGCTCGACTACCTGCACGCCCCGGGCGCCGAGCAGGCCGAGGGCGGGGAGGGCGAGCGCTTCTACGTCGGGCGGCGGCACGTGCACGACGCGGACGGCGACCCGATGGTGATCGACTGGCGGGCGCCGGTCTCCCAGCCGTTCTACCGGGCGTCGAAGAAGGACCCGCAGGACGTCTCGCTGCGCCGCCGCTTCGGCTACACCGGCGGCGACCTGACCGCGTACGAGGACGAGCACCTGCTCGACCCGGCCGAGGCGGCGACCACCAGCAGGCTGCTCCAGCAGGAGATCGAGCGGCCCCGCGTCGGACCGATGCGGGACATCGTGGCGACGATCCAGCCCGAGCAGGACGAGATCGTGCGCGCCGGGCTGGCCGGCTCGGTCTGCGTGCAGGGCGGCCCCGGCACCGGAAAGACCGCCGTCGGCCTGCACCGGGTGGCCTACCTCCTGTACGCGCACCGTGAGCGCCTGGCCCGCACGGGCACGCTGGTCATCGGCCCGAACCGGTCCTTCCTGCACTACATCGAGCAGGTCCTCCCGGCGCTCGGCGAGCTGACGGTCCGCCAGGCCACCGTCGACGACCTGGTCGCCCACGTCGAGGTGCGGGGCACGGACGAGGCGGCGACGGCGGTGATCAAGGGCGACGCGCGGATGGCGGAGGTGCTGCGCCGGGCCCTCTACTCCCACGTCACCCCGCCCACCGAGGGCGTCGTCGTGGTGCGCGGCTCGCGCCGCTGGCGGGTGCCGGTGTACGAGCTGGAGGAGATCGTCCAGGAGCTGCTCGCCCGCGACATCCGCTACGGCGCCGCCCGCGAGGCGCTGCCGCAGCGGATCGCGCACGCCGTGCTGGTGCAGATGGAGCGGGCGGGCGAGGCGCCGGACGACCGGGTGCAGAACGCGGTGGCGCGCGACGCGGCCGTGAAGGCGCTGGTGAAGTCGGTCTGGCCGCAGGTCGACCCGGCCAAGCTGGTGCTGCGCCTGCTCGCCGACGGGGACTTCCTCGCCGCGCACGCCGAGGGGCTCCTCACCGAGGACGAGCAGAAGGCGGTGCTGTGGGTGAAGCCGGCCCGCTCGGTGAAGTCCGCCAGGTGGTCACCGGCCGACGCGGTGCTGATCGACGAGGCGGCCGACCTGATCGAGCGCACCCACTCCCTCGGGCACGTGGTCCTCGACGAGGCGCAGGACCTGTCCCCGATGCAGTACCGCGCGGTGGGCCGGCGCTGCACCACCGGTTCGGCGACCGTCCTGGGCGACCTGGCGCAGGGCACCACGCCGTGGGCGACCCGGAGCTGGGCCCAGGCACTGGGGCACCTGGGCAAGGGCGACGCGGTGGTCGAGGAGCTGACGGCCGGTTTCCGCGTGCCGACGGACGTCATCGCGTACGCCTCCCGGCTGCTGCCGCACATCGCGCCGGGCCTGACGCCGGTGGCGTCGATCCGCGAGAACCCGGGCTTCTTCGACATCCGTACGGCCCCGGACGGGTCGGCCGACGTGGTGGCGGCCTGCCGTGAGCTGCTGGAACGGGAGGGCTCGGTCGGCCTCATCGCCGCCGACGCGCGGGTGCCGGAGCTGGCGGCGGCCCTGGCGGCGGCCGGGATCGGCCACGTGGGCCCCGGCGAGGAGACCACCCACGCCACCCGTCTCACCCTGGTCCCGGCCTCGCTGGCCAAGGGCCTGGAGTACGACTACGTGGTCCTGGACGAGCCGCAGGCCGTGGTGGACGGCGAACCGGACGAACGGACGGGGCTGCGCCGGCTGTACGTCTGTCTGACCCGAGCGGTCTCGGGCCTCATCGTGACCCACGCGACGGGACTGCCGCCGCAGCTCACCTAGCTGCGGGCAGTCGTGCGCTGAGGTACGAGGGTGGCGCTGACCGGCGCTGGCCGGGTGCCGCTGCGCCCACCCGTGCCGCCTGGGGGCACCTCCCAGGCCGTTCAGGCACTGGGGGAGGCACGACTGCCCGCAGCTACGGGGGGCTCTACTCCCCCAACACTTGCCGCCACTGGGCAACCGCCTCCGCCGACACCGGCCCCGCCCACCCGGAGGGCCGCGCCGCGCCGCCGATGTGGAAGCCGTCGATCCCCGCGTCCATGAGCCCCGGCACGTGGTCCAGGCGCAGGCCGCCGCCGACCAGCAGCTGCTGCTCGTACCCCGGCTCCCCCCGCCGCCGCGCCTCCGCGAGCAGCACGGTCAGGCCGTCGTCCACGCCCCCGGCCGCCCCGGCCGTCAGATACGTGTCCAGGCCCGGGAAGTCCGCGAGCTGCTTGCGCAGCGCGTCCCGGTTCGCGGCGCGGTCGATCGCGCGGTGGAAGGTCCACCGGCAGCCGTCCAGCACCTCCGCGATCCGCTCCACCGCGCCGAGGTCCAGGTCGCCCCCCGCGTCGAGGAACCCCAGCACGAACTGCGTGGCCCCGGCCTCCCGCAGCTCACCGGCGACGCGTGTCAGCCGCTCGACGTCACCGGCGGCGAACCCGTCCGCGAGCCGCAGCATCACCCGTACGTCGATGTCGACGGCGGCGCGGATCGCGGCGACGGTCGCGGCCGACGGGGTGAGTCCGTCGGCCGCCATGTCGGTGACCAGTTCGAGGCGATCCGCGCCTCCGGCCTGGGCGGCGACCGCGTCCTCGACGTCGAGGGCGATCACCTCCAGGACTGCACGCTTGCTCATGGGACCCCATTCGTCGGCCTGCTACAGGTCTAGTCCAATCCAAGACTACGCGCCCGCCGGCAGGCCCGGGTCCCCGCGGCGCCGCTCAGCCGCCGAAGATGTTCAGTTCCTTCGCCTCGACCCCGGCCAGCTCGTATCCCGCCGCTCCGTCCAGCGGACGGCCCGCGTAGAGCCGTACGAGGGTGGGGCCGTCGCCGATGAACCGGCCCGGCGGCCGCTCGCCGCTCGCCTCGCCCAGCTTCAGGGGCTCGTCGAGATCGTCCAGGTCGGCGTGGAGCGGCACATGGCCGCGCGCCCGGGTGACCGCGCCGAGCAGCGCGAGCGCCTCGGGGAGCCCGCGCCCCGCGTACGCCCCCGGCTCGCCGAAGGTCGCCCGTACGTCACCGGCGTGCACCCACTCGCCCAGCGCCACCGCGTCCAGCCTGCCGTCCGACCGGGCGATCACCGGTCCGGCCTCGGTCATGCCGCGCTCCAGTTCGTCGATGACCCGGGCGTTGCTCCAGTCGGCGCGTTCGGCGATGTCGCGGTCGTTGCACTCGGGTGAGAAGACGCCCTCTTCGAAGCGTTTCTCCACCACCCGGATCAAGGCGCTGGAGCAGTGCGCCAGCACGTCGCGCACGGTCCAGCCCGGACACGCGGCCACCGGCAGCGCGAAGTCGGCGTCCGGGCGGGAGCGCAGCAGCGGCACCAGGTCGTCGCGTTCGAGGGTCAGCAGCCGGCCGGGCAGCTCGGGGTCGCGTACGTCGTGCAGGTCTGCGGGAGTCGTCATGGACTCCACGTTAGGGGCCCAGCAGGTCCTTCAGTTCGGCCTCGAAGAGAAGAGCGGGGTCGAAGCCCATGCCGGTGAACTGCCCGGCGAGTTCCAGGGACAGGACGCCGTGCAGCCGGGACCAGAAGGACAGGGCCCGGTGCAGGGCCGGGGCGGGCGCCGGATGGTCGCCCGCCCACCGCCGGTGGGTTTCGAGGTGGGTGTCGAACGCCCCGGCGGTGCCGTCCGAGGACGGCGCCGCGGCACAGGCGTCGACGATGACCGCCATGGTCTCGGCGGCGATCTCGGTGATGTCGTCGGGGGCGTGGTAGCCGGGGACGGGGGTGCCGAAGATGAGGAAGTAGCGCTGCGGGTCGTCCAGGGCCCAGGCGCGCAGGGCATGTGCGAGGCCGGCCAGGTCGGCGCCGGCCTCGGCCGCGGCACGCAGGGTGTCGGCCTGGCTGCGGTAGGCGTCCCGGATGAGTTCGGTGATCAGCTCGTCGCGGCCGTCGAAGTACCGGTAGAGCGCGGGCCCGCTCATGCCCATCCGCTTGGCGATCGCGTTGAGGGAGAGCGCGGAGGCGCCCGCCGTGGCGATCTGCTCCCAGGCGTGTTCCTTGATCTCCGCGCGCACCTGGGTGCGGTACCGCTCGCGCGGGGTGCTGGTGCGCGCCTCCGGCATGGTGCCTCCGCCGCCTCTCGAGTTCCGCCCGGCCCGCCCGGCCGGGAACGCAGACACGTGGGTTAGAAGCTATCACGAACATTATCTGGAAGAATGCGCCCATGGCCGACCTCGACGCCCTGCGCTCCCGCTTCGCCCACGCCCTGGCGGGAGCCACCGCCGCCCCCGGTGCCGCCCCCGACCCCGCGCCGTACGCCGACGATCTGCTCGCCCGCTGGCAGGAGCCCCAGCGGCGCTACCACACCCTGGCGCACCTCACCGCGGTCCTGGACCGCGTCGACGTCCTGGCGGAGCACGCCGACGACGTGGACGTCGTACGCCTCGCCGCGTGGTTCCACGACGCCGTCTACCGGCCCGACCGGTCCGAGAACGAGGAGCGCTCGGCCCGGCTCGCCGAGCGCGCGCTCCCCGAGGCCGGGGTGCCCGCGGCGAAGACCGCCGAGGTGGCCCGGCTGGTGCGGCTCACCGTCACCCACGCGCCGGCCGACGACGACCGCGACGGGCAGGTGCTGTGCGACGCGGACCTGGCGGTGCTCGCCTCGCCGCCGTCGGCGTACGCGGCGTACACGGCGGCCGTCCGCGAGGAGTACCACTTCGTGCCGAACGCGGCCTTCCGCGAAGGCCGGGCGGCGGTCCTGCGCCGGCTCCTCGACCTGCCCACCCTGTTCCACACTCCGCACGGGCGGCGGGAGTGGGAGGCGACCGCCCGCCACAACCTCACCGGCGAGCTGGAAATGCTGTCGCTCCCGGACACCCCGGACGTCTAGCCTGCCCGGCATGCGAAGCATGGGTGGGGACCAGGTGGAAGAGGCCATGGCGGACGCCGTCGCGCTGCTGCGGACGGCGACGGACCGGGACTGGGAGACGACGCGGGCCGGACGGCCGGAGTGGAGCTGCCGGTACACGGCCGAGCACGTCGCGGGCGTCCTCCTCGCCTACGCGGGCCAGCTGGCCGGACGCGCCACCGAGGGGTGGGTCCCCTTCGAGATCACCCTCGACGAGGGCACCGGCAACGAGGACGTGCTCGACGTCCTGGAGACCACCGCCGCGCTGCTCGCCGCCACCCTCCGCACCACCCCGCGCGGGGTCCGGGCCTTCCACCCGTACCCCTTCCGCAGCGCGGACCGCGAGGGCTTCGCGGCGATGGCGGTCACCGAGGTGTTCCTGCACACGCACGACCTCGCCGAAGGTCTCGGGCTGCGCTACGAACCGCCCGCCGAGCGGTGTGCGGAACTGCTGGCCCGGCTCTTCCCGCACGTCCGGCCCGACACCGACCCCTGGCGCACCCTGCTGTGGGCCACCGGACGCGGCGACCTGCCCGGCCGGGCCCCGGTCACCGAGTGGCGCTGGCGCAACAACCTGGTGATCCCGTCCGAGCGGCTCACCCTCCAGGGCCTCACGCCCGCCGCCGCCACCGACCTCGCCGCGGGCGGCGACGGCGGCTTCGCGTGGATCGACGGCGGGCCCTTCCAGGGCACCCGGGACGCCGCCGGAATGCTGGTGAAGGCCTACGAGACCGGGGTTCACCGCCCGGTGTGGGGGGTCTTCGCCCTGGTCCGGCGCGAGGACGGGCGCGCGGTCGGCGGCATCGGCTTCCACGGGGTGCCGGACGAGCAGGGCCGGGTGGAGATCGGCTACGACCTCGCCGAGGCGGCCCGGGGCAACGGCTACGCGACCGAGGGGCTGCGCGCGCTGTCCGCGTGGGCGCTGGGGCGGGAGACGGTGACGGCCGTGCGCGCGACGACCGAGCCGGAGAACACCGCTTCGCAGGCCGTCATCGCCCGCGCCGGGTTCGTCCGGATCGCCGGTGAGACCTCCGAGGACGGTGCGGGCGGCGAGCAGTTCGCCTACGAGCTGCGCGGCTGAGCCCCCGGGGCGCCGCGCGAGGCCCCCTTGCGGCGGCGCAGTCCCGCCCCGTGCAGCAGCCGCACCACCTCGCGGCTGCTGACCTCCAGCGCCCCGGCGGACACCGCGTCGGCGTACCGGTGGGCGGGCAGGTCGTAGTGGTCGCGTTCGAAGGCGCGGCGCGGCACGCCCAGGGCCTCGGCGAAGGCGTGCAGTTCGGCGTAGGAGACGTCGCTGACCAGGTGGGACCAGAGACGGCCGTGGCCCGGCCAGGTCGGCGGGTCGATGTACAGGGTCACCGGGGGGTCCTCATGAGGGGGCGCCGCCGGTGGCCGCGCCCAGCGAGCCGACGGCCGCGACCTTCACGCCCGCCTTGCCGCACACCCAGTGCGGGTCGGGACCCAGCTCCGGCTCGACGTCCAGGGCGTGCGGGTCGCCGGAGCCGCACACCGGGCACAGCGGCCAGCGGCCGTACCGCTCCAGCAGGGCGTCCTGCACGTCCTGGGCGACCAGTCCGGCCACGAACTCCGCGCCCTCGGGCCACTGCTCGACCCACCAGCGCCGCTGCACGACGGCCTCCTCGACCAGCGAGACGACGTCCGGTTCGGCGACCTCGCCCGCCACCAGGTCGGCGAGCACGAGGGCGCGCGCGGCGTGCAGCGCCTGCTCCAGGGGGCTGATGGGGTTCATGCACCCATTGTGCGCACTCTTGACCCGCGGACCGAAACGAAAATATCTTTCATGAGTGACCGATGAAGTGAAGGAAACTTTCGTGAACGCTTCCGGGGCCCGCCGTGCCACCGGGGGCGGGAGCGCGCCGCCCGCACCGCCCGCACCGCCCGCGCCCGCCGCCCTCGCGGCCAAGGTCCGCACCCTGGCGCCGTCGATGACCCGGTCCATGCAGCGGGTGGCCGAGGCCGTCGCGGGCGACCCGGCCGGCTGCGCGGCCCTCACGGTCACCGGCCTGGCCGAGCTGACCGGCACCAGCGAGGCGACCGTCGTACGCACCGCCCGGCTGCTCGGCTACCCCGGCTACCGCGACCTGCGCCTCGCGCTCGCCGGGCTGGCCGCCCAGCAGCAGTCCGGCCGCGCCCCCGCCATCACCACGGACATCGCGGTCGACGACCCGATCGCCGACGTGGTCGCCAAGCTGGCCTACGACGAGCAGCAGACCCTCGCGGACACCGCCGCCGGATTGGACACCGTCCAGCTCGGCGCGGCCGTCGCCGCCCTGGCCGCCGCCCGGCGCACCGACGTGTACGGCATCGGCGCCTCCAACCTGGTCGCCCAGGATCTCACCCAGAAGATGCTGCGGATAGGGCTCATAGCCCACGCCCCGGGCGACCCGCACCTGGCCGTCACCAACGCGGTGCAGCTGCGCGCGGGGGACGTGGCCCTGGCGATCACGCACTCCGGTTCCACGGGGGACGTCATCGAACCGCTCCGGGTCGCCTTCGAACGGGGCGCGACGACCATCGCCATCACCGGCCGCCCCGACAGCTCCGTCACCCAGTACGCCGACCACGTGCTGACCACGTCCACCGCCCGGGAGAGCGAGCTGCGGCCGGCGGCAATGTCGTCGCGGACCAGCCAGCTGCTGGTGGTGGACTGCCTGTTCGTGGGGGTGGCGCAGCGGATCTACGAGTCGGCTGCGCCGGCTTTGGCGGCGTCGTATGAGGCGTTGGCGCATCGGCACGGGGCGCTCCGCGCGGATCGCGGCAGGTAATCACCGTGCACGGCTGCGGGTTCGTCGTGGCTGGTCGCGCAGTTCCCCGCGCCCCTGGGAACCTCGCACTACCCGGCATCTACAAGTCACTGGAAAGAGCCATACCCTCATGACCTCCACCCCCCATCACCCCGATCTGCGTTCCCAGTTGGAGACGTTGACGACCGAGGCGTTTCGGCCGGAGTTGGCCGAGATCGATCAGTTGCCGACGCTCGACATCGCGCGGCTGATGAACGGCGAGGACGCCACCGTGCCCGCCGCCGTCGCCGCGCGGCTGCCCGAGATCGCCGCCGCCATCGACGCCGTGGCCGCCCGGATGGCGCGCGGCGGGCGGCTGGTCTACGCGGGCGCCGGTACGGCCGGCCGGCTGGGCGTGCTGGACGCCTCGGAGTGCCCGCCGACCTTCAACACCACCCCCGGGCAGGTCGTCGGCCTGATCGCGGGCGGCCCGGACGCCATGGTCACCTCCGTCGAGGGCGCCGAGGACTCCCCCGAGCTGGCCCGCGCCGACCTGGACGCCCTGGCGCTGACCGCCGACGACACGGTGGTCGGCGTCTCCGCCTCGGGCCGCACCCCGTACGCCGTCGGCGCCGTCGCGTACGCCCGCTCGCTCGGCGCCCTGACCGTCGGCCTCGCCTGCAACCGGGACAGCGCCCTGGCCGCCGCCGCCGAGCACGGCATCGAGGTGGTCACCGGGCCCGAGCTGCTCACCGGCTCGACGCGGCTGAAGGCGGGCACGGCGCAGAAGCTGGTCCTGAACATGCTGTCGACGATCACGATGATCCGGCTCGGCAAGACGTACGGGAACCTGATGGTGGACGTCCGCGCCTCCAACGAGAAGCTGCGGGCCCGCTCGCGCCGCATCGTCGCGCTCGCCACCGGTGCCGCCGACCACGACATCGAGCGCGCCCTGACGGCCACCGACGGCGAGGTCAAGCCCGCGATCCTGGTCCTGCTGGCCGACGTGGACGGACCGACGGCCGCCCGGCTGCTGGCGGAGTCCGGCGGTCACCTGCGGGCGGCGCTGGCGGCGGCGCTCGGCTGACCGGCCCACCGCCTCCGGTCCGGCCGGGGGCCCGGGGCCGTCCGCGCCGTGTGCGATTCTGAAGGACATGAACCACGCCCAGCTGACCGCCCTGGGCCGCGCCCTGCGCCTCCTCGGTGAGCACGGCGAGGCCCTGACCGGCGACACCCCGGAGGCCAAGCTGCACGAGGTCCGCGCGGACCTGAAGCGTGCGCTGGACCAGCTGGAGGAGAGCGTCACGGCGGCGGCCCCGAGCACCCGCTGCCCGGAGCACCCGAACGGGCCGGTCGACCAGGCCGCCCCCGACCTGTGCCTGCTGTGCGAGACCCGCCGCCGCACGGCCCGCCGCGCCGAGTACAGCGGCGGACCGCTCCCCGCCCGGCCCGCCGAGCCGGTCCAGTCCCGCTACGGCGTACGGGGCGACCGGCCGCAGCCCCAGCAGCGCTGGCTGCCCGAGCAGTGGACCGGCCAGGCGTGGCAGCTGTGCGGCACCCCGCGCCGCGACCGCCGCGAGGCCGAGCTGTACATCGCGGCCCAACTGCGCGGCCCGCACGCGGCGATGGCGTACCGGCTCGTCCACGAGTTCACGGACTACGAGGTGCTGCGGGTGTGGGGCACTCCGGTGCGGGTGGACATCGAGCCGATGGGCGGCCTCTGACATGGTGCGACGCAACGACCAGCGGCGCGCGGCCCTCGTCGACGCCGCGATCGAGGTGCTCGCCGCGCAGGGCGCCCGGGGGCTGACCTTCCGGGCGGTGGACACGGAGGCCGCCGTCCCGGCCGGCACCGCGTCCAACTACTTCGCCAACCGCGACGACCTGCTCACCCAGGCGGGCGCCCGCGTCTACGAGCGGCTGCGCCCCGACGAGGCGACGATCGCCCGCCAGCGCACCGCCGGCCGCGACCGCGACACCTACGTGCAGCTGATGCGGGAACTGGTCGACCGCGTCTCCTCGTTCCGCACCGGCTACCTCGCGCTGCTGGAGCTGCGCCTGGAGGCCACCCGGCGCCCCGGTCTGCGCGCGGTGCTGACCGAGCGCATCCGCGAGGACATCGACGCCAACGTCGCCTACCACGAGGCGTCCGGCCTCCCCGGCGACGCCATGGCCGTCAAGCTGCTCATCCTCGCCCTGAACTGGCTGATCGTCGAACAGCTCACGCTGCCGGACGTGTTCACCGAAGAGGAGCGGGACCAGCTGGTGACGGCGGCGGTCGAGCGCATCGTGGTCGCGGACGGACCGGACCGGGGCTGATCCTCCCGCCGGGTCAGATCTGGTTCTCGCCGCCGTCGACGTACCAGTTGGCGCCCAGGACGAAGCTGCTCTGGTCCGAGGCGAGGAAGGCCACCACCGCGGCGACCTCCTCGGGGCGGCCCATCCGGCCGATCGCGGTGTCCCCGGCGAGCTTCGTGTGCACGGTGGGCGCGTTCGACTCGCCGAAGAGGTTGATGATCCCGGGGGTGTCGACCGGTCCCGGGGAGATGGCGTTGACCCGGACGCCACGCCCCTTGAGTTCGTTGGCCCAGCCCCGCGCGAAGGTCCGGACGGCGGCCTTGGACGCGGCGTACAGGCTGAACGCCTCCGTGCCGTTGTCGGCGGCGGTGGAGGCGTTAAGGATCACCGAGGCACCGTCGTTGAGCAGCGGCAGCGCCTTCTGCACGGTGAAGAGGGTGCCCCGCACGTTGACGCCGAAGGTCTCGTCGATCTGCTCCTCGGTGATCTCCTCCAGCGGCGCCAGCGAGGCGGTCGCCGCGTTGGCGAAGACCACGTCGAGCCCCCGGCCGCGGGCGCGGACCGCGTCGTAGAGCCGGTCCAGGTCGGCCGGGTCCGAGACGTCACCGGCCACGGCCGTGACCCGGTCCGCGCCGATGGTCTCCACGGCCGCGTCCAGCGCGGCCTTGCGCCGCCCGGTGATGAACACGTGCGCGCCCTCGTCCGCCAGCCGCACCGCGCTGGCCAGACCGATCCCCGTGCCGCCGCCGGTGACGACGGCGGTCCTGCCTTCGAGCTGTCCCATGGTGAAAGACCTCCAGAGATTCGGTACCGATCGGTACTGAAATAGACCGTAGCACATCCGTACCGATCGATACGGAAGGAGTAGACTGCCCGCATGGAGACGCGACAGAAGGGACCGCTCGGCCGGCCCAGGGGCTTCGACGCCGACGCGGCCCTGGAAAAGGCCATGCGGGTCTTCTGGGAGCAGGGCTACGAGGGCGCCAGCCTCACCGACCTGACCAGCGCCATGGGCATCACCCGCACCAGCATGTACGCGGCCTTCGGCAACAAGGAGGACCTGTTCCGCAAGGCGCTCGAACGCTACGAGGAAGGCCCCGCCTCCTACGTCGCCCGCGCCCTGCGCAAGCCCACCGCCCGCGAGGTGGCCACCGCGTTCCTGAACGGCGCCGTGGAGGTCAGCACCCGCCCCGACTGCCCGGCCGGATGCCTGGGCGTCCAGGGGTCGCTCGCCGCCGGGGAGACCGGGCGCTCCGCCCGGGACCTGCTCGCCGACTGGCGCGAGGGGGGCGTCGCCCAGCTCCGCGACCGGTTCGCGCGAGCCGTCGACGAGGGAGACCTGCCGCCCGGCACCGACCCGCTGCACGTCGCGCGCTACCTGATGACGTTCGCCAACGGCATCGCCGTGCAGGCCACCGGCGGCGTCACCCGGGAAGACCTCCACCGGGTGGCCGAGACCGCCCTGCGCATCTGGCCGCCCGCGTGATCCGTCAGGGGCCTCAGGGGTGCGCACTCTCGCGGTTCGTCCTGCGCAGCCGCGCCTTCAGCACCTCCTCCGGCCGCGCCTCCGTCACCGACGCCTGCGGGCAGTCCCACTCCCGGCCCCCCGCGACCGGCCGCAACTGCACACGGCCGCCCACGTGTCCCCTCACCTCCCCCACTCGCCCGTCCCGCGCGTCCACGGCATGCGTGCCGACGGCCGGCCGCTCGCCCCGCACCACCGACGCCAGCCGCTCCGCGACCCGTACGTTGCACCGCCCCAGGTCGACCAGGGCGAACGGCTCGTCGCTCGCGCCGGTCACCGGATCGACGCACAGGGACGGCAGGACGACACCGGCGCCCACGAGGGCCTGACGCAGGGACTCGACGACTTCTTCGGTCGACCGCACCCTTCCTCACCTCCACGCTGAGTTCGTGATTCGCGACACAGCGTGTCCGTTGCGCCCCTAACCTGGCCATACAGGGCGCTCCAACAACCCCTGCTGTGCGACCGGGAGTTCCGTCACCATGCCAGGACCGAAAGACCTCGACCCGTCCTCCTCCCCCCGCGCCCTCCTCGGCGCCGAGCTGCGCCACGCCCGCGAGAAGTCCGGCCTGAGCCAGGAGGAACTGGGCGCGCGGCTGTTCGTCAGCGGCTCGTTCATCGGCCAGCTGGAGTCCGGCACGCGCCGGATGCAGCCGGAATACGCCCGCCTGCTGGACGACGTCCTGGGCACGGAGGACTTCTTCCGGCGCAACTGCGCGGCGTCGGCCAAGTCCAAGTATCCGGAGCACTTCGCGCAGGCGGCGGAGGCGGAAGGGACGGCCAGGGAGATCAGGGAGTACGCCCCTTTGCTGATCCCCGGCCTGTTGCAAACACCGGCGTACACACGAGCGGTGTGCCGCGCCTATCAGCCCACCGCGCCGGATGACGTGATCGAGGCGCTCGTGACGGCCCGCATGGAGAGGACCCAGCTGCTGGACGATCCAACAGACCCCGTGTTGTGGGTGGTGCTGGACGAGGCTGCGTTACGCAGGGCGACAGGGGGATACAAGGTGATGGCCGAGGCACTTGCCCACATCGTCGCGCTGGTCCGCAGGAACCGAATCATCGTGCAGGTGCTTCCCTTCGAAGCCGGGGCACACGCCGCGATGGAGGGCGCCATCAAGCTGATGGACTTCGACGCCGCTCCACCGCTTGCCTACTTCGAGGGCGTGGGGACCGGACGGCTTGAAGACGACCCGGCGATCGTGCGCCACCAGCGGCAGACCTACGACCACCTCTCGGCTTGTGCCCTGCCCCCGCAGAACTCCCTGGTCCTTATCGAGGCGATGGCGCAGGATTACGCCCATGAGGAGCGACACTGAGGCGACTTGGTACAAGTCCAGCTACAGCGGCGGCAGCGGTGGCAACTGCCTCGAGGTCGCCACCGGCAACACCGCCATCCCGGTCCGGGACTCGAAGAACCCCGAAGGGCCCACCCTCCGCTTCCAGGCCGTGGCCTGGCAGGTCTTCGTCGACGGCATCAAGGCGGCCCCGGCTTCCAAGTGACCGAGGCACACGGGCCCCTTCCGTCAACGGCTGGCAGCGGTGGTGGCCTTCGACAGCGAAGTTGGTTGTGCGCAGCGCGCTGACCTGCGTCGACTGGATCGGATGTCAACACGGCGAGCGATAGCGCGGAACATCGTGTGCGCTGCCCAAGCGTCCGCGTCAGCCGCTGCGTCGGCCAGCGCGGAGGGCGGCCCAGTGGCGCAGCCGTTCGCTGATCTGGGCTTCGTAGCCGTTGTGTGTGGGCTGGTAGTAGGTCTCGCAGTCCATGTCGTCGGGGAAGTAGTCGGCGCCGGAGAAGCCGTCGGTGGTGTCGGGGTCGTACTGGTAATCCTTGCCGTAGCCGAGGTCCTTCATCAGCCGGGTCGGGGCGTTGAGGATGTGGGCGGGCGGCATGAGTGAGCCGGTGCGGCGGGCGGATCGGTGGGCCGCGTTGAAGCCGCGGTAGACGGCGATGGACTTGGGGGCGGTGGCGAGGTAGACGGCGGCCTGGGCGATCGCCAACTCGCCCTCGGGGCTCGTACACGTCCCAAGCGGCGAGGGCCTGCTGGATGGCGTGCGGGTCGGCGATGCCGATGTCTTCGTTCGCGAAGCGGACCAGGCGGCGGGCCACGAACAGGGGGTCCTCGCCGCCGTCGAGCATGCGGGCGAGCCAGTACAGGGCCGCGTCCGGGTCGGAGCCACGCATCGACTTGTGGAGCGCGGAGATCAGGTTGTAGTGGCTCTCCTGCGCCTTGTCGTACAGCGGGGCGCGCTGATGGGTGTGGTGGGCGAGGGCGGCGGTGTCCAGGGGGGTGCCGGGGTTCGGGAGGGCCTGGAGTTGTTCGGCCATGTTGAGGAGGTAGCGGCCGTCGCCGTCGGCCATGGCGATCAGGGCGCGGCGGGCGTCGTCGTCCAGGGGCAGCCGGTGGCCGGTGAGGTCCTCGGCGCGGTCGAGGAGTGTGGACAGGGCGGCTTCGTCGAGGCGTCGGAGGACGAAGACCTGGGTGCGGGAGAGGAGGGCGCCGTTGAGTTCGAAGCTCGGGTTCTCCGTGGTGGCGCCGATCAGGGTGATCGTGCCGTCCTCGACGTAGGGCAGGAAGCTGTCCTGCTGGGCGCGGTTGAAGCGGTGGATTTCGTCGACGAACAGCAGGGTGCCCTGGCCGATGGTGCGCCGGCTGCGGGCGGCGGCGAAGACCTTGCGCAGGTCGGCCACGCCGGAGAAGGTGGCCGACACCGGTTCGAAGGCCAGGTTGCTGCCGTCCGCGAGCAGGCGGGCGATGGTCGTCTTCCCGACGCCGGGCGGGCCCCACAGGATGGCGGAGCCGAGGCGTTGCGACGCGACCATGCGACCCAGCGGGGCGTCCGGGGCCAGGAGATGGTCCTGCCCGACGACCTCGTCCAGCCGGGTGGGGCGCAGGCGGTCGGCGAGTGGCCGGGCGGGTTCCTCGTCGAAGAGCGGCAGGGTCGCTTCAGTCGGTTCCATTGGTCTCTCGGATCGCAGGCAAAGGTGTGCGGGCGTGGCGAGCGTTGCACGGGGCACTGACAGAGGTGGGCTCAGCGGCTCGTGGGCGCGCTGGCGGTGCTCGTCAGCTACGGGGGCGGTCGCGCCTGGGCAGCCGCTCGACGGCCAGGTCGTAGGAATCCTCGACCGCGTCGGTGACCAGCCGCCCGGTGATGCCGGGGCCCGGCCCGAGCGAGATCCAGTGGTGTTTGTCGAGGTAGCGGCCCGGTGTGATCGAGGCGTAACCGTGCACGCGCGCGCGGGCGTGTTCGGGTTCGCACTTGACCGTGATGATCTGTTCGTCCGGGTCGTCGGTGACGATCAGGAACACCTTGCTCGCGACCTTGTACACCTCGAGTGCGGGCGTGAAGGGGCGGCCGTGGGTGACGCCGGGCAGGGCGAGCGCCGCCCGGCGGGCGGTGTCCTGGAGCCGGTCGCCGGCCGCGCTCACCGGGCCGCCCGCGTACTGGTGCCGTAGGTGTGCGGGTCGACGGGCTGCTCGGCCTTGGGCAGGTGAGCGACGACGAGCCGGTAGGAGTCGGTGACGAGTTCCTCGACCAGCTTCTTGCTGACGTCGTCCCCGCCTTCCAGGGTGATCCAGTGCTTCTTGTTCATGTGGTAGCCGGGGGTGATGTGGCTGTACTGCTCCCGCAGGGCGTGGGCCTCGCCGGGGTCCGCCTTGAGGATCACGACGGGCCGCCCCGGGACTTCCGTCAACAGCATGAACACCTTGCCGCGCACCTTGTAGACCTCCCAGTCGGGACCGAAGGGGTGCTCCAGGTGAGCTCCGGGGAGTTCCTCCGCGCAGTCGGCGGCGGTCTTGTGCAGGGCCGATCCGTTCATGGGGCGTCTTCTTCCTCTGGTGGTCACGGACTGTGGCATCGAAGAATGTGGAGGGCGCGCCGCGCGGGCGCGGGGCCACGTCCCATCCTTCCGCCGCAGCCGCCCCGAAGGGCGGTAGGCTGCGGACACGTGATGGTCGACATGCGACACCCCGATCCGAGTGGACGCGCGGCCGGTCAGGCAGCGGTTCCCCTGTTCGGTTTCCAGCCCCCGGTCGGTACCCCGTACGGCCTCGAGGTGAGCACCGTCGAGGACTTCTTCGCCCACCACGACGACTGGCCGTGGAACCCACCCCGTCCGGGCCGCGCCGCCTTCCACTACCTCATCGCCGTCACCGAGGGCGAGCTGCGGCACGACGTCGACCACGTCACGCGGACCGTCACCCCCGGCCAGTGGCTGTGGGTGCGTCCCGGACACGCACAGTGCTGGCATCCGCCCGGCGCGGCCCGCGGCCCGTTCATCCTGTTCGAACCGGACGTACTGCGGCCCGACCTCGCCCGTCTCCTGGCCCCGCTCACCGCGCACGGGGCACCTGCCGTGCTCAGCCCGCACCCCGACGACACCGCCTGGCTCCAGCACACGGCACTCCAACTCCTGGACGAACACCGCGCACTGGGGCGCCGCCCCCTCGACATCCACCACGCCCTGCGGCGCAGCCTGCTCGAATCACTGCTGCTGCGCCTGGCCAACTCCCCGGGCATCGCCCCCACCGGGACAGCCGCGGCCGGCGCGGGCCGCGCCGACAGATACCGACACTTCCTGGACGCCTTGGAGCTGCACTTTCGCGAGCTGCACCAAGCCGCGGACTACGCCGAGTTGCTCGGCTGCTCGGTCCGCACCCTCAGCCGCGCCGCCCAGGATGCCGCCGGCAAGGGAGTACGTGAACTCATCGACGAGCGGCGCCTCCTGGAGGCCCGGCGCCTGCTGGGAAGCGCCGGCTGGGACGCCCGGGCCGTGGCCGTCCACCTCGGCTTCACCGACCCCGCGAACTTCGGCCGCTTCTTCCGCGACCGCACCGGCCTCACCCCGGCCGCCTTCGCGGCTCGCGCAGCCAGGACCGACGCGTGACGGAAACCCGGTGAGGCTGGACGGTACCGCGGCCGGGAGGCGGCTGCCTGCCGAGCCGTGGGGAAGGCACCGCGGTGGTGGCCGCTGTCGAGCGGCTTTTCCCTCTCTTGCCGCTCAAGTCGAGGGATCCGGGCTCAGTCGTCCAGGACGACGACGTGCTTGCCCGGCGTGGCGCCGGACTCGAGGTCGGCCTGGGCATCACGGACCTGTTCCAGGCCGTGGTAGACCTTCGCGACCGGGACCTTGAGGCGCCCACCGGCGATGGCGTGGAGCTGGTGGGCGAAGACGTCGGCTGGCAGGTCGGAGGCTTCGCCCGCATAGCTGGTCAGCCGCACCCCGCTGGGGATCATGAACGGGGTGAAGTCGGGGATCGTCCACTGCCCCGCCAGGGCTCCGGTGAAGCAGACGGTGCCGTGGCGGCGGACGGTGCGGAGGGTGTCGGCGAGGGCCGAGCAGCCCACCAGTTCCAGTGCGGCGTCCACGCCGTCCGGCAGCAGCGCGCGCACCTGGTCGGTGAGGGTGCCGTCGTCGACAAGGGGATGGTCAACGCCCGCCGCCCGCAGTTCCCCGGCCCGGCCGGGGCTGCGGGTGGTGGACAGGACGGTGGCTCCGAGGTCCTTCGCGATGGTGGCCGCGCTCAGCCCGACCGTGGAGGTGCCGCCGCGGATCAGCAGTGTCTGCCCGGCCTTGAGGTCCAGGCCGGTGGTCAGCGATCCGTAGGCGGTCTGGAACATCTCCGGCAGCGCACCGACGACCTCCCACGGCAGACTGGTCTCGAACGGGATGACCTGCGCCGCAGGGACGGTCACGTACTGGGCGTACGAGCCGTCGTACGAGCGGCCCATGTTGCCCATCATGGTCGCCACCTGCTGTCCCGGCCGCAGTCCGCTGTCCTCGTCGGTCTCGTCGACCACGCCGACACCCTCGATGCCGGGAACGCGCGGGTAGGTGACCTCCGCGTCCGACTCGCCCTTGCGGGTGGTGATCTCGGACTCGTTGACGCCGAACGCCTTCATCTGGATCCGCACCCAGCCGGGCTTGCGCATGGGCACCGGCACGTCCTTGATCTCCAGTGCTTCGAGGCCGCCGGGCCGGGTGACGACGACGGCCCGCATCGTCGCCGGTGCGGCGTCGCCAGCTGCTGTCCCTTGGCTCATACCCAGCTCCTTTACCGTGTTCGTCCCCCGGTGCCTCTGTGCTGTTCCGCATGCCGGTATGGCCCGATGGCCGTCAGGGGCGGTCGATGCCCTCCCACAGGTCGATGGCCGCCTGGTAGTGGGCGCTCGCCTCGAAGGGAGGGTTGCCGACGCTTTCCGAGGTCGGACGGTCCGTGACGGCGGGCCACAGACGGGACTGCTCGCCGGTGACGAAGTCGAGCAGGATGTCGCGGATACGCGTGTCACGCTCGGCCTGCTCGGCACTGCGGCCCGGCTGTTCCTGGCCGACCAGGGCGTACATCTCGGTGCCGTGCACGGCGGGCGCGCCCTCGGCGGGTCCGATCACCAGGAGATGGGCGTTGCCACCTGCGGCGGCGTGGGCCAGGGCACCGCGGGCGGCGGGAAGCGCGAAGAGGTAGTCCGCCATGAGCGCGGCGCGAACCTCGGCCGGGGTACGGCCGCCCTGGTCGTAGGCGTGGACGATCTTCCTGGCGCGGGAGCGGGAAATGCGCCACCCCGCGACCTCGTAGGTGACGCGGTCGAGCGTGTGCGGGTCGAACCGGTCGAGGTCGTTCGCCACCCACCAGCCCATGTCGTCGCTGGCCATGCTCAGCAGCACGTCGACACCGCGGTGCGCGCCCGAGGCCAGGACGTCCATGGGGTGGGCGTGCACCACAGCGCCGGGCTGTCCGATGTCCAGGACGACGCCGGTGGCCTGGTTGTCCACCCCGCCGCGGACGCCGAGATCCGTCGGGACGACCTTCTTCAGGGCGGCCACCAGAGAGGCCGCGTCGAGGTCGATCAGCTTGTCGGGGTTGTCTGCGACACCGAGTTCCGTGACAAACCGGTGCGCGAGCTCCTCGGCCCACCAGGCCGGGATCGAGCGGGCGGGCCCGCCGGAGAACCCGGCCAGGCGCCGGTACAGGCCGTTGGCGGAGGAGGCACTGAGCAGCCCGAAGGTGGTGTAGGCGCCGCCGCTGTGGCCGTAGACGGTGACCTGGTCGGGATCGCCGCCGAAGTGGGCGATGTTCCGCTGGACCCAGGTGAGCGCGGCGATGGCGTCCTGCAGGAAGAGGTTGCTGGCCTCGGCGAGACGCCCGCCGTACTGCGAGAGTGAGAGCGCGCCCAGGGCACCGAGCCGGTAGTTGATCGACACGCCCACCACGCGCCCCGTCGCAGCGAGGCCGGCGGCGTTCGAGGTGATCTGCGTGTTGGCGCCGTACTCGAATCCGCCGCCGTGGATGTACACGGCCACCGGCAGCGCCTCCCTGGCCGGCTGCTCGGGAGCCCACACGTTCAGGTTCAGGCAGTCCTCGCCCATCCCGCTGTCCGCTTCGAGCCAGTCACCGCTGTCGGGCTGGACGGAGACGACGCCCTTGCGGTCATAGGGGAGGTCCGGATCGAACTCCGCGACCACGGGACGGCGGTACCGCTCGGCGGTGGCATACGGGATCCCCCACCAGGACCGTACCCCTGGTGCAGTCGGAGCCTTGGTTGTGGCGGCGGCCATGACATGTCCTTCCGGCGCTTTTCGGGTGATGCGGGAGAGTGCGTCGGCGGCTGATTGCACGCCGTGGCGTCCTCCCATCCTTCCCCGGGATCCGGCAAATCGCCCGGTGGGGAGCGGTCACGCGATGGTCGCCAGGTGACACTTTGGCGCTCCTCTTCTGCGTCATCCACGGCCTACGCGGGCTGACGCCTTTGTCATCCGTTTTCGACACGGGTCCGCCCACCGGGCGGCAGACGCCGAGCCCACCCGGCATACCGGCGAGACGCAAACGCGCCCCTCACGCTGGGCGACCGCACAACGCGCCCAGGGACCGACGTACCCGGGACACCCACCCTCCCCCGGCCGCCCGCACGCTTCTCACCCGGGCTGGAGCGAGCCGGGTCAAGGGGCGGCCGCAGGCCGATCGCCGAAGGCGACGCGCAGCGGCGGCGGAGCGCCCTGGAAGTCGGGGACGCCCTGAGGCACCACCAAGACCGGTGCCTCAGGCGCGGCGGCGTTTCAGGCCGAGGTGGGTGGTGACCACGGCCAGCCCGGCCACGCCGTACGCCAGCCACAGGCCCCCGGTCCGGTAGCCGTCCGCCGCCCCCTCCTCCTGCGCCTTCCTCTGCTGCGCGTACGTCCGCGTGCCCGCCGAGCGGCCGTCGGCGAAGTCGTACAGGTCGCACGTCTCGCCCGGCTTCATGGGCCCGGAGCGCTCCGCGTCCCCGTACTCCTCGATGATGCCGTCGCAGCGCGGGGTGCCGTCGGCGGTCGCCGCCTCGGTGAGGACGTACGCGCCGACGACGACCGGCACGGCGAACAGGCCCAGCAGGAGACTCCGGAAGCTCACGCCTCCGGTCCCACCAGCGGCAGCGCCGTGAACTCGTGCCCCTCCCACAGGCGGCGGGACGTCTCCTCCGGGTACGGCGCGACGGTCGGCTCCGCGTCGAACACCCGCACGAGGTGCCGCTGCGCGTCGTACGCGGGCCAGCCCGGATCGCCGGTGCGGGCGAAGGCCGTCCAGGCGGCGCGGAAGCGTGCCGACAGGGCCAGCGCCTCCTCGGACGGCGCCGCGCCGCCGAACTGGAGCTGCGCCAGGTCCGCCTGGAAGGTGCCGAAGAGCAGCGGGACGTCCAGGGCGTGACAGGCGCCCAGGGCGCCGCCGAAGGCCGGGGCGGGCCAGGTGAGTTCGTAGACGTGGGCCCGGCCGCCGCCCGCGAGCTGGGCCTCGGCCAGGTGGAGGGACGGCATCGCGAACAGCCAGTCGGTCTGGACGTGTTCGTAGAGGTCGTTCGCGGTCGCGTCCGGGAACGCCGCACGGTAGGCCGACTCGCCGCCCGGGGCGTACAGGCGCAGGGCGGTGCTCGCGCGGTCCTCGCCGATCTGGCCGAGCTTGCCCGCCATCATCGTGAACAGGCGGTTCTCGTCCCGGTTGTGACCGGTCATCAGCTCAATGTCGCGGGCCGCGCCGGACGCCAGCGCCTGCCACGGCGTGACCGGCAGGAACTCGCCGTCCACGACGGGCGCGTACGGGGTGACCGTGGGCGCCGCCCGGCCCCAGCGGGCGACGTTGCCCGGCATCTTGGGGGCGAGCGCCTGGCCCGCCTTGACGAGCTGGTCCGGGGCGACGCCCGAGAGGTCGGCGACGGTCGGGCTCAGACCCAGCTCGGCGGCGAGGGCGGTGCCGATGTCGGCGGCGAGTTCGGTGGAGAAGAACGTGCCCGGCACGCTCTGGGCGACGGCCCGCCGGAAGAGTCCGGCCGCGCGGGGCATCGCCAGCAGGGCGGCCACGGAACCGGCGCCGGCCGACTCGCCGAAGATCGTGACCTGGTCGGGGTCGCCGCCGAACGCGGCGATGTTCTCCTGCACCCAGACCAGCGCGGCCACCTGGTCGAGCAGGCCCCGGTTGGCGGGGGCGTCCTCGATGTGGGCAAAACCCTCCATGCCGACGCGGTAGTTGAGGGTGACGACGACGAGGTCGCCGTCGGCGGCTATACGGCGGGCGTCGTAGGCGGGGTTGCCGGAGTGGCCGAGCTTGTAGGCGCCGCCGTAGATCCAGACCATGACCGGGCGGTGGGCGGCCGGGTCGGGGGCGGGCGTCCAGACGTTGACCGTCAGCCAGTCGTCGCCCCCGGGGACGTCCGGAGGGCCGGCGGTGCCCGCGGCGCCGAAGTCCTGCGGGGGCGGCGGGCCGAAGGCGTACGCCTCGCGTATGCCGTCCCAGGGGCGGGGCCGGCGCGGGGCGGCGAACCGGGCGTCCCCCACCGGCGGCTGGGCGAAGGGAATGCCGCGGAAGACGGCCAGCCCGTCCTCCGTCCGGCCGCGCACCGCGCCACCGGCGGTGCGCACCACGGGTTCCGCTGATTGAACGGGTCCAGGGATCGTCATCCCACGGACCCTACGCCACGTGATTCCCGGTCCGTCCGTGCCTGGCGACCGAGGATCTCAGGGCCCCGAGGCCTTGGGAGGTGGCAGCCTGGAAGCGGAGAGACCGACGCCATACGAGGAGTGCACGAGTGAACACCGAGTCCAGGCAGAGCACCGCCTCGGACGCCGCCCCGACCGTATACCTGCTGACCGGGCTGACAGGGTCGGGCAAGACCACGTACGCGAAGCAGCGGCTGGAGCCCGCCGGCGCTGTCCGGCTCTCGGTCGACGAGCGGGTCTACGAACGGCACGGCCGCTACGGCGTCGACTATCCCGAGCGCGACTACTTCGCTCTTGAGGCGCCGGTCGTCGCCGAGATCCGAGAGGAGCTGGTCAAGCTCGTCGCGGCCGGCCGGGACGTCATCCTCGACCATGGCCTGTGGCTGCGTCCGGCCCGCGAGGAGTGGAAGAAGCTCGTGGAGTCGTCAGGCGGCCAGTGGCGGCTGCTGTACTTCCCCGTCGACCGGACCGAGCTGCTGCGCCGCCTGCAAGAACGCAACCAGCGCCAGGACGCCAACGCCCTCACGGTCAGCGAAAGCGCACTGGACGACTTCTACGCCCGGTTCGACCCGCCTGCTGGAGAGGGCGAAGAAGTCATCGACCAGGACTCGTTCCAGGCGCGGCCGTATACGGGAGGCCGCCAGGCGGAGACAAGCTGAGTCGCCTCGGCCGCCCACCAGGCGGGCACCGCCCTCAGCGACACCGGCCGGAAGCCGAACCTCGGATCGTCCACGTTGATCCGTCCATCATGCTGGACGAGGTGGCCCATGCACTGGCGGGCCTCGGAGAGCCACGCAGGGGAAACGGTCTGCCATGTGCCATCCGCGGAGTGCAGGGCCCGCCGCTCGACGTCTTCGGCGACGCCGCTGCGCCACTTGAAGTGGTGCACGACGACCGGCGGGCGGTTCCCCGGCCGGTGCCCTTCCGCCCGGTGGTTCCCGGAATCCACTGGCACACGGGAGTGCGCGAGGACCACCTTGCGGGGGTCGCCGCGCATCAGGTGGTGGGTGAGGAACCCGCCGAGCGGATACGTGGCATCCAGACCGGCCACGCCGAAAGTCCAGCCCGTCAGTGTGCCGTCGTCGGCGACCCGGTCGAGCATCAGCCCTCCGACCGTCCCCGTTCCTTGCTCGGCCTGGGCGATCACCTCATCCATCGGGACGGGATAGACCTGGAACTCGTCGGAGTCCGCCAGCAGGTGCCAGCCGTCGCCCGCCTTGACCCGCAGCAGATCCCGCAACCGGGTGTTGGTGTGCTCGTGCCATGGCCCGGTGCTGATGGCGGCCGGCGTGATCCCCAGCTCGCGGCACGCCGTCTGGAGGGCGAGACGCCGGTCGGCCGGGGCGTAGTCGGTGAAGTGGAAGCCGAGGACGAACCGCTCGATGCCGAGCGAGCGGTAGTGGTCGACCCACGCAGTCAGCAAGGCGGGTTCCACAGGGCCGATCACGGCGACCAGTACGGGAGGAACAGACATCAGAGGGCACCCTTCGAGGCGGTGTCGTAGAGGAAGGCGGTCTGTTCCGCCGCTGTGGGGACTCCCAGGTCGGCGCCCGCATCGCCCGGCGGGCGGGCCAGGGGGCTCCACGCGAGATCACGGAGCAGTGCCGCGAGGGCGCCGCCGTCACCAGCGGGGAAGGTCCTGACCCACGGGCGGCCGGCGAGACGGCCGGTGAGGGCCGGATCGTGTTCGGACACGAGCAACGGCACCCCGAGCCGCACGGCGTCCACCACGAGCCCGGACTCCTTGGCCACCCCGGCTCGGCGTGCGACCACCGCGGCGTCGGACGCCGCATACACCTCGCGGACCTGGGCCTGCGTGGCCGGGCCCGGCACCACGTGCAGCCGCACAACAGGCAGAGCACGCCAGCGGTCCAAGACCTCGGTGTGCAGCGGCGTGCCCGCCACCAGGACGTGCAGCGGGCCGTCGAGCCGGTTGAGTGCGGCGCCGACCGTGTCGATGTCCTTGTACGGCCACCAGCCACCCACCAGGCACACAGCGGGCTCCTCAGCCGGAATGCCGAACGCCTCCCGGGCCCGGCGGCGCTCCTCGCCCGTGAGCCGGTCCTCCGGGTCGGCGACGGCGAACGGCCGCACCTGCACCCGGAGCCCGGCAAAGCGGCCGGCGAGATCGGTACGGACCGCTTCCGTGGGCGCGAGCACCTGCACCCGCCGCTCACCGGCGCGCACGAGGCGTCCCAGCAGCCGTAGCGCGGCGTCCTCCGTGGTGACGACCTCGTGGACAAAGCGGGTGTGGGTGCCGCCGAGGAGACCGGCGAGCCCGTGCAGGGCCTCGCTGGCGCTGAGCACGACCACAGGACCCGGGCCGAAGCGGCGCGCGGTACGCACGCATGCCGCTTCGGCCATGCAGCGGGACAGCAGCGTCACCTGGTGGGGGAGACGGCACAGGGCGTCGGGCCAGCGGCGGAAGCGCAGCACCCGCCGCCCGAGCTCGGCCACGGAATCCAGGGCGAGAGCCGCCGCGGTCAACGGCGCCGCCGACGCCCCCGCGGGGACACGCACCCGGGCGCCGGCCGCCCGTAGCTGCCGCCATGACTCACCAGCGACGCCGTACGGGCTGATCACGACCGTCCTTGGGTGCGCCTTCGCCAGCGCGATCAGGGCGCCCTGGTGGTGCCCTCCGGGCCGGTGCGCGCCCGGCTCGACGAGCACCAGAGTGTTGCCGGTCACCCGGCAACCGCCTGCTCGGCGTGGGCGGCGGTGAAGCGGGCGAACAGCCACGAGGGGTCGTTCAGCTTGTCGAACAGCTGGGGTGTCCGAGCGGCCGCGCCGGCGAAGGCCACGCCCTCCTTCGCGCCCGCGGTGGCGTACGGGGCGAACTCGCCGTCGCAGCCTCCGGTCCAGGCGGCGATCCGCTGGGCTGCCTCCCCGTCGTCCATGCCGTACTCGCTGCCGCGCGCCAGCATGGCGCACTCCCGGAACCCGGCCTTCCAGGCGTGATAGGGCGACTGGTTGATCCGAGTGGTGCCGGCGACGCGGGTGTGGAACTCGGTACGGCCGGGGAGAGCGGCGAGGACGTCGACCGCTTCGCCGAGCTGTCGCAGCGCCGAGCGGCGGATGAGCTTCAGCCCGCCGTATCCGTAGACCAGCCCTTTGAGGGGGTTCCGGGCGCGCCACACGCGCATGTCGACGTCGTCGGCGAGCGGGGCCACGTCGTCCAGGCCGAACTCGGTGGCGATGACGAAGTCCCCGTCGGCGAGGAGGAACTGCTCGGTGTCCACGATCTCGGCGGCCATCCGGTACGCGCGCCGCATCCCGTGCACTCCGTGCAGCCGCTTCACCTTCACGCCGAGGACCCGCTGCAGACGTGTGTGGAGCAGACCGGCCCGCGGTTCGTCGTACGACAGCATCAAGATGTCGAAGTCGCTCATCGCAGGGCCTCCAGGTAGCGGGCGGCGACCCGGCCGGGCCGCAGATCGGCGGTCGTGGAGTGGGCGCGCTTGGCCTGGACCCGGTAGAACTCGGAATCCGTCGCGAGCCGCGCCACGAGGGCCAGGGCCTCGTCGGATGTCTCGAACAGCAGGTCCTCGTCGATGTGCTCAGCCAGCCAGCCGGTACGAGGGGCGATGACCGGCAGCCCCATGCTCTGGCAGTCGATCACCGACATCGACCACGGGCAGCCCGCCCGGAACGGCGCGATCCCGAAGTGGGCACCGGCCAGGATCTCCCGGTAGCGGACGCGGTCACCGTCGTCGGAGGCGATCGTGACTCCCGGCGTGCCCGCGAGATCGAGCCGGTACCGCTCCGGGCTCGGGTCGAGCCGGATCCGTTCCGGACTGCGCTGCCCGAACAGGTCCATCACCGTCAGCCGCACCGGCGCCTCGTCGACCAGCCGCCGCGCGAGCGCGGTGAACTCGCTCGTGCCGTAGTGGGCGTACAGGCGGTGGTTGTAGAGGCCGGTCAGCGTGCCGTCGGGCACCGCCGCGTCTTCGGGGCCGCGGACGAGCCGCTCGTCGCGCGGCGCGGGCACGATGTGCAGCCTGTCCGCCAGGTCGACGTTCATCCGTGCGGCGGCTGACGACGTCCAGGACGCGGCTGTCGCCGAGTGGACCAGGACTCGGTCGCACGCCGCGAGACCTGCCGCGAACGCCAGCAGCACGCTCCGGCCCAGGCTGCCGTCGTCCAGGGACGGGTCAAGGAGCAGTTGCTCCCCGCCTGCGAAGGAGAACGGCAGATAGTGGCAGTAACCGGCGACCAGCGCGTCCACGCGGGCTTCCAGCAGCGCGGCACGGACGGCGGGCGCGGCTTCGACCTGGTTGGCGATGACGACGTCCGGCCGGGTCTCACGGATCACTTTGACCAGGCCGTCCAGGCCGGGGTCGAAGCGGGCCCGGTACTTCGTGGACGGCGACACGGTCGGCACGTACCGGATACGCGGGTCACCGACCGGCGCGGGGGACGCGAGGGTCACCTCGGCACCGGCGTCCGCCAAGGCGGGCGTCAACAGCTCGGCGAACGTGAACCCCGAGTCGGCTGACAGCCGGTGCGGGTTGGACACGTTGAGCAGATACAGCACGCGCTGCATGGGATTCCTCCTACCGACCGGGGGTCGTTCCGGGCCGGTGAGGGAAGGAAAGCGGCGTCAGGGGCAGCGACAGAATGGTGAACTGGGGTCACTCACAGTTCACTCACGCACTCAACCAGCCGCTATACGGGGGGATGATGGAGCCGCAGGGCCACCTGACGTCGGAGCAGGCCCACGAGCACTTCGTCGCGGAACTCGCACGCTGGCGGGAGGTGCGGGGCCTGTCGAAGCGGGCCCTCGCCCTACGCATGGGCTTCCACCCGTCCTACGTCAGTCACATGGAGTCCGGGCGGACGAAGCCCACGGAGGACTTCGCGCGGCGTGCCGACGAGACGCTGAACGCGGGCAAAGCGATCTGGCAGCTGTGGCGCGCCTACGAGACCGCCAAGATCCGAGCCAGTAAGACAGCCTTGGTGCCCGCCGCGCGGACCGAGCAGCCGTACGCCACCGGATCCTCCGTCCTCGTCGAGCACGACGCCGCACGCCTCGACTACGACGGGGACCGTTACCGGCTCACCATGCGGCGCCTGCTGCGCAACACAGGCACCGAGCCCATCACCCGCTACCTCATCCGCATCAGCGTCGACCGCTACCCCGGGGAACCCGAGCGGAGCAACGCCCACTACCGGTCCCACCCGCTGACCTGGAGCGAACTCGACCTCACCGCGGTGTGCCGGGGCGAGAGCATGAGGTGGCAGGCCAAGCACGACCGAGACGCCTTCAAAGAGGTCTGGCTGCTGTTCGAGAACGATCAGAGCCGGTTCCCGCTGTACCCCGGCGAGTCGGTGTGGATCGAGTACACCTACACGGTCGGCCAGGAGAAGTGGGGCCGCTGGTTCCAGCGCGCCGTCCGGCTGCCCACCGAGCACCTCGAAGTGCAGCTGGCCTTCCCGACCCGGCTCGACCCTGCGGTCTGGGGGACGGTGACCTCCATGACCGCCGAGGCATCCCCGCTCCACACTGCACCGACGCGCACTGAGGAGAACGGCGTCACCGTCTTCACCTGGTCGACGAGCCGCCCCATCCTGCACGCCCGCTATCGTCTTGAATGGCGCTTCCGGGCCGCCCCAACAGGACATGAGCACCGAGGAGTTCACGTGAGCGAGGCGCTGCCCAGCCAGCAGATGCGCGACCTCGGCGTCGTCCAAGAGGGCGCACCTATCCTCACCGAGCCCGCCAGGTCCTTCGACCTGCCCACAGAACGGGACGCCGTGGAACAGGCTGTCGAAGCCCTCTTCGCGGCTATGGAACGCATCTCCGGCGTGCACACCTTCGCCAAGGGGGCGGGTATCGCCGCACCGCAGATCGGCATGGGCCGCACCGTTGCCGTCGTCCAGCCGCCCGAAGCCGGCGCCGGGGCCATCGTCCTGGTCAACCCCCGCATCGTGGACACCTCGGAGGAGGCCGACGAGCAGTTCGAGGGGTGCCTGAGCTTCTTCGACGTACGCGGCATGGTGCCCCGGCCCCTGAGGATCACGGTAGAGACCACGGCTCTCGACGGCACCACGGTCACGACGACGTACGAACGGGGCGTGGCCCGCCTCATCGCTCACGAGATCGACCACCTCGACGGACACCTGTACACCTACCGAATGAGGCCCGGCGTGGAGCCCATCCCGGTGGCCGAGTACCGGCAGACGGGCCGCAGTTGGTCGTACGAGTCCTGACCCCTCGCCTCGTAGAACCACTGCCCCTTCGCACCGCACCCGGCCGAGAGCTTCTGCCAGGCCCCAGGAGCCCGCATGCCCGGCGTGCCGGGCAAGTGCGGGTCGGTGCAGGGGCTGCAGGGGCGGTTCGCGTGCCAGCCGGTCAGCTCAGGGTCTTGATCGCTGCCGCGTCGTACGGGGCGAGCGCGTCGAAGCGGCCGGTGAGGACCTTCTCGGCCCACTGCGGGTCCTGGAGCAGCGCGCGGCCGACGGCGACGAGGTCGAACTCGTCGCGCTCCATGCGGTCGAGGAGGTTGTCGAGGCTGCCGACCGGGGCGCCCTGGCCCTGGAAGGACTTGGTGAAGTCGCCGTCGAGGCCGACCGAGCCGACGGTGATGGCGGTCTTGCCGGTGAGCTTCTTGGTCCAGCCGGCCAGGTTGAGGTCCGAGCCCTCGAACTCGGGCAGCCAGTAGCGGCGGGTGGAGGCGTGGAAGGCGTCGACACCGGCCGAGGCGAGCGGGGCGAGGATGGCCTCCAGCTCCTGGGGCGTCTCGGCGAGGCGGGCGCCGTAGACGTCCTGCTTCCACTGGGAGTAGCGGAAGATCACGGGGAAGTCCGCGGAGACGGTCTCCCGTACGGCGGCCACGATCTCGGCGGCGAACCGGGTCCGGGCCACCGGGTCGCCGCCGTAGGCGTCGGTGCGGCGGTTGGTGCCGGACCACAGGAACTGGTCGACGAGGTAGCCGTGGGCGCCGTGGATCTCCACGCCGTCGAAGCCGATGCGCTCTGCGGCCGCGGCGGACTCGGCGAAGGCGCCGATGACGTCGTCCAGGTCGCGCTGGGTCATCGCGGTGCCGGTGGGCTCGTCCTCGCCGATGCGCAGGCCAGACGGGCCGACCGCGGGAGCCTCCGGGAAGGGCGGCTCCCCGGCCTTGCGGACCATGCCGATGTGCCACAGCTGCGGCACGATCGTGCCGCCCGCCGCGTGCACCGCCTCGGCGACCTTCGCCCACCCGGCGAGCTGCTCCTCGCCGTGGAAGCGCGGGACGCGGTCGCTCTGCCCGGCCGAGGCGTGGCCGACGTAGGTGCCCTCGGTGACGATCAGTCCGACTCCAGCGGCGGCGCGGCGGGAGTAGTACGAGACCACGTCCTCGCCGGGGACGCCGCCCGGGGAGAACATCCGGGTCATCGGCGCCATCGCGATGCGGTTGGGCACGGTGAGGCCGTTGATCGTGGCCGGGCGGGCGAGCAGTCGGGCGGCGCGGGTGGCGGCCTCGGCGGAGGTGACGGTCACGTGGGGGCTCCTGAGGTGGGTACCGGTCGGTATGTGCGTGCGCATTCATGCACTCCCCAACGGGAACCGGCCCACCCCGCCGGGCCATTCCGCCCGACGCCCCGATGTGACCCTGACAACAGCGGAAGCGGGCGGAAACGCCCGAGGGCGGCACCCCCCGCTCGGGGAGTGCCGCCCTCGGTCCGTACGGGACGGCCGATCAACCGGAACCGGTCGATCAGAAGTCCATGTCACCGCCCGGCATGCCGCCCGGGGCGCCCGCCGCGGCGGCCTTCTCCGGCTTGTCGGCGATGACGGCCTCGGTGGTGAGGAACAGCGCGGCGATGGAGGCGGCGTTCTGCAGGGCAGAGCGGGTCACCTTCGCCGGGTCGATGATGCCCTCGGCGATCATGTCGACGTACTCACCGGTCGCGGCGTTCAGGCCGTGGCCGACGGTCAGGTTGCGGACCTTCTCCACGACGACGCCGCCCTCGAGACCACCGTTGACGGCGATCTGCTTCAGCGGGGCCTCCAGGGCGAGCTTCACGGCGTTGGCGCCGGTCGCCTCGTCACCCGACAGCTCCAGCTTCTCGAAGACCTGGGAGGCCTGGAGCAGGGCCACGCCACCACCGGCGACGATGCCCTCCTCGACGGCCGCCTTCGCGTTGCGAACGGCGTCCTCGATGCGGTGCTTGCGCTCCTTGAGCTCGACCTCGGTGGCGGCACCGGCCTTGATGACGGCCACGCCGCCGGCCAGCTTCGCCAGGCGCTCCTGGAGCTTCTCGCGGTCGTAGTCCGAGTCGCTGTTCTCGATCTCGGCGCGGATCTGGTTGACGCGGCCCTGGACCTGGTCGGCCGAGCCGGCGCCGTCCACGATCGTGGTCTCGTCCTTGGTGATGACGACCTTGCGCGCGCTGCCCAGCAGGTCCAGCGTGGCGTTCTCGAGCTTGAGGCCGACCTCCTCGGAGATGACCTCGCCGCCCGTGAGGATGGCGATGTCGCCGAGCATGGCCTTGCGGCGGTCGCCGAAGCCCGGGGCCTTGACGGCGACGGACTTGAAGGTGCCGCGGATCTTGTTGACGACCAGGGTCGACAGGGCCTCGCCCTCGACGTCCTCGGCGATGATCAGCAGCGGCTTGCCCGACTGCATGACCTTCTCCAGGAGCGGCAGCAGGTCCTTGACGTTGCCGATCTTGGAGTTGGCGATCAGGATGTACGGGTCGTCGAGCGACGCCTCCATACGCTCCATGTCGGTGGCGAAGTACGCCGAGATGTAGCCCTTGTCGAAGCGCATACCCTCGGTGAGCTCCAGCTCCAGACCGAAGGTCTGGGACTCCTCGACGGTGATGACGCCTTCCTTGCCGACCTTGTCCATGGCCTCGGCGATCAGCTCGCCGATCTGGGTGTCGGCGGCGGAGATGGAGGCCGTGGAGGCGATCTGCTCCTTGGTCTCGACATCCTTGGCCTGCTCGAGCAGGGCGGCGGAGACGGCCTCGACGGCCTTCTCGATGCCGCGCTTGAGGGCCATCGGGTTGGCGCCGGCCGCGACGTTGCGCAGGCCTTCCTTGACCAGGGCCTGGGCGAGAACGGTCGCGGTGGTCGTACCGTCACCGGCGACGTCGTCCGTCTTCTTGGCGACTTCCTTGACCAGCTCGGCGCCGATCTTCTCGTACGGGTCCTCGAGTTCGATCTCCTTGGCGATGGAGACACCATCGTTGGTGATCGTGGGGGCGCCCCACTTCTTCTCGAGGACGACGTTGCGGCCCTTGGGGCCGAGCGTCACCTTGACGGCGTCCGCGAGCTGGTTCATGCCGCGCTCGAGGCCGCGCCGTGCCTCCTCGTCGAACGCGATGATCTTGGCCATGTGAAGTGGTCCCTCCAGGACTGGGGGTGATTCCTTCGGACCGCGCCCGCGCCCGCGACGGACGGCTCGCCTGCCGTGCGGTTCCTTCCCCACCCGGCCTGCGGGCCTCACCGACCCGGTCCTTCGTTGTCACTCTCACCATCAGAGTGCTAACGCCAATGATTAGCACTCGCCCCTGCCGAGTGCAAGCGCCTGCCGGGGATCGGCGCCCGCGCTCAGCCACCCGCGAACACGGACCCGGACGGGTGTCCGGACAGCCCGAAGGGCCCGCACCCCTGACGAGGTGCGGGCCCTTCGGAGAAGAACCGTTCGCTTGCGGTGGCCGAACGTCTCAGGCGCTGAGGCGAACCATGTCGGCCTGCGGGCCCTTCTGACCCTGCGAGATCTCGAACTCGACCCGCTGGCCTTCTTCGAGGGTGCGGTAGCCGTCCATCTGAATCGCGCTGTAGTGGACGAAAACATCCGCACCACCGTCGACCGCGATGAAGCCGTACCCCTTCTCCGCGTTGAACCACTTGACGGTGCCCTGAGCCATGCCTAACTCCCCTATTACTGGCCCTTGCACAGATCCGCACTTCGCGGACCCGGGTCAGACCTCGCCCCCTCACGACTGGGGGCGTGCGCCGGAACGCGTCGACCGCGGCTGAATGTATCTGTCCAACTGCCGTCTGCAACAGGTCAGTCGGACGAGAAATCTGGACGCGCCCGGTCCGGAATGTGGCGAGAATTCGCCTGAATTCGGGTCAAGTCGGGGCACGCAAAGGGAACAAAAGCCGCAGAATACGCTCGCACTTTGGCTGCTTCTTGTCGGGCGGGCGGCAGGAATTAACGGTTCCCGTTGTGCCGATCGGGAGCGCGTTCCCCAACTCTACCGCGCTCAACCACATGGAATTGCCCCCTCCGTTTCTCTTACGGAGAGGGCAATACGCACTACAAGGTGTATCCGCGTCCGTTTCAGCCGCCGGCGACCGCCGGGATGATCGAGACGCCCGCGCCGTCCGGCGTCGCGGTCTGAAGGCCCTGCTCGAAGCGGACGTCGTCGTCGTTGACGTAGACGTTGACGAAGCGGCGCAGCTTGCCCTGGTCGTCCAGGACGCGGGCGGCGATGCCGGTGTGGTGCTTCTCCAGGTCGGAGATGACCTCGCCGAGGGTGGCGCCGTCGGCGCTCACCTCGGCCTTGCCGCCGGTGTAGGTGCGCAGGATGGTCGGGATACGAACGGTCACGCTCATGCGAGGCCAGCCTCTCGGAAGGAGTCCAGGTTGGGGCGGATCGTGGCGGTGACGCCGGTGCCGGCCACCGCGTCGAGGGTCTTCAGGCCGTCGCCGGTGTTCAGGACGACCGTGGTGAGCGACGGGTCCAGCACGCCGTCCTCGATCAGCTTCTTCGTGACGCCGACGGTCACGCCGCCCGCCGTCTCCGCGAAGATGCCCTCGGTGCGGGCGAGCAGCTTGATCGCGTCCACGACCTGCTCGTCGGTCACGTCCTCCACGGCGCCGCCGGTGCGGCGGGCGATGTCCAGGACGTAGGGGCCGTCGGCCGGGTTGCCGATGGCCAGCGACTTGGCGATGGTGTTCGGCTTCTGCGGGCGGACCACGTCGTGCCCGGCCTTGTACGCGGTGGAGACCGGCGAGCAGCCCTCGGCCTGCGCGCCGAAGATCTTGTACGGCTTGTCCTCGACCAGGCCGAGCTCGATCAGCTCCTTCAGCCCCTTGTCGATCTTCGTCAGCTGGGAGCCGGAGGCGATCGGCACCACGATCTGGTCGGGCAGCTGCCAGCCGAGCTGCTCGCAGATCTCGTACGCGAGGGTCTTGGAGCCCTCGGCGTAGTACGGCCGCAGGTTGACGTTGACGAAGCCCCAGCCCTCGCCGGCCGGGTCGCCGATCAGCTCGGAGCAGAAGCGGTTCACGTCGTCGTAGTTGCCCTCGATGCCGACCAGCTCGCCGCCGTAGACGGCGGCCATGACGACCTTGCCCTGCTCCAGGTCGTGCGGGATGAACACGCAGGAGCGGAAACCGGCCCGGGCGGCGGCGGCGCCGACGGCACCGGCGAGATTGCCGGTGGAGGAGCAGGAGAGCGTGGTGAAGCCGAAGGCGCGGGCGGCCTCGATGGCCTGGGCGACGACGCGGTCCTTGAAGGAGTGCGTGGGGTTGCCGGAGTCGTCCTTCACGTACAGCCCGCCGGTGACGCCCAGCTCGCGGGCGAGGTTGTCGGCCTTGACGAGCTTGGTCCAGCCGGGGTTGATGTTCGGCTTGGTGGCGACGTCGGCCGGGACGGGCAGCAGCGGGGCGTAGCGCCAGATGTTCGCGGGGCCCGCCTCGATCCGCTTGCGCAGCTCTTCGGCGTCGTAGGCGGAGAAGTCGTAGGCGATCTCGAGGGGGCCGAAACACTCCTCGCAGGCGAAGACCGGTCCGAGCGGGACCCGGTGGCCGCACTCCCGGCAGCTCAGCGCTGCGGCGGGGCCGAGGTCGACCGCGGGGGTCGCGGAGTTCGTGGTGGATTCGGCAGTCTGCACAGCCATGGAGGCGAGGCCCTTTCTCCTCATCTTCCTCACGACGCATCTCGCCGTGAGACGGATTTGGCACCTTCCCTAGCCGGGAGCCTCGCCACGTCCGTGTGACAAGAGCCGGCTGGAGGGTTGCCGGGGCTTCATCGGGCCGTATCCCTCTGCCCCTCTGGATGAGCGGTATGAAGTTGTTCTTCGCGTTGTTCTTCGCCGGTGCGCGCGGCGACCCCGGCATGCGGTGGTCCCACGCGTTGTTCAAGACTGTAACCGAAGGCCAGGACGGTTGAGATAGTCGTCCGCACCGCGAGATGGATCACAAAGGAGCCCCGGGACGTGCTGGAAGAAGTCGAGCGCTGGCTGGACGCACGCTCCTGGTCGGCCGGTGACCGGCCCGTCCAGCACCTTCTGTCCGCCAAGCACGCCACCGGGCAGTCGGTCAGCGTGGTGCTGCCCGCCCTGGACGAGGAGGCGACGGTCGGCGACATCGTCACGGTGATCCGGCGGGAGCTGGTGGAGCGGGTCCCGCTCGTCGACGAGATCGTGGTCGTGGACTCCGGGTCGAGCGACCGCACGGCGGAGGTGGCCGCGGCGGCCGGCGCGCGCGTCGTGCACCGCGACGCGATCCTCCCCCGCATCCCCGCCGTGCCGGGCAAGGGCGAGGTGCTGTGGCGTTCGCTGCTGGTCACCGGCGGGGACATCGTCTGCTTCGTCGACGCCGACCTGCGCGAGTTCTCCGCCGACTTCGTCTCCGGGATCGTGGGCCCGCTGCTCACCGACCCGGACGTGCACCTCGTCAAGGCCATGTACGACCGGCCGCTGGGCGGGGCCGCCGGGCAGGGCGGCCGGGTCACGGAGCTGATGGCCCGCCCGCTGCTGAACATGCACTGGCCGCAGCTGGCCGGTTTCGTCCAGCCGCTGGGCGGCGAGTACGCGGCCCGCCGCTCCCTGCTGGAACGGCTCCCCTTCCCGGTCGGCTACGGCGTCGAGCTGGGCATGCTGGTCGACGCCCTGCACCTGGTGGGCCTGGACGCGCTCGCGCAGGTCGACGTGGGGGTCCGCGTCCACCGCCACCAGGACGGGCGGGCCCTGGGCCGGATGGCCGCCGCGATCTACCGCACCGCCCAGCTCCGGCTGGCCCGCGGCCACCTGGTCCGGCCGGCCCTCACCCAGTTCGAGCGGGGCGTCGACGGCTTCGAGCCGCGCACCTACGCCGTGGACACCGAGGAACGGCCCCCGATGACGGAGATCGCGGAGTACGCGGCCCGGCGGGTGGCCTGACGGCGGGCCGCGTGACCGGATCGGCGTCCGGGTGACACAGGGGAACGTTTGAGGTGCGAGGGGCCGGGCTAGGTTGAGGCGTATGGCTTCAAGGTTCGGTGCTGCTCAGGTGCTGGTCGCCTCCAATCGGGGGCCCGTCTCGTACGAGGTGCGGGAGGACGGGTCGCTGCTCGCCAAACGGGGCGGTGGCGGGCTCGTCTCGGGGCTGTCGGCCATCGGGCCCGACGCCGGTGCGCTGTGGGTGTGCTCGGCGCTGGGCGACGGCGACCGCGAGGCGGTGCGGCGCGGGGTCGGCGAGGACGGCGTACGGATGCTGGACGTGCCGGCCGACGTGCACGCGGACGCGTACAACGGGATCGCCAACTCGGTGCTGTGGTTCGTGCACCACATGCTGTACCAGACGCCCCTGGAGCCGGTCTTCGACGCGGAGTTCAGGCGGCAGTGGGCCTCCTACGAGGCGTACAACCGGGCCTTCGCCGAGGCGCTGGCCGAGGAGGCGGCCGAGGGCGCGGTCGCGATCGTGCAGGACTACCACCTGACGCTGGTGCCGGGGATGCTGCGCGAGCTGCGGCCCGACCTCAGGATCGGCCACTTCTCGCACACGCCGTGGGCCCCGGTCGACTACTTCCGGCTGCTGCCGGACGACATCGCCGAGCAGGTGCTGCGCGGGATGCTGGGCGCCGACCGGCTCGGGTTCCTCACCCGGCGCTGGGCCGACGCGTTCACCGCGTGCTGCGACGCCGTGGTGGGCGGGCTCGGCGGCACGGAGATCGGCGTGCACGGGCTGGGCGCCGACGGGGACTTCCTGCGCGCGCGGTCGCACGAGGCGGACGTCGAGGAGCGGATGGCGGATCTGCGCGCGGAGATCGGGGAGGGCCGCCGCACGATCGTGCGGGTGGACCGGACCGAGCTGTCCAAGAACATCGTGCGGGGGCTGCTGGCCTACCGGGAGCTGCTGACGGGCCGGCCCGAGTGGCGCGAGCGGGTCGTGCACGTCGCGTTCGCCTACCCCTCGCGGCAGGACCTCGCCGTGTACCGGGACTACACGGCCGAGGTGCGGCGGGTCGCGGAGGCGATCAACGAGGAGTTCGGCACGCCGGGGTGGACGCCGGTCGTGCTGAACCTGAAGGACGACTTCGCGCGGTCCCTCGCGGCGTACCGGCTGGCGGACGTGGCGCTCGTCAACCCCGTCCGGGACGGGATGAACCTGGTCGCGAAGGAGGTGCCGGTCGTCTCCGACAGCGGCTGCGCGCTGGTGCTGTCGCGGGAGGCGGGGGCGTACGAGGAGCTGGGCGAGGACGCGGTGGTGGTGAACCCGTACGACGTGGTCGGGACGGCGGACGCCCTGCACGAGGCGCTCTCCCTGCCCGCCGGGGAGCGGGCCGAGCGGTCGAAGCGGCTCGCCGCCGCCGGCACCGCGCTGCCCCCGGCGCGGTGGTTCCTGGAGCAGCTGGACGCGCTGCGGGGCTGAGGGGCCGGGGCGGGGGCTACTTGTCCTGGACCGGCGGGCAGGTGCCGGTCTCCTCGCCGATGGAGTTGATCTCGGCGTTCGGCCTCGGGTCACCGGCGTAGTTCACCTGGTCCGTGCACTTCACCCCGTCCTTCTTCGGGGTGCCGGACTGCGTGCCGCCCGACTGGACCGGCGGGCAGGTGCCGGTGTCCGCGCCGATCGAGTTGATCTCGGCGTTCGACCTGGGGTCACCGGCGTAGTCCTGCTGGTCCGTGCACTTCTCCCCGTCCTCCTTGGGGGCGCCGGACTGCGCGCCGCCCGACTGGACCGGCGGGCAGGTGCCGGTCTCCTCGCCGATGGAGTTGATCTCGGCGTTCGACCTCGGGTCACCCGCGTAGTTCACCTGGTCCGTGCACTTCTCCCCCGTCCCCTGGCCGGGCTTCGCACCCTTCGGGGTGTCCGAGGACGTGCCGGTGGCGGTGGCGGTGGCGGACTGTGCGGCGCTCTTCGCGGTGGAGGTGGCGGGGGCCGCGTCGTCGCTGCTGCCGCCGTTGCCGCAGGCGGTCAGCGTCAGGCCGAGGGCCACGGCGGCGAGGGCGAGGAGCGGAGTCTTCCGAGCGGACATGGCGTGTTCCTCCACGGTTCTGGGCTCACTGAGCAGGCGTTACGCCTCCCAAGACCGTGCGGGCGGAAGATCGGGTTCCCCTGCCCGGGGCGTCAGGACACGCCTGTGACATACGGGGGAAGCGTCCGTGACGTTGTCTCAGGCCAGCCGGCGCGCGAGGGCCGCCAGCAGGGCCACCACTCCGGCCGGGCCGGCCACCTCGACGTCCGCGCGCTCGCGCAGTTCCGTCACCTCGTCGCTGCCGCTGCACACCAGGAGGCCCGGGGTGCCCTCGGCGCGGAGGGTGTCGACGGCCGCGTAGGCCGGGAGGTCGCCGAGGTCGTCGCCGGCGAAGAGGACGGCGGCGGCGTCGAGGGAGTGGACGTACGACCGCAGGGCCGCGCCCTTGTCCATGCCGGGCGGGCGCAGCTCCAGCACCATGCGGCCGGGTTCGACGATCAGGCCGTGCCGGGCGGCCAGGTCGGTGAGGGGGGCGCGCAGGGCGTCGAAGGCGGCCTGCGGGTCGGGGGCGCGGCGGGTGTGGACGGCGACCGCGTGCCCCTTGTCCTCGATCCAGGTGCCCTCCGCCGCCCCGGACCGCTCCAGCAGCCCCGGCAGCTCGGCGCGGACGGCGGCGACGCCGGGGTGCGGTTCGGGCGTGGTGAGGGTGCCGGTGGCGGCGTCCCAGCGCTCGGCGCCGTAGTGGCCGAGGACGACGAGGCGGTCGAGGCCGGGGACGTCCGCGAAGCCGCCGTGGTGCACGGCGACCTCGGCGGGGCGGCCGGTGATCACGGCGATCGAGGCGACCTTCGGGGCCAGCGCCGCGAGCGCCGGTACGGCCCCGGGGTGGGCGCGGGCCCGGTCGGGGTCGGGCACGATCGGGGCGAGCGTGCCGTCGAAGTCGAGCGCGACCACCGCGCGGCCGGGGTGCGCGAGGAGCGCGTCGAGCCCCTCGCGTCCGGCCGCCGTCACGGGCGTCGGCAGGGACTGCGGGGAGTCGTCTCGGATGGAGTCCAGGTGGCTGCCCATACCGCGAACCTATCCCGCCGGGGCGGGGCGCACTCCCCCACCTGTGCGGGCGGGCTCAGCGTTCCGTGCGGCGGGACTCGCGGATCCGGCGCAGGCGGTTGACCGTCACCGGGTCGGTGGCCAGGGCGCGGGGGTCGTCGAGGAGGGCGTTGAGGAGCTGGTAGTAGCGGACGGGGGCCAGGCCCAGCTCCTCGCGGATGGCGCGCTCCTTGGCGCCGGGGCCGGAGAAGCCGCGGCGTTCCAGTGCGAGGATGCTCCGCTCCCGCTCGGCCAGCTCTTCCGGGTCCATGTACGGCACCGTAGCGCCCGCCACCGACAACGCGGCCCGCTACTCCGCGCTGCCCGCCCGCATGGCCGTCGCCTGGATCTCGCCGAGAACGGCCTCGGGGCTGCGGCCGGGCGCCACCGCCTCGCCGATGTGCTTCTTGACGTCCGCGCTGACCGAGGCCCAGGAGGTCTTGCCGACCGGGTACAGCTCGGAGAGCAGCAGCTCGTCCAGGAACGGCTTGAGGTTCTCGTCCTCGGCCGCGGTGCTCATGGTCCGGGAGGCCGAGGTGGTCACCGGCAGCAGGTTGTACTCACGGGAGAAGTCGAGGACGTTCTCCTCGCTGTAGACGAAGTCGAGGAAGTCGCCGACCTCCTTCTGGTGGCCGTTCTTCTTGAAGGCCGTCATCCAGTCGGAGACGCCGAGGGTGCTGCTGCTCTCGCCGTCGATGCCCGGAGTGGTCACCATGCCGTACTTCACGCCCTTGGCGGACGCCATCTTCATCAGCGAGGGGTGGCCGTTGAGCATGCCCACGTCGCCGCTCGCGAACGCGGCGAAGGCGTCGGCGCGGTCGAGCTTGCCGGGGGCGACCGGGCCGGTGAGGCCCTTGCCGACCAGTTCGTCCCGCAGCCAGGTGAAGGTGGTGACGTTCTGCGGGGAGTCGACGGAGTAGGTGCCGACGTCGTCGGTGTAGCCGCCGCCGCCGCTGAGCATCCACTGCATCGTCTCGGCCTGCGCCTCCTCGGGGCCCAGCGGCAGGGCGTACGGGTACTTCACGCCCTTCTCCTTGAGCGCCTCGGCGGCCTCGGCGAGGTCGTCCCAGGACTTGGGCGGCTGGACGCCGGCCTTGTCGAAGAGGGTCTTGTTGTAGAAGAGCACGCGGGTGGAGGCCGCGAAGGGCAGGCCGTACTGCACGCCGTTGACCTGGCCCGCGCCGGCCAGCTGGGAGACGAAGTCGGCCTGGACCGGGATGGAGAGCACGTCGTCGGCGCGGTAGAGCAGATCCTGGTCCGCGTAGTCGGAGTAGGCGCCGATCTGCGCCATGTCGGGCGCCTCGCCCGCCTCGACCAGCTCGCGGACCTTGCGGTCGACGTCGTTCCACGAGTAGACGGTGACGTCCACGTGTATGTCGGGGTGCTTGGCCTCGTAGGACTCGACCAGCTCGTCCCAGTACTTCTGGGAGCTGTTGTCCTTGCTGTCGCCGTAGTCGGCGGCGACGAGCTTCAGGGTCACCTCGTCCGAGTCGCCGGTGAGACCGCAGCCGCCGAGGACCGCCGTCATGCCCAGTGCGGACACCACCGCGATCGTTCCTGTCCTACGCCGCTGCACCTGTTCCCCAACCCTGACTGCTCGTTCGCCCGTTCGCTTACCGGATTAAGGTCTACACCACCGCAGTGGACTAGACCTCTCCCGGGTGTACGGGCCACACTGTCCCCGTGAGACATGTCATCGCCCTCGATGTGGGCGGCACCGGGATGAAGGCCGCCCTGGCGGGGCCTGGGGGCGAACTGCTGCACCAGGCGCGCCGGGCCACCGGCCGCGAGCGGGGGCCCGAGGCGGTCGTCGCGGGCATCCTGGACTTCGCCGCCGAGCTGCGGGCCTACGGCGCCGACCGGTTCGGCGAGCCGGCCCGCGCCGCCGGTGTCGCCGTCCCCGGCATCGTCGACGCCGAGCGGGGCGTCGCCGTGTACGCGGCCAACCTCGGCTGGCGCGACGTACCGCTGCGGACGCTGCTCGGCGAGCGGCTCGGCGGCATCCCGGTCGCCCTCGGCCACGACGTGCGCACCGGCGGACTCGCCGAGGGCCGGATCGGTGCCGGGCAGGGCGCCGACCGGTTCCTGTTCGTGCCGCTGGGCACCGGCATCGCGGGTGCCATCGGCATCGACGGCCGGGTGGAGGCGGGCGCCCACGGCTTCGCGGGCGAGATCGGCCATGTCGTCGTGCGCCCCGGCGGCCTCCCCTGCCCGTGCGGCCAGCGCGGCTGCCTGGAGCGGTTCGCGTCCGCGTCGGCGGTCAGCCAGGCGTGGGCGGCGGCCTCCGGCGACCCGGCGGCGGACGCCGCCGACTGCGCCGAGGCCGTCGAGTCCGGGGACGCCCGCGCGCTCGCCGTGTGGCGGGACGCCGTGGACGCGCTCGCCGACGGGCTGGTCACCGCGCTCACCCTGCTGGACCCGCGCGTCCTGATCATCGGTGGCGGTCTCGCCGAGGCGGGGGAAACCTTGTTCACACCGCTGCGGGACGCCGTCCGGCGGCGCGTCACCTTCCAGAAACTGCCCGAGATCGTCCCCGCCGCACTCGGGGACACCGCCGGTTGCCTGGGTGCCGGGCTGCTGGCCTGGGACCTGCTCGACACCGCTGCCGCGACTGCCACCGCCGCCACGGCTCCCACAGCTTCCCCGGCCGCCACGGCCGCGACTCCCCCGGAGGTAACCACCTGATGGCCCCAAGCAAGGTTCTCGCCGGTGCCCGGGTGGTACTGCCCACCGGGACCGTGGACGACGGCCGCGTGATCGTCGACGGCACGCGGATCGCGGACACGGCTCCCCCGCAGGCCGAGGTCGTCGACGTGTCGGGCCACTGGGTGGTCCCCGGCTTCGTCGACCTCCACAACCACGGCGGCGGCGGGGCCTCCTTCGCCGGCGGCACCGCCGAGGAGGTCCTGGTCGGCGTCGAGACACACCGCAGGCACGGCACCACCACGGTGGTCGCCTCCGCCGTCACCGGTGACCTGGACTTCCTCGCCCGGCACGCCGGGATGCTCGCCGAGCTGGCCCAGCAGGGCGACATCGCCGGCATCCACTTCGAGGGGCCGTTCATCTCCCCGTGCCGCAAGGGCGCGCACGACGAGCAGCTGCTGCGCGACCCGGACCCGGCCGAGGTGCGCAAGCTGGTCGACGCGGCGCACGGGCACGCGAAGATGATGACGCTGGCGACCGAGCTGCCGGGCGGCCTGGACTCCGTACGGCTGCTCGTCGAGCACGGCGTGATCGCGGCCGTCGGGCACACCGACGCCACCTACGAGCAGACCGTGCGGGCCATCGACGCGGGCGCCACCGTCGCCACGCACCTGTTCAACGCGATGCCCCCGGTCGGTCACCGCGCCCCGGGGCCGATCACCGCGCTGCTCGAGGACGAGCGGATCACCGTCGAGCTGATCAACGACGGCACGCATCTGCACCCGGCCGCGCTCCAGCTGGCCTTCCACCACGCGGGTGCCGCCCGGGTCGCCTTCATCACCGACGCGATGGACGCGGCGGGCTTCGGCGACGGCCGCTATCTGCTCGGCCCGTTGGAGGTCGAGGTCGCGGACGGCGTCGCCCGGCTGGTGGAGGGCGGCTCGATCGCGGGGTCCACGCTCACCCTGGACCGCGCCTTCAAGCGGGCGGTGACGGTGGACCGGCTGCCCGTCGGGGACGTGGTCGCCGCGCTCTGCGCCAACCCGGCGCGGCTGCTCGGCCTGGACGACCGGATCGGCTCCCTGGAGCCCGGCAAGGACGCCGACCTGGTGGTCCTGGACGACGCCTTCGACCTGGTGGGCGTGATGCGCAAGGGCGCCTGGGTGGTCGATCCCCACCTCGGCTGATCCGTCCCCGGGTCCGGCCCCGGGTCCGCCCCGGGTCCGGCCGCCCCGGGGACTGGGCCGACCGCCCGCCTTTTGGCATGATCGTGTCGTGGAGCACGGCTCCGCGGGCACAGCCAGCCGCACACGATCGGGGGAGGTCGGCCCGGTGATCCTCACCGTCACTCTCAACACCGCGCTCGACATCACCTACCGCGTCCAGGGCCTCAGGCCGCACGCCTCCCACCGGGTGACCGAGGTGACCGAGCGGCCCGGCGGCAAGGGGCTGAACGTGGCCCGGGTGCTGGCGGCCCTCGGGCACGAGGTGACGGTCACCGGCTTCGCGGGCGGCACCACCGGGGGCGTCGTGCGCGCGGGGCTGACCGGCGTGCACGGGGTGACCGACGCGCTCGTGCCGGTCGCGGGGGCGACACGGCGCACCATCGCCGTCGTCGACGAGCGCAGCGGCGACACCACCCAGCTCAACGAGCCCGGCCCGGCCGTCGCGCCCGCCGAGTGGAGCGCCTTCCAGGTGGCGTACGAGGATCTGCTGACCGGCGCCGCCGCGGTGGCCCTGTGCGGCAGCCTGCCGCCGGGCGTCCCGGTGGGCGCCTATGCCGGACTGGTGCGTGCCGCGCGCACCGCGGGGGTGCCGGTGCTGCTCGACACCAGCGGGGAGCCGCTGCGGCGGGGGCTCGCCGCCCGCCCCGATCTGATCAAGCCGAACGCCGACGAGCTGGCCGAGCTGACCGGCTCGCACGAGCCGCAGCGTGCCGCGCAGGCCGCCCGGCGCCGCGGTGCCCGCTCGGTGGTCGCCTCGCTGGGCGCCGAGGGGCTGCTCGCGGTGACCCCGGAGGGCCGCTGGCGCGCCGCCCCGCCGGCCCACGTCCGGGGCAATCCGACCGGGGCGGGCGACTCGGCGGTGGCGGGCCTGCTCTCCGGCCTGGTGGAGCAGCTGCCCTGGCCAGAGCGGCTGGCCCGCGCGGTCGCCCTGTCGGCGGCGACGGTGCTGGCGCCGGTGGCGGGCGAGTTCGACCGGGCGGCGTACGAGGAGCTGCTCGGGCGCGGCGTCGCGGTGACCGCGGAGGCGGGCGCGGCCTGACCCCTGCGGGGCCGCCGGGTCCGCCCGCCGGGCCCTAGTCCTTGACCTGGCCCTTCTTCAGGGAGAACTGGTCCAGCAGGACGTTGCACTTGTCGCCGTCGGCGCAGGCCAGCGTGATCGTGTTGGTGCCCTTGTTGAGGGTCGGCCACGCGTAGGTCTTGGTCCAGCCCTTGGCGAAGTCGCCGTCCTTGGCGTGGGCGAAGTTGCCCAGGTTCAGCTTGCTGCCGAACTCCTTGCCGTTGACCGTGAGGGTCATCGACTGGTCCTCGCCGGCCGCGCTGTACGTGGTGAAGAGGGTGTAGAGGCCGTCGTCGGGGATGCCGTTCACGGTCCAGGTGACCGAGGCGCCCGGCTGGTTCAGGTTGGCCACGTAGACGCCGCCGGCCGACTGGGCGCCCTTCACCTCCGAGGCGAGGGAGGCCGCGCCGCCCAGCCGCATCGCCTTCGCCTCGACGGAGGGCAGCTCGGCGTCCTCGTCGTCGCCGCCCTCGCTCGCCGACGGGCTCGGCTCGCTGCTCTGGGACTGGGTGGGGGCCGGGTCGCCGCCCGCCGCGTCGCCGCTCTTGTCGTCGTCGGAGCCGCTGCTCGTCATGGCCACGGCGATGCCGACGACCACGGCGGCGACCACCGCCACCGCGCCGATCAGCAGACCCTTGGTGTTCGGACCGCGGCGTCCGCCGCCCCCGCCGTGCCCCGACGGCTGCTGCGGGCCCCCGGGGCCGCCGCCGCCGGGGAAGGTCTCCGGCGCGGCGTAGTGCGCGTTCGGCTGCCCGTAGGCCCCCTGCGGCTGGCCGTAGGCGCCCTGCTGGGGCGGGGCGGCCTGGCCGTAGGCGGCGGTCTGGGCGCCCTGGCCCTGCGGTGCGCCGTACTGCCGTGTGCCGACGGGACGCACCCGGTTGACCGAGTTCGGGTAGCCGTAGCCACCGGACGGCGGCTGGGCCCCGTTGGCCTGCCCGTCGGCGTAGAGGTAGCCGAAGGGGTCGTCGTCCTCGGGCGTGCTCGCGCCGTTGCTGCCGGGCGTCATCCCTAGGTCTCCTAACCAGATGCGGTGCGTGATGCGGTACGGGTGTATGAGAGAGCGAGCCTACCCGCTCCGGCTGACCCGAACGGGTGACCCAGACCGCATCAACGCGCTGACCTGCTGATCATCCGGCGCGGCGGTGCTGTTTGGGACGAGATCGTTTCTCGACGTACATCCGTTCGTCAGCCGACTTCAGGACTTCGTCCGCCGTCATGCCGCACTGGGCCCAGCCGATGCCGAAGCTGGCGCCCACCCGGACGGCCCGGCCCTCGGCCCGGATCGGCTGGATGATCTCGCCCCGCAGTCGTACGGCGAGGTCCTGGGCGTCGGCCCGGCCGAGCCCGTTGGCGAGGATCACGAACTCGTCGCCGCCGAGCCGGGCCACCGTGTCGCCGTCGCGGACGCCGCCGCTGAGCCGCCGGGCGACCTCGATCAGCACGGCGTCGCCCGCGTTGTGCCCGAACCGGTCGTTGATCGACTTGAAGCCGTCCAGGTCGCAGAAGAGGACCGCGAGTCCCTTGGTGCCGTCGTCGCGCCCGTCCTCGGGGGCCACGGCGTGCACATGGTGGTCGAAGGCCCCGTACGGCTCCACGGGGGCGCCGAAGTCGAAGGTGTGGCCGCCGGAGTCGAACACGGCGGAGTGCCCGTAGGCGGCGTCCATGGCGTCGGCCACGGCCGCATGCGAGGTCTGCGGGCGCTGGCACAGCCGGGCGGCGAGCCGGGAGCGCAGCTCGGCGCTGTTCGGCAGGCCGGTGAGGGAGTCGTGGGAGGCGCGGTGGGCGAGCTGGAGCTCGCGGCGCTTGCGCTCCTCTATGTCCTCGACGTGGGTGAGCAGGAAGCGCGGCCCGTCGGCGGCGTCGGCGACGACGCTGTTGCGCAGCGAGACCCAGACGTAGGTGCCGTCGCGGCGGCCCAGGCGCAGCTCGGCCCGGCCGCCCTCGGCGGAGGTGCGCAGCAGGGTGCCGATGTCCTCGGGGTGCACCAGGTCGGAGAAGGCGTAGCGGCGCATCGCGGAGGCGCGGCGGCCCAGCAGGCGGCACAGCGCGTCGTTGGTGCGCAGGATGCGGCCGTGCTGGTCGCCGCCCATCTCGGCGATGGCCATGCCGGAGGGGGCGTACTCGAAGGCCTGCCGGAAGCTCTCCTCGCTGGCCCTGAGCGCCTGCTGGTCGCGCTCCAGGCGGACCAGGGCGCGCTGCATGTTGGAGCGGAGCCGGGCGTTGCTGATCGCGATGGCGGCCTGGAACGCGTACATCTGCAACGCCTCGCGGCCCCAGGCGCCGGGGCGGCGGCCGTTGCGCGGCCGGTCCACGGACAGGACGCCGATCAGCTCGCCGCTGTTGCCGCCGCCCTGGGGGCCCGGCGCGTACATCGGGGCGAAGAGCCGGTCCGAGGGGTGCCACTCGTCCTCGAAGCGGGGCGCGGGCCCGTCGGTGTACCACTGCGGGACGTCGTCGTCGTCGAGGACCCAGCCCTCGGTGTGGGGTATGAAGATCAGGTCGCCCCACTGCTCGCCCATGTTCAGGCGCCGGTCCCAGGACGCGCGGGAGCCCGAGCGGCCGGTGATGAGCGCCTCGGCGGCCGGATTGCCCGCGAAGGCGGCGACGACCAGGTCGCCGTCGGGACCGACCAGGTTGACGCACGCCAGCTCGTAGTTGAGGGCCTGGACGACGCCGTCGGCGACGGCTTGCAGGGTGTCGGCCAGGCTGCGGGCCTTGTTCATGTCGGCCATGGCCTGGTGCAGCTGCCGCAGGGACGCCAGGCGGACATAGGGCTCCGAGTCGGTCTCCATGCTCGCCCTCCCCCCGAGACCTCGCAGTGAATCAAGGGTTCTCTTCGGCGCCTTTACTGATGGTGCCCTTGCAGGTTCCCCGCCACTGAATCACAGCGCGCTCCTCACTCGGTACACAGGGTCAACAATTACCGCCCCTTGTGACTCAAGTCACAGCGAAACATGAACAATTGAGTGGGGTTTCTGCGTTTTCCGCGTTTTACCGGTGCTTTTACCGAAGGCAGAGTGTGCAGGTATGCGCACGTCTCCTTCCGTGGTCCTAGGACCCGGTTAGGACCGGGGCCCGATGCCCCGCCCGTGCCCCGGAGATTAGCGTGACGGGGTGCCGAACACTCCGTCTCTCACATATCCCGGGTCCTCCGCGGCCCCCGCGGCCCCGTTGCCCCCGCCCGCCTCCGGGCATGCTGAGGGGGTGAGCAACGAGGAGTTCCGTGCCGCCATGTCCCGGCTGGCCTCGGGCGTGGTCCTGGTGACCGCGCAGGAGCCGTCGCTGGACCCCGACGACCCGCTGGCACCGCGCGGCGAGGACGTCGGCATGACGGCCACCGCCTTCATGTCGGTCTCCCTGGACCCGCCCCTGGTCCTGGTCAGCCTGCGCGAGGGCTCCCGCATGGACGACCTGCTGGCCGAGCAGCCCCTGTGGGCGGTCTCCGTGCTCACCGAGAGCCAGCGGCACATCGCGGGCCGCTTCGCGATGAAGGGCCGGATCAGCGACCGCCTCCTGTTCGCGGACATCCCGTACACGCGGGGCGAGGCGACCGGGGCGCCCCTGGCGGGCGGCGCCCTGGCGACCCTGGAGTGCCGCACCGAGCAGCGGGTGCCGGCCGGCGACCACACCCTGGTGATCGGCCGAGTGCTGACCGCCACACTGCCCAGCGCGGACGGGGGGCCGCTGACGTACTTCCGGGGCCGGTACCGGCAGCTGGGCTGAGCAGTAACGGGCTGAGCGGCAAGCGGGCCGAGCGGTAAACGGCTCGTCCGGTGGGCGGGTGCCGACCTAGGGTGCGCGCATGACGACCGGCACCGCGCTCCGCCTGGAGAAGATCACCCCCGCGAACCTCGAGGCCGCCCTCGCCGTACGGGTGCGCCCCGAGCAGGAATTCGCCGTGGACCCGGTGGTGAAGTCCCTCGCCGAGGCCTACGTCCACCCCGAGACGGCCTGGCCCCGCCTGATCCGCGACGGCGACCGCCCCGTCGGCTTCCTCATGGGCTTCTTCGGCATCGACTGGTACGACGACGGCAGCGCGCTGCGCTCGGGGCTGTGGCGCCTGAACATCGCCGCCGGGGAGCAGGGCCGGGGGTACGGCCGCTTCGCGGTGGAGTCGGTGGCTGCCGAGATCCGGCGCCGCGGCGGCAGGGAGTGCTTCGTCACCTGGCACCCCGGCGAGGACGGTCCCGAGAACTTCTACCTGGGCCTCGGCTTCCGTCCGAACGGGGAGAAGGCCGAGGAGGAGACGGTCGGCGTGCTGGAGCTGGACTGAGACGCGTCCCCCGCCGGTCAGTCCCAGTCCCGCGCGGAGCGCCCCCGCTTGGTCTGCGAGCGCTGCTTCTTCTCCCGCAGCCGGCGTTCGTTGATGCCGCGCGGTATGCGGGTCGGCCTGCGGGGCCTGGGCGGCGGCGCGGTGGCCTCGGCGAGGAGGGCGGCCAGGCGCACGGCGGCGGCCTCCCGGTTGCGCCACTGGGAGCGGTGCTCGGAGGCGCGGACGGTGACGACCCCGTCGGACAGGCGCCCGGCCAGCCGCTCCAACGCCCGCCGCTTCCACACCTCGGGCAGGGCGTCGGTCCGCGCCAGGTCGAAGCGCAGCTCCACCGCCGTGTCCGTGGTGTTGACGTGCTGCCCGCCGGGCCCCGAGGAGCGCGAGAAACGCCAGACCAGCTCGGCCTCGGGCAGGGAGACGGAGCCGCGGATGACATGGGGACCGGACATGCCGTCCATGGTCCCGCCCGCGGACGGCCCGCGTCACCCGAATATCCCGGACCCGTTCAGGTCCCGGTGCCGCTCTCGGTCTCGGTCTCGGTCTCGGTAAAGAAAGTAAAGAGAGGCGGAACCTTGTGGACCCCTCTCGTCGTTCATGGTGGTAGCTGTAGCTTTCTTGCCGTACGTAAACGAGGGAAGGGACTCCCAACAATGGCTGTAAGCCTGTCCAAGGGTGGCAACGTCTCGCTCACCAAGGAGGCTCCGGGCCTGACCGAAGTCACCGTGGGCCTCGGCTGGGACGTCCGCACCACCACCGGCACCGACTTCGACCTCGACGCCTCCGCGATCGCGGTCAACACGCAGGGCAAGGTCTACTCCGACGCCCATTTCGTCTTCTTCAACAACAAGCAGACGCCGGACAACACGATCGTCCACACCGGTGACAACCGCACCGGCGAGGGCGCCGGCGACGACGAGGCGATCAACGTCAACCTGGCCGGTCTGCCGGCCGACATCGAGAAGATCGTCTTCCCGGTCTCGATCTACGACGCGGAGAACCGCTCGCAGAACTTCGGCCAGGTGCGCAACGCCTACATCCGCATCGTCAACCAGGCCGGCGGCGCCGAGATCGCCCGCTACGACCTGTCCGAGGACGCGGCCACCGAGACCGCCATGGTCTTCGGCGAGCTGTACCGCAACGGCGCCGAGTGGAAGTTCCGCGCCGTCGGCCAGGGCTACGCCTCGGGCCTGGTGGGCATCGCCCAGGACTTCGGCGTGAACGTCTGACGTTCACCGCCCGTTCGTTCCCGTACGAAGGCCCCCCGGACGTCCGGCCGGGGGGCCTTCGGCGTCCCTCACGGCAGCAGGCGCTGCTCCTTGGCCACCGCGACCGCGCCCGCGCGGGTGTCGACGCCGAGCTTGTCGTAGATCCGGCGCAGATGCGTCTTCACCGTGGCCTCGCTGATGAACAGGGCGCGGGCGATCTCCCGGTTGCCGAGGCCGGTGGCGAGCTGGGCCAGGATGTCGCGCTCGCGGTCGGTGAGGGCGGGGCGCGGCTTGCGCAGGTTGGCCATGACCCGGCCCGCGACCGGCCCGGACAGGGCGGTACGGCCCTGGGCGGCGGCGTGGAGGGCGGCGAACAGTTCCTCGGGGCGTTCGGCCTTCAGCAGGTAGCCGGTCGCGCCCGCCTCGATGGCGCGGGTGATGTCGGCGTCGGTGTCGTACGTGGTCAGGACGAGGACGTGCGGCGTGCGGCCGGTGCCCGTGGTGAGGCGGCGGGTGGTCTCCACGCCGTCGATGCCCGCGCCGAGCTGAAGGTCCATCAGGACGACGTCCGGCGCCAGCCGTGCGGCGAGCGCGAGCGCCTCCTCACCGGTGCCCGCCTCGCCGACCACCTCGATGCCGGGGGCGCTGTCGAGCAGGGCGAGCAGTCCGGCGCGTACGACGACGTGGTCGTCGCAGACCAGGACGCGCACGGGGGCGGGCCCGCCGTCTGCCGGGTCGGTCATCGGGGTGCCTCCTGCGGGTCGGCCGGGTCCGGCGGGTCCGCCGGGTCGGTTCGGGGCGGGTCCAGGGGGACGGCTGCGGACAGGGCGGTGCCCTCGCCGGGCGCGGACTCGACGGTCAGGGTGCCGCCCAGCTGGCGCAACCGGGCGTGCATGGCGGGCAGTCCGTGCCCGCGCATCCCGGCGGGGGCGTCGGTGGGCGCCGCCGGGTCGAAGCCGTGCCCGTCGTCGGTGACGTCCAGGACGACCTCGTCGTCGAGCAGGGTGAGGCTGAGCGCGGCGCTGGTCGCGCCCGCGTGCTCCCGGACGTTGGCCAGCGCGCCCTGGGCGATGCGCAGCAGCGCCGACTGGACGCGGTCGGGCAGCGGCGGGACGCGGGCGCCGTCGTCGACGTGGACGCGGACGGTGAGCCGGTCGCCGGACTCCCGCGCGGCCAGCGCCCGCAGCGCCGCCTCCAGTCCGCCGCCGCGGGCGAGGTCGGCCGGGGCCAGGTCGTGGACGAAGCGGCGGGCCTCGGCCAGGTTGTGCTCGGCGACGGAGGCAGCGCCCCGGACGTGGGTGCGGGCCTTGCCCGGGTCGGACTCCCAGACCCGCTCGGCGGCCTGGAGCAGCATCCGCTGGCTGGACAGGCCCTGGGCGAGGCTGTCGTGGATCTCCATGGAGAGCCGCTGGCGTTCGGCGAGGGTGCCCTCGCGGCGTTCGGAGGCGGCCAGTTCGCGGCGGGTGCGGATCAGGTCGTCGATCAGGGCGCGCTGCCGGGCGGCCTGCCGTTCGGTGTGCAGGAACACGGCCGCGGCGATGGCGGCGACGGCGGGCGGGGCGAGCAGCAGGTTGGGGTCGAAGCCCCCCGCGAGCCGCAGTTGCGCGGCGACGACGAACACCGTCAGGACGGTGACCAGGACCAGCGCCGCCCGGGCGGGCAGGGTGCGCAGGCCGGTGTAGAAGAGGGGCACCGCGCACCAGGCGAAGCTGGGCGCCAGCACGACCAGCACCATCCACACCACGACGACCAGGCCCAGCCAGGCCAGGCGCCGCCGGGCGGGCGGGACGGCGGGAGCGGACGGCGCGGGCCCGCTGAGGGCGGGCCCGAGCAGGTGCAGCAAGGCGAGGGCGAGGGACAGGGCGATGATCCACGGGGTGCGGGGCTCCCCGGGGTGGCGCAGCAGGAAGCGGGCCAGGGCACCGCCGAGCAGCAGGAAGAACGCCCCGTGCATGACGGCCCCGAGCCACCGGGTGTCCGGGTGGTCGTACGGCTTCGGCATCCGTCACCCGCCTCCTTTGGCCCGTCTCTCCTGCCGCGCTGCTCCCCAACGTGCCGCAGAGGACCGCTGAGCTGCGCGAACACTCCCATGGTGCCCTCTTCGGACGCCCCGTGGGTCAACCGATCGGACGACCCCGCCGTCGCCCGTTCCGTCGCCCACGAGCAGCCGGAACGGCGACCGCGCGCCCCCGGTACGGGCCGGAGAGTGGAGAGCACGAACCCGCCCGACCTCACCCCGAGGAGCAGACCACCATGAAGAAGACCCTCTCCCGTCGTGCCCGCCTCGCCACCGGCGGTGCCGTGCTCGCCGCCGTCGCCGCCGGCACCTTCGGCACGGTGGCCGCGAACGCCTCCGCGCCCGAGGCCGCCCAGGACGCCGCGGTGTCCGCCGCCCCCGCCGCGGCCGGCAAGCGCGACACCACCACCTCCACGCACCTGACGACCGACGCCGCCACCGAGGCCGCGCAGGCCGCGCTGAAGGCCGCCGAGAAGGAGGGCCAGCGGGTCACGGTCGCGGTCGTCGACCGCAACGGCAACACGATCGTCACCCTGCGCGGTGACGGCGCCGGTCCGCAGTCCTACGAGTCGGCGGAGCGGAAGGCGTACACGGCCGTCTCCTGGAACGCCCCGACCAGTGAGCTGGAGGGCCGCCTGAAGAACGCCCCGAACCTGAAGGACATCCCGGGCACCCTGTTCCTGGCCGGCGGTGTCCCGGTCACCGCGGGCAAGGCGCCGATCGCCGGCATCGGTGTCGCGGGTGCTCCGTCCGGCACCCTGGACGAGAAGTTCGCCCAGGCCGGCGCGGCGGCGCTGAACTGAGCGGGGGTCAGCGACCCGGCGGGCGGGCCCCAACAGGCGGCCCCAGCGGGCGTTTCACGTGAAACGCCCCATAGGATCACGTGGTGCGCACCCCCACCCCCCGTCTCCTCGTAGCCGCCGCCACCGTCCTCGCCCTCGCGGCGTGCAGTGGCGGTGGCGCGGTCGACGGCACCCCCGGCGGCTCGGGCGTGCGCGACCCGTACTTCCCCAAGGCGGGCAACGGCGGCTACGACATCGGCCACTACGACCTGGTCCTGGACTACGACCCCGATACCGACGCCGAGGCCGGGCGTCTCAGCGGCAGCGCGACGATCACCGCCCGCGCGACCCGGGACCTGTCCGCCTTCGACCTCGACCTCAAGGGCCTGGACGTCGAGTCGGTCACCGTCGAGGGCCGGGACGCCCGCTTCAACCGGGCCGGACAGGAGCTGACCGTCCGCCCGGCCGAGGAGCTGACCAAGGGGGAGACGTTCCGCGTGAGGGTCCGGTACTCGGGCGAGCCGGAGACGATCACCGATCCCGACGACTCCGAGGAGGGCTGGCTGCCCACCGCCGACGGCGCGGTCGGGCTGGGTGAGCCGACGGGCTCGATGGCCTGGTTCCCCGGCAGCCACCACCCCTCCGACAAGGCGACGTACGACCTGGCGATGACCGTGCCGGAGGGCCTCGGCGTGGTCTCCAACGGCGAGTTGCGCGACGAGCGGACCCGGGACGGCCGTACGACGTTCACCTGGCACACCGCCGAGCCGATGGCGAGCCATGTCGTCACCGTCGCCGTCGGCGAGTGGGAGACCGCCCGCTCCACCACGGACGACGGCCTGCCGGTGTACACGGCCGTCGACCCGACCCAGGCCGACGCGAGCCGGAAGGTCCTGAAGCGGCTCCCCGAGATCATCGACTGGGCGCAGGAGAACTTCGGCCCCTACCCCTTCTCCTCCACCGGCGCGATCGTCGACCGCGACGAGGACGCCGAGTACGCCCTGGAGACCCAGAACCGGCCCTACTTCCCGGGCGCTCCCGACACCGTCCTGCTCGTCCACGAACTCGCCCACCAGTGGTACGGGAACTCCGTCAGCCCGAAGACCTGGCGGGACATGTGGCTGAACGAGGGCTTCGCCACCTACGCGGAGTGGCTGTGGGAGGAGGACCACGGCGGCGACACCGCCCAGGAGACCTTCGACGCGCTCTACGACGGCACGTACTACGACGACGCGGACGCGAACGACTCGATCTGGGCGTTCCCGCCCGCGGACCCGCCCGACGCGGCGCACCTCTCGGAGAGCCCGGTCTACCAGCGGGGCGCGATGGTCCTGCACAAGATCCGCGAGACGGTCGGCGACGACGCCTTCTGGGACCTGCTGCACGGCTGGGCCGCCGCCCACCGCCACGGCAACGCGGACACCGGGGACTTCACGGCGTACGTGGAGAAGTCGGCGCCGGACGATGACTTCTCGCAGATCTGGGCGGACTGGCTGCGCGGGGACGGCCGGCCGGACACGCCGTGAACCGCCGCCCCCGCGGCCGTCTCACCCCCGGGAGCCCTCGGAGCCGTCGAAGCCGTCCAAGCCGTCCAAGCCGTCGAGCAGCAGGGCCAGGTCCGGCGGCCAGAGCGGCTCGGGCGCCTCGGCGAGTTCGGCGCGGCTCCACCAGCGCCAGGTGAGGATGCCGTCCGCGGCGTGGGCGGCGGCGAGGTCGGGTCCGGTGGGCTCGCGGCGGGGGCCCCGGGCGACGTAGATGTGCTCGTACTGGCGGACGGGGCCGACGCTCAGGTGGGTGAAGTCGTGTTCCCAGGTGCAGAGCAGGGGGCCCGGTTCCAGGTCGGTCCAGCCGGTCTCCTCGCGCACCTCGCGCAGGGCGCCCTCGCGGGGGTTCTCGTCCGCCTCCAGGCCGCCCCCGGGCATCGCCCAGTACACGCCGACCTCGACGTTGTCGTAGCGCAGGAGGAAGACCGCGCCCTCGGGGTCGAGCACCGCGACGCGGGCGGCGCGGCGCGGGGTGCGCGGGGTGCCGCTCTCCAGTTCCCTGCGCAGCACCGTGCACGGGCGGCCGGCGCCGAGGTCGCGGCGGTGGTCCAGGACGGTGTAGCCGAGGGCGGTCCAGAAGGCGAGCGCGGCGGTGTTGCCGTCGAGGACGGCGAGCCGTACGGCGGTGCGGCCCGCGGCGCGGAACCGGTCCTCGACGAGCGACACGAGCCGCCTGCCGTGTCCCTGCCGCGCCAGGCCCGCGTCCACCATCAGCAGCCCGATCCACGGGTCCGGGTCGGACCGGTCGGGGTGCCGGGCGAGCGTCACCGCGATCCCGGCCAGCCGGCCCGCGTCCCGGGCGAGCAGCACCTCGGCGCCGGGCCGCGCCAGTTCACCGGCGAGCGCGGCCGCCACCTGCTCCGGGCGGATGTCGTCCGGGTCGGGGAAGTCGCCGCTGAGCGCGTGGAAGGCGCGCTGGGAGGCGTAGAGGGCGGTGAGTTCGGTGAGGACGGGGCCAGGGATGTCGTGGTCGGGGGTGAGGGGCAGCGGGGTCAGGATCACGGGGGCAACCTATCCGGCCGCCGGTCCCGGCCGCCCGGATCGGTCCAGGTCGGAGAGGGCCGAGGACGAAGCGGTGGCGGGCGTCGCACCGGTCCAGGCGGTCCGTGACACCATCATCTGCGTGCTCGACATCGGCTACGCCCTCTCCACCCGCTTCCCGGACCCGCCGCAGACGGACTACCGGCGCGCGGACGTCCACGCCCTGCGCCACGACCTGTTCTGCGGGGACGTGTACCTCGCCGACACCACGGCGGACCGGGAGTTGTCCACAGCCTGGGGATGGGTGCCGGTGCTCGACTTCGCCTGGGCGCTGTGCGACATCGTGGAGCACCTCGACCGGGACCCGGCGGGCTCCCGGGCCGCGCGGCCCCAGCGGGCGGAGCTGGACTTCACCGAGTCCACCGACCGCCTGCTCTTCGAGCGCCGCTTCGGCTGGGTCGACATCGAGGCGGAGTGGCTGCCCGAGACCGAACGCCCGCTGTCCTTCTCCCACACCGAACTGCGCCGCGAGGCCCGTGACTTCCTGCACGACCTGCTCGCCGACCTCACCGACCTGCACGAGGACCTGGCGGACAACCCGGCCGTGTGGACCCTCCAGTCCCGTTTCCCGCGGATGCCCTCCGCCTAGACAGCAAGGAGCGTCACTTCCGATGACGACCGCACGGCCCGAGCCGTTCAGGCCCGCCCTCGTCAAAGCGGTGTTCCGGGACGTGACCCCGCTGCACGTCTCCCGGTCGGCCGCGTGGGCCGCCGCGTCGGTGACGCGGACGGTGCTGACGGAGATCGTCGACGGCGCGCGGAGGGCGGCGGCGGAGCAGTCCCGGAAGAAGCTGATACCCGGGGACCTGATCTCGGCGACCGACCGCGACGTCGAGCTGCAGGTGGGGGGCCCGTGGTACGAGCACAGCCCGACGTTCCGCTGCCGGATGGGTGACCTGTACGACGCCGACGGTGTCCTCGTCCCCCTTCGTCAGCGCAGGGGGCCGCGCACACCGAGTGCCGTGGCCGGTGCCCACCGGTTCGAGGCCGGGGTCAGGAGGCTGCTGCGGAGCCTGGGGACGACGGCCGCCCCCAGGGTGGTCCGCGACCTGGACGGCATCGCGAGCGTGTTCCTGACGGACCTCGCCCGGGGCGCGGCCGTGGTCGTCCGCGACGGCGGGCTCAAACGCTTCGGCACGGTCGTCCTGGGGACGCCGGACGAAGCGGCCGCGCTCCCGTTCCCCAAGGATCTCCTCGGGGCCCTGTCCACCCGCACGGGGGACCGGCGGACCATCGACGGGGACGACGTCCTGGCCGCCACCACGATGGTGTTGTTCGGCGGCCTCAGGCGGCGGGCCCTCACCGCGGCACGCGCCCTCACCGCGGCACGCGCCCACGCGTGATCCGCCGGACCCGCCCTACCCCTCCGCCAGCACCCGCACCCCCAGCTCCGCCGCGAGCACCGGGGCGAGGTCGAGGAGCTGGGCGGGGCTGATCACCGCGCCCGAGAGCCGGTCCACGCCGCGGGCCAGCTCCAGCGGGGCGGCGCCGCGCAGGTCGACGTCGACGAGGGTGGCCGCGCTGAGGTCGGCGTCCTTGAGGGCGCAGTCCACGAACTCGACCCGTTCCAGGCGGGCGCCCCCGAAGTCCGGCTCGACCAGAACGCAGCTCTCGAAGACGACGTCCTTGAGGCGGGCCCGGCGCAGGTTGAGAAAGTCGATCTTGCCGCCCCGGACCAGGACCCGTTCCAGCACGGCCCCGTGCAGCTGGGTGCCGCCGAGGCGGGCGTCGAGCAGCTCGACGTCGCGCAGGGTCGCCTCCGCGAGATTCGTGCCGACGCCCCGGACGCCGGTGAGGCGGGTGTCGAGCAGCCGGGCCCGGGGCAGCGACGCCTCGTCCAGCGCGCAGCCCGTCAGCGCGCAGTCCATGAAGCGGGCGCCCGCGCCGTCCTGGCCGGTGAGGTCCGTCTCCCGGAACTCCAGCGCGTCGTAGTCCCCGTCCGGCTCCAGTCCGCCGCCGTCCCCGTACGGCTCCAGCGGCGGCAGCCGCAGCTGGGGGCGCCTCGCCCCGCGCACCGTGGTCGTACCGCGCCCGCCCGCCGTGCCCGCCGCTCTCCTCGCCATGGCCCCATGCTGCACCCCGCCACTGACAACCCGTCCCACCTGCGGGACCGCCTTTCCTCCGGGCCGCATGTCACATCCGGCACCCCCTCGGACGTCGTACGGGCAGACAGGCGCCGCGCACGGCGACCCGACCGCGACCCCGATCCGAGGGAGAACCCGAGTCATGCATCGCATCACCGTCATCGGCGGCGGCTTCGCCGGACTGACCGCGGCCATCACCGCCGCCGAGGCGGGTGCCAAGGTCACCGTCCACGAGGCCCACCACACGCTCGGCGGACGGGCCCGGACCGCCGACGGCCCCTACCGGACCAACGACGGCCCGCACGCCCTCTACAACGGCGGCCCGCACTGGGCCTGGCTGCGCCGACGCGACCTGATCGGCCCGCTCGCGCCGCTCCCGCCGCTGGAGGCGGCCCGGCTGCGGCTGCGGCACAAGGGGGCGCTGCGCCGCACCCCGCCGTTCGCCATGCTGAAGCTGCTGCGCCCGGGGGTCGAACCGGCCCCCGTCGACACCGACTTCCTGACCTGGGCGACCGGGATCGCGGGCGAGGAGGGCGCGCGGGCCGCCGCCCACTACAGCGCGGTGGCGCTGTTCCACCACGATCCGGGGTCGCTGTCCGCCGCCTTCGTGCAGGAGCGGCTGCGCCGGGCCGCCAAGCTGCCGCCCGAGGCGCACTACCCGCGCGGCGGCTGGGGCGGGGTCGTGGACCGGATGGCCGCGCTGGCCTGGAACCTCGGGGTCCGGATGGAGACGCTCTCCCGGGTGGACGCCCTGCCCACCGACACCCCGGTCATCGTCGCCACCTCCCTCGACGCGGCCCGCCGCCTGCTGGACGACCCCTCGCTGACCTGGCCCAGCGGCCGCACCGCCCTGGTCGACCTGGCCGTACGGACCCGGCGCGGCGACGCCTTCGCCGTCTCCGACCTGGACGCGCCGGGGTGGATCGAGCGGTTCACGGCGCAGGACCGCACGCTCGCACCGGCGGGCGAGCAGCTGATCCAGGGACAGCTCCCGCTCGCGCCGCACGAGTCGAAGGCCGACGGCACCGCACGGGCCGAGCAGTTGCTCGACCTGGGGTTCCCCGGCTGGCGCGAGCGGCTGACCTGGCGGCGCGACGCGGTCGCCAACGGCCGTACCGGCGCCGTCGACCTGCCCGGCACCACCTGGCGCGACCGGCCCGCCGTCGATCGCGGCGACGGCGTGTACCTCGCCGGTGACCAGGTCGCCTCCCCCGGGCTGCTCTCCGAGGTCTCCTTCAACAGCGCCCTGACGGCGGTCTCCCTCGCCCTCGGCCGGCGCGAGCTTGACCTCAAGCACGCTTGAGGTCGTTGGGTGGGGTCCACAGCAGCCCGTAGCCGCGCACTCTTCCCCTGGGGGACCGTCATGCACGCCATCCGACTGCACGCCTTCGGCCCGGCCGGGAACCTCGTCCTGGACGAGGTGGAGGACCCGGTGCCGGGCCCCGGCCAGGTCCGCGTCGCCGTCCGCGCGGCGGGCGTCCACCTCCTGGACACCGCCCTGCGGGAGGGCCTCCAGGGCCCGGCGCCCGCGCTTCCCGAGCTGCCCACGATCCCCGGGCGCGAGGTGGCCGGCGTCGTCGACGCCCTCGGGGCGGGCACGCCGGACGGCTGGCTGGGCAGGCGCGTGGTCGCCCACCTCGGCTTCGCGCCCGGCGGCTACGCCGAACTCGCCGTCGCCGACCTCGCCCGCGTCCACGAGATCCCCGCCGCCCTGGACTTCGCCGAGGCCGTCGCCATGGTCGGCACCGGGCGTACGGCGATGGGTATCGTGCAGTTCGCCGAGCTGGGTCCCGGCGCGGTGGCCGTGGTCCCGGCCGCCGCGGGCGGCATCGGCACCCTGCTGGTGCAGTACGCGAAGAACACCGGCGCCACGGTGGTCGGGCTCGCCGGCGGCCCGGAGAAGACCGCGCTGGTCGCCGCGAACGGCGCCGATCTCGCCGTCGACTACCGGGAACCCGGGTGGCCGGCGAAGGTCCGCGCCCACCTCGGTGGCCGGGCGGCGACCGTCGTCTTCGACGGCGTCGGCGGGGAGGTGGCCCGCGAGGCCGTCGCCCTGCTCGGGCCCGGCGGGCGGCACCTGGTCTTCGGCTGGTCGGGCGAGGGCCTGCGCGACGGCACCCCGTACCTCGTCGACGGCGTCTCCCAGCAGGTGCTCGGCCCCGTGATGATGCGGCAGGCCGGCGGCGCCGACCCCGTACGCACCCTCGAACTGCGCGCCCTCGCCGAGGCCGCGCAGGGGCGGCTCGTCCCGGCCGTGCGGCGCTTCCCGCTGGCCGACGCCGCCGCCGCGCACCGCGCCCTGGAGAACCGGGCGACGACCGGAAAGGTGGTCCTGGAGCCATGACCGACGACGAGCGGCGCGGGCCGCGCGACGGGGATGCGATACGTCCCGATCCGTGGTCTTCTGGCCAGATGAGTGGCTCCCCGACAGGTGGACCCGCCGCGCCGGCGGAGGCCGACCCCCGCCGCTGGTGGGGGCTGGTGGTGATCGCCCTGGCCCAGCTGATGGTCGTCCTCGACGCGACGATCGTGAACATCGCGCTGCCCTCGGCGCAGCGCGACCTGGGCATCTCCGACGCCAACCGGCAGTGGGTGATCACCGCGTACACCCTCGCGTTCGGCGGTCTGCTGCTGCTCGGCGGGCGGGTCGCGGACCTGGTGGGACGCAAACGCACCTTCGTCATCGGGCTGATCGGCTTCGCCGTCGCCTCCGCGATCGGCGGCGCCGCCACGACCTCGGCGATGCTCTTCGGCGCCCGCGCCCTCCAGGGCGTCTTCGCCGCCGTCCTCGCGCCGTCCGCGCTGTCCCTGCTGACGACGACCTTCACCGACCCGAGGGAACGCGGGAAGGCCTTCGGCATCTACGGCGCGCTGGCCGGCAGCGGTTCGGCGATCGGCTTCATCGTCGGCGGCGTGCTCACCGAGTACCTGAACTGGCGCTGGTGCCTGTACGTCAACATCCCCATCGCCGTCGTCGCGGTGATCGGCGCCTTCGTCCTGCTGCACGACCGGCCCGGACATGCCGACGCCCGGCTCGACGTGCCCGGTGTGGTCCTCGGCTGCGGCGGTCTCGTCGCCCTCGTCTACGGCTTCAGCGAGGCCCAGCCGCGCGGCTGGACCGACCCGCTGGTGCTGGCGCTGTTCGGCCTGGCCGTGGTGCTGCTGGCCACTTTCGTGTGGTGGCAGACCCGGGCGGCGACGCCGCTGCTGCCGCTGCACGTCATCCGGGAGCGCAACCGCGCCGGGTGCTTCCTGACGATGATGCTGGCGGTCATCGGCATGTTCGGGTTGTTCCTGTTCATGACCTACTACCTCCAGGTCATCCTCGGCTACTCCCCGGTGCGGACCGGCCTGGCGTTCCTGCCGCTGACCGCCGCGATCGTCGTGGGCTCCACCCAGATCTCGGCCCGGCTGCTGCCGCACGTGGGCCCGCGCATGCTGATGGTCCCCGGCATGCTCCTCGCCTCCGGCGGCATGGTGATCCTCACCCGGATCACCGTGCACTCGGCGTACGCCTCCGAGATCCTCCCGGCGCTGCTCCTGATGGGCCTCGGCATGGGCCTGACCTTCATGCCGGTGTTCTCCACGGCCACCGCGGGGGTCGCCCCGAAGGACTCCGGCGTGACCTCCGCGACGGTCAACACCTCGCAGCAGGTGGGCGGCTCGATCGGCACGGCTCTGCTCAACACCATCGCGACCAGCACGAGCGCGTCGTGGATCACGGCGCACCTCACCGATCCCTCCCAGCGGGAGCTGATCGTGCGGGAGGGGATCGTGCACGGGTACACGGTGGCGATCTGGGTGGCCGCCGGCGTCATGCTCCTCGCGGGGCTGGTCGCCGGGGTGATGGTGACGGCGAAGGCGCCGAAGCACGGGCTGCCGGCCGAGCGGGCGGTGCGGGAGCCGGTGGGCTGAGGGGATATCCGCGTGACCGCGGGCCCCGCTCGCCGGTAGCGTCCGGCGGTGTGATCGACGTACCCGAACGACTCGTGGCCGCGCAGGCGAAGTACAACGGGGAGGCCGGGCGGGCCTTCGTCGACGGGCTGCCCGCGCTGGCGGCCGGGTTCCTGGAGCGGTGGGAGCTGCGGCTGGACGGGCCCTCGATGCACGGATGGGCGGCACTGGTGCTGCCGGTCGTGCGCCGGGACGGTACCGAGGCCGTGCTGAAGCTCCAGATCCTCGACGCGGAGACCGAGGGCGAGCCCCTCGCGCTGCGGGTGTGGGACGGGGACGGCGCGGTGCGGCTGCTCGACCACGACGCGGCCACCGGCACCATGCTCCTGGAGCGCCTGGACTCCGGCCGGATGCTCAGCCACGTCGAGGACTCCCGCGAGGCCGTCCTGGTCATCGCCCGGCTGCTGGCCCACCTCACCGCGACGCCCGCCCCGCCCGGTGTGCGCCGCCTCGGGGACGTCGCGCGGGGCATGCTGGAGCGGACGCCCGACACGCTGGAGCGCATCCCGGACCCGGCGGACCGGCGGCTGGTCGCCGACTGCGCCGCGGCCGTGCGCGAGGTCGCCGACGAGCCGGGCGACCGGCTGCTGCACTGGGACCTGCACTACGAGAACGTCCTCGCCGCGGACCGCGCCCCCTGGCTGGCCATCGACCCCAAGCCGCTGGCCGGCGACCCCGGGTTCGACCTGCTGCCCGCCCTGGACAACCGCTACGACCCGGACGAGACCCGGTGGCGGTTCGACGCCCTGACCGACGTCCTCGGCCTCGACCGGGAGCGGGCCCGCGCCTGGTCGCTGGGCCGCGTGCTCCAGAACAGCCTGTGGAACGTCGAGGACGGCGACCCGCTGGAGACGGAGCAGCTGGAGATCGGACGGCTGCTGCGCGCCCTGTGAGGACCGCGGAAGTCACCGGCGGTCCTCAGCAGCGGGTGTCGGGGTGCGGCTCCCGTTCGCGTACGCCGCGCTCCAGGGCGCCCGGCAGTTCCGTCCTGCGCCGTATCCGCAGCTTGCGGTAGGTGCTGGTCAGGTGGGTCTCCACGGTGCGCCGGGCGAGATGCAGCAGGTCGGCGATCTCGGTGTTGGTGCGGCCGTCGGCGGCCAGTTCGGCGATCCGGCGCTCGCTGCCGGTCAGCGCCCCGGCGCCGGTGCGGGACGCCACCGAGCCGCGGGCGCCGCCCTCGCGCAGGGCCTGCCCGGCCAGGGTGAGCCAGCGCAGGGCGCCCTTGCGTTCGGCCAGTTCCGCCGCCTCGCGCAACCGGGCCCTGGCGCGTCCGCGTTCGCCCGCGTCGAGGAGCTGGCGGCCCTGGGCGAGCAGCGCGGGGATCAGCTCCATGTCGGTGTCGGCGGGCGCGTCCCGCAGGGTCCGTACGGCCTCCTCGGCCAGTTCGAGGCCGCGCCGCCCGCCGGTCGCGGTGCCCAGCACGCGCAGGGCGCGGCCCACGGTGCGCGGGGTGTTCCACACCCGGGCCAGCCGCAGTTCCTCCGTCGCCAGGGCCAGCGCCTCGGGGCCGCCGCCCAGCGCCAGCCGGCACTCCGCGACGGCGGTCCGCCACGGGGTGACGACGGGGCTGATCACCTCGCGGGCCGCCTGGCGGCGTCCGCACTCCAGGAAGTCGTGCAGGGCGCCCGCCGGGTCGCCGGTGGCGGCACGCAGCACGCCCCGCGCGTACAGGTAGCGGTTCAGCTCCCAGTTCTCCGGCACCTCGCGCAGGTCGAAGCGGTCGGCGTGGCGCAGTGCCTCGTCGGTGCGGCCGGTGTGGACCAGGGCCATCAGGGCGTGGGCGTCCCGGTTGGTGGGGCCGGGGCCGGGGCCGGGCCCGGGGTCGGCGGCGAGGGCGAGCAGCCGGGCGTGGTCGCCGCGGGCGGCAACGATGTCGGCGCGGGTGTTGAGCAGCGCGTGGTGCATCGGGTGCAGCAGGGCGGGGTGCTGTCCGGCCAGGCCGCGTTCCACGAGCCGCTCGGCCTCGTCGAGTTCGTCGGCCCACTGGGCGACCGCGGCGGCCGTGCCGAGCAGGAAGGGCTCGGCGAGCGGGTCGGTGGGCTGCGCGAGCAGGTCCCGCACCCGGGCCATCGCCTCGTCGGCGGAGATCAGCGCGGCCGTCGCCGCGTACCGCACCAGCAGGGCCTGTCCGGCGGTGCCGACCAGTTCCGGGGAGTGCCGGCCGGTCTCGCACAGCCACCGGTACACCTCCTGCCGGGTCGCCAGGTCCTCGTCGGACAGCAGCGCGGTGGCGGTCTGCACGGTGCGGGCCAGGCCCGGGTGGCCGGACAGCCGGCCCTCGGTGCGGCGCAGCACCTCCATCGCGGTACGGATCTCACCGCGCCCGGCCAGGGCGGTGCCGAGGGCGACGGCGGTACGTACCCGGTTGCGGGGGTCGGCCGGCAGGTGCTGGGCCTCGGCGAGCCGCGCGATGGCGGCCGGGGTGTCGGCCGACGCGTACTCCAGGGAGCCCAGTTCGGTCAGCAGCCGTTGCCGGAGGTCGTCGGTCAGCGGCTCGTCCAGGGCCCGGCTCAGGTAGCGGACGGCGTCGGCGGGCCGCGCGTCGTGCACAGCGACGGTCACGGCGTCGCGCAGCACGCGCAGCGCCCAGGACCGGCCGACGGCCGGGGTGCGCAGCAGGTGCCGGGCGACCGCCTCGACCCGGTCGCCGCGGCGCAGCATCGCCTCCGCCGCCGCCCGGTGCACGGCCTCGCGGCGCGGCCGGGGCCAGCCGCTCAGTACGGCGTCGCGCAGCAGCGGGTGCGCGTAGCGGGGGCGGCCGCCCGCGTCGGGGCGCAGCAGCCCGAGCCGGGTCATGGCGGCGAGCCAGCCCTCGATCCGCGCGGGATCGGCCCCGGCCGCCTCGGCGAGCACGTCGACCGGGTCACCGGCCGACCCCCGCTCCGGGGGCGGTGAGGGGGTACGCCACAGCGTCGTGCGCTGCGGCGCGTGCGCGGGCGGCTCGGTCCAGCCGTAGGCGGCGCCGGGCGGGCCGTACGGGTCCTGGGCCGGGTACGCGGGGTACGGCGCCCCGGCGTCGGGTCCGGCGGACTCGTCGGGGTGCGGATAGGGGCCGTGCTCCGGAAGCCCCGCGCCGAGCCCGGGATGCGGGTCCGCGCCGCCGTTCCCCGGGTCCGCGCTCCACACGTCCCGGCAGCCCGGCGCGATGTCCCGGGGCCGCCGCGTCCGCGCCGCCGGCGACTCGTGGGGGTGCCGCCGCGCGGCGTCGAACGGCGGGGCCGAGCGGTACCCGCCGTCCGACGGCGGGGCCTGCGGGTACACGGCATCCGACCCGCCCTCCGACGGCGACACCTGCGGGTACCCGGCGCCGAACGCCGACGCCTGCCGGTACCCACCCTCCGACGACGGTGCCTGCGGGGACGCGGCACCTGACGACGACACCTGCCGGTACCCACCCTCCAACGGCGACGCCTGCGGGGACGCGGCACCTGACGACGACACCTGGCGGTACGCGCCGTCCAACGGCGACGCCTGTTGGTACACGCCGTCCGACGGCGGCGCCTGCCCGAACACCGCATCCGACGACGCCGCCCGCGAGGACGCGGCGCCTGACGACGACACCTGGCGGTACGCGCCGTCCAACGGCGACGCCTGTTGGTACACGCCGTCCGACGGCGGCGCCTGCCCGAACACCGCATCCGA